>CAMHPC010000022.1 GCA_946186945.1 uncultured Prevotella sp.
CGCTGATGCCCAACTCATTGGCGGCTTTCTTGCGGTTGCCACCATTACGCTCCAGTGCCTTCTCTACCATCTGGCGACCAAGGCTGCTCAGATTCAGACTCTCCGGCTCGTCCAACTCCTCTGCTTCGGCATCTTCCACACTCGGCAACTTGCTTATTATCTTGTTGCTCTCAGCAGGGACTATGGGGGGCTCCTGATGGGTGGGGTAGAGGGCTGAGCGGTTGGTGGCTGCTATGTGCAACTGGGTGCCGTCGTCTATCTGCTTGCGCAGACCGTTCAACTCCCTGCGCAGGTCGCCTACGTTGGTGCGCAACTCATACAGTATCTTCAATAGCATCTCGCGCTCACTCTCGTAACTGTGAGGACCACGGTTGTTGTTCAGGGGTACCAGTTCGGTGCTCTGACGGTCCTCGGGGATGTAACGGCGCACGGTGGTGGCACTCAGCACTCGCTCGTCGCTCATTATCGCCATCTGCTCGGTCAGATTCTTCAACTCGCGCACGTTGCCAGGCCATTTGTAGTGCAACAGCACCTGCTTGGCTTCTTCGCTCAGGGTGATGTGGGGGATGTGGTATTTCTCTACCATCTGAAGGGCAAACAACTGAAACAGACGGATTATGTCGTTACCACGCTCGCGCAGGGGGGGCATCTGGATGGGCACTCCGTTCAGACGGTAGTACAGATCGCTGCGGAAACGACCTTCGCTTATGGCTTTGTGCATGTTCACATTGGTGGCTGCCACCACACGCACGTCGGTCTTAAGCACTGTCTGACCACCTACGCGGATGTATTCGCCGTTCTCCAATACACGCAACAGACGGGCTTGGGTGGACAGGGGCAACTCTCCCACCTCGTCCAAAAAAATGGTGCCTCCGTTGGCGGTGCCAAAATAACCCTCACTCTCACCAATGGCTCCGGTGTAGGAACCCTTCTCGTGACCGAACAATTCGCTGTCTATGGTGCCCTCGGGGATGCTGCCGCAGTTTATGGCGAAATACTTGCCGTGCTTGCGGGGTGAGTTGTCGTGGATAATACGGGGTATCACTTCCTTGCCCACACCGCTCTCGCCCACTATGAGCACTGAGAGATCGGTACGAGCCACCTGAACTGCCACGTCAAGCGCGTAGTTCAATGCATCGCAGTCGCCTACTATGTGATAAGCGCTCTTCAGTTGTCTGAGTTTGATAGTCTCCATCATTTGGCTGACAAAATTACATGTTTTTTTTCAAACAACTGAAAAAATGGCAGACATTTTTCAATATTCCTGCTTCTTCTTCTCTATCTTTATCAACAGCAGACCGATGGCTGTCCATATTATCTCGCGCAGACGAACCAGCAAGGCTACAAATACTCCCTCAGATACGGTCATCTTCAGACCACGGGCCGACATTAGGAAACCACCTTCACGACCACCCAACTGCAAGGGGATGAAAAACAAAAGGTTGGCAAACAATGAGGTGAATGCCAGTATCAGTATGCAGTCTATGTAGTTTACAGAGGGATTGAGCACACGCAGACAAAACCATATCTCCAGGGCACTGCAGATACGACAACTCAACTCGCTCAGCACGGCGGTGAAGAAGGTACGAGGACTCTGACGGTGCAAAGAGGCTATCTGACTGTCTATCTCGTCCAACTGCTCGCGGTGATTCTCTATAAATGGTACTGCCCACTTCTTCACAAAGGGTATCTTGCCCAACAGACGCATGGCACGAAGGGCAAGACCCTTACGGTAGCCTACTATGAAAAACCATAAACCCAGCAGACAGAAGGCACTGGCACATGCCAAGAGTATGCCCATACCTACATCTATGGGCTTGAATATCAGAAAAAGTATGATGCTTACCAACCAGAACCAGAAATGACTGAAGATGTGGGTCATGGCAAAGAGTATCACCGATGAGGAGGCCCGCTCGGTTCCTATCTTGGGCGAAAGGGACATGATACGGTAGGGCTCACCGCCCATCAACCCACCAGGGGTGGCATAGTTGAGGGCAAACCCCGACACGGTTATTTTGTACAGCCACAGGAAGTTCACACGCTCACGGCTGCCCTTCTCTCTGCCACTGCGGATGATTATCCACCATGTGAAGGTGTTGAACACGTAGAGAAAAGCCCACAGTATTACTACACCGAAAAACCAGTAGCCGGCATGACTCACACCATCCCACACTTCCTTGAAGTCTAACTGAGATACCATCAGTGCTAAGACTACAAGGCCGAATATCAAAAAACCGTTCTGGTACTTCTTGCTCATACCTTACTGCTTCTCTGCCTTCTCTGCTTTATCGGAGACCTCACGCTTCTTGGGCGCTGCAAAACGGGCCTTCTCGCTGTCATCGCGTTTCTCGTGATACAACTTCGGCAGTGGGTTGGCATAGGGCTCCATATACCGCTTTCTGTTGCGGGTGGCGTCTATGGCGGCATAGATGGCTCTGCGCAGGGGCTGCTCGCTCACATTGCCGCTCTCGGCATCGGGAATCTCGTCTGTGGGGGTGGCAAGTATGGTGGGCAAACCACTGGTCAGGTTCACTCCATACTGCTCGCTCAACAGACTGAAGGGTATCTTGCCCTGGTCGTGATACATGGCAAGGATACCGTCAAAACTGGTGTATTCTCCGTCGCCAAAAAAGCGGTCGGCGGCAAACGGACCAAACACCCACAGGTGCTCCTCACGCAACTGCTCTATTACAGGCACTATCACCTCTCGCTCTTCCCTGTCGGGCTCGGGGTTGTATGACAGTACGGCTATGCGGGGGGTGCTGATGTTGAAGTCCTGGCTCAGACTGGCTGACAACTTGCGTATCTTCAGAGACAGACGCTCGGCACTCAGGTATTCTGAGGTGTTGCTCAGGGGCACTTTGGGGGTGGCAACGGCTATGTGTAATCCGCCGTTCTGGTAGATATCCAACTCCTCGCCACTCATGCCCAGTTTCCTGGCTATATACGAACCCTGACTGTCGCTGCCGGGTATGTGAGACAGGTCGAAGGGCAGTGCCACTAAGGCATCGAAGGCACCGATGCCTATATCGGATATGGCACGGTCCAGAGCCTTCTGGGCTGCCAGCAACGACTCCTGACTGCTCTCGCCTAAGTCTACTTTTACTTCGTCGTCGACGGCTGCCAGCATGTTTATCTTGCCTTCATGTATCTCGTCTATGCTGTTGATGATGGTAAACTGCGCCTGGAGGTTAAGCGCCTTGCGGTGGTAAGAGGCTATCTTGGGCGAACCGTATATCACGGGGGTGAACAGTTCTAAAAACTCGGGCTCGGCAAACGCCTTGAATATCTGCTCATAGCCCGTTCCATTGGTATCGCCGTGGGTGATAGCCACACGTATGCGTCTTTCTTCGTTCATATCTTGTTTTTATTTATTGCTTGTCTTCATAGTTGATAAGGTGGCTTCCAGTTGCCTGAGGGCATTGCGCTTCTCCTCACCAGGGGCAAAGAGAAAAGCCTCTGCCACCCATGCCCCTCCACTGCCGTCGGGCACTATGCGGTCTACGTAGGCTCCGCCCATGGCATCGCCGTGCATCTCCCACAGACCCCTTACGGTATATTCTTCGCTGCCGTGCCTCTTCACTCGCTCCACTCTGGCACTGCCCCGCACGCTGCTCATGTGCATGCTGTCGCACTCGCCCAATATCTCGCGGCAGAGCACGCTGTCGCGCAATTGCTCGTGACTCTCGGCTCTCCAGTGGCTTAGGTGATACACGCAGATGTTGCGCATCACTGTGGCACTGCCATCACTCCACCAGTGGAAACCCTTGCCGGTATGGTGGCGGGTCAACTCTCTTGGCACATACATGTCTATGCCGAATTCCTGTTGGAGAACATGCCGCGCATCGGGATTGTAATCGCTCTCCAACCGTGCCGACGCTCGGTGCTGTTCGGCTTTGTAGAGCAACTGTCGCAACTTCTCACCCAGTATTTTCATGTCGGCTTTCAGCATTTCCATGCTGGCACTGCGCACATATACCACTATCTGGGGTACTGCATCCACATCGATGGCATAGCGCAGGTGACTGTAGTGGAAACGGGTGCTGTCGCACTCTACCTTTACTATATTGCGGGCACGGCTCACATCGGTCGTAGCCCCACCGTCCACTGTGGTCACATCATACCATGGCTCACTCTGGGGCAATCCGTAGATGGAACGACTCAACTCACAGTACACTATGCTGTCTCGGTCGCCTTCCAGTATCACACTGTAGGCTCTGCCGCCGCTGGTTGGCAAGAGGGGGGCGCCGCTGCAACCCGCCAACAGGCATGTCAGGGCTATCAGCGTGGCTCTCGTCATGGGGCTGGAACCTGTGACTCGGCACTCTCTTGCTCCTGATGCTGTGTAGACAGCAGTCCGCAGGCTGCCATGATGTCTTCTCCGCGCGAGGCACGGATAGTGGTGTACAGTCCGTGGTGGGTCAGGTAGTCGCGCAACCATAGCATCTTCTCTTCACTGGCTCCATGGAGTATGGTGCCGGGGATGGTGTGAAAACGGATGAGGTTGATACGGCAGTCCATGCCACGCAACAGGCGCACTATGGCGCGGGCATGGGCCTCACTGTCGTTCAGACCGCCAAAGACGATATACTCAAACGACAGACGACGCTGATGGGCAAAGTCATAACGGCGCAGCAGTTCCACTACATCGCGTATCGACATGCCACGTTCGGCGGGCATCAACTGTGCACGCTGTTCGGGTATGGCACTGTGCAAACTTATCGCCACATGGCATTCGCTCTCGTTGAGGAAACGCTCCAAGTGGCGGCGCATGCCCACACTGCTCACAGTGATACGGCGCGGACTCCATGCCCAGCCGTCGGGTGAGGTGAGGATGCGGAGAGACTGGAGCACATTGTCGATGTTGTCCATCGGCTCGCCCTGACCCATATATACTATATTGGTCAGACTCTCGCTCTCAGGCAGGGAGTATATCTGGTTGAGTATATCGCAGGCACTCAGATGACCGTGAAAACCTTGCTTGCCGGTCTGGCAGAACAGACAGTTCATCTTGCAACCTACCTGGCACGATACGCACAGGGTGGCACGCTCGCCATCGGGTATGTAAACGGTCTCCACATAGTGGCCGTCGTGGGTGGGAAACAGATATTTCACAGTGCCGTCTGTAGAGTGCTGACTGTCCACAGGGGGCAGGCAGCCCACGGTGTAGCGAGCAGACAACTTCTCGCGGTTCATCTTGGAGAGGTTGGTCATCTCGTCTATGCTGCGCACTCGTTTTCCGTACACCCACTTGGCTATCTGCCCACCTGTATAGGCAGGCATGCCAAGGGATGTCACAACATCACGCAACTCTGAGACGGACATTCCCAGCAACGGCTGTCGATGGGGCTCCTCGATGCTCATCTCAGCGACCTATGCAGTGATATTCAAAGCCGTTCTCTTCCATCTCCTGCGGGTCGTAGATGTTGCGACCGTCTATTATCAGGGCGTTGCGCATGCTCTTGCTCAACACTCCCCACGAGGGTATGCGGAACTGCTTCCATTCGGTCAGCATCAGCAGGGCATCGGCATCCAGGGTGGCATCATACATGTCCTTGGCGTATTCCACCACATCGCCTATCCTGCGCTTGCATTCGTCCATGGCTATGGGGTCGAACACTCGTACGGTGCAACCGGCTTCCAGCAGCAACTGTATCACTACCAGTGAGGGGGCTTCACGCATGTCGTCGGTCTCGGGCTTGAATGCCAAGCCCCATACTGCTATGCGCTTGCCCTTTAATTCACCACCAAGGGCCTTCACCAACTTGTCGAATACCAGACGTTTCTGCGCTTCGTTCACTTCTTCTACGGCGCGAAGCACACGCATGGGATAGCCGTTCTGCTCGGCTGTCTTTATCAGGGCCTTCACATCCTTGGGGAAACACGAACCGCCGTAACCGCAACCCGGGTAGAGAAACTTCCTGCCTATACGGGTGTCGGCACCTATTCCCTTGCGCACCATCTCGGCATCGGCGCCTACCAGTTCGCACAGGTTGGCTATGTCGTTCATGAAGGATATGCGGGTGGCAAGCATACTGTTGGCGGCGTATTTTATCATCTCGGCAGAACGGATGTCGGTGAATATCACACGGAAGTGATTGAGCATGATGGGACGGTACAGACGGGTCATCACCTTGCGGGCACGCTCGGTGTCTACACCCACTACTACACGGTCGGGATTCATAAAGTCCTGAATGGCAGCACCCTCTTTCAAAAACTCTGGATTGGAGGCTACGTCGAACGCTATGTCCTCACCGCGCTTGCGCAACTCTTCCTCTACGGCCTGTTTCACCTTCTGGGCTGTGCCCACAGGAACGGTAGACTTGGTCACAAGCACTGTGTATTTCTTGATGTTCTGACCAAACTCACGCGCCACAGCCAGCACATACTGCAAATCGGCTGAACCATCCTCGTCGGGAGGGGTGCCTACTGCACTAAATACTATGTCACAGTCGTCTATCACGGACGAAAGGGAGGTGGTGAAATGCAGACGACCCTGACGTACGTTGCGGGTCACCAGGTCATCCAAACCAGGCTCGTAGATGGGTATCTCACCGTTCAACAACTTCTCTATCTTGGCATTGTCTATGTCTACGCATGTCACGTCAATGCCCATCTCTGCAAAACAGGCTCCGCTCACTAATCCTACGTATCCTGTTCCTACAATCGCTATATTCATATATGTATACTAAAGTTTATAAACTATACATTCAAACGAGTATTCTGCCTGTTTATTGCATTATTCATGAAGAAATTATTATTCAATGTAAAATATGTTAAAAAATATTAAAACAAAAACTCATGTTTCTCACTTATTTCCTAAACAAAACTATTCTCACTACTTTTGTAACTGCAATTATACAGTTATTATACAGTAAGTATACTCTCTTTCTGAGATGCCGTAGAAGGTATGAATAAAAGATTTTTACTGATGGCTTTAGCCGTCTTCGCTATACATTATTTCGCTTTTGCGCAGACATCTGATACTATTCACTCAGAAAACGCTCGCAAAAAGGTGGCGGTGGTTCTTTCTGGAGGTGGTGCCAAAGGCATGGCTCACATAGGTGTGCTAAAAGTGATAGAAAAAGCAGGCATCCCCGTCGATATCATTACCGGCACGTCCATGGGAAGCATCATCGGCGGACTGTATTCTATCGGATACAATGCACATTCTCTCGACTCTATGGTGCGGAAGCAGGATTGGACTTTCGTCATTTCCGACAGAGAGAATATGGTAAATCAAAGTCTCGACGACCAACGAAGTCAGTATACCTATGCGCTCTCCAGAGGCTTCTCCTTCGGAAAAAGAAACAACGACGACGGTGGACTGATTAAGGGAAAGAACCTAAAGGAACTCTTTCAGACTCTATGCACAGGATATACCGATTCGCTCGACTTCTCTAAGGATTTGCCCATTCCCTTCGCATGTGTGGCTACCAATATCATCGATAATAGCGAGGTGGATTTCCATAGCGGTTACCTGCCTCAGGCCATGAGGGCAAGTATGGCTATCCCTGCGGCTTTCTCACCTGTCAGAATAGGAGATAAGGTGCTGGTGGACGGTGGACTGAGAAACAACTATCCGGCGGATGTGGCAAGACAGATGGGGGCTGATATCATCATCGGTGTCACGGTGCAAGGGGAACCGAAAGGGGCGGAACAGATGGGAAACACCATGAGTATTCTCAGTCAGATTATTGACGTGAACTGCAAAAACAAGTACGATGAGAACCTCGCCATAACAGATGTGCCAATACGCGTGAATACTACGGGATATGGGTCGGCAAGTTTCACACCCAACGCCATCGACACGCTCATACGAAGGGGCGAAGAGGAGGGTATGAGACACTGGGACGAACTCATAAACCTCAAGCAGCGTATCGGTATCGACGACTCGTACAAACCACGCATCTTGCAACCCTTACAGCCCGGAGTGATGACGCAGAAACGAAAGGTAACACAATTCGTATTCGAAAAAATCACTAAACAGGAGGAACGCTTCATAAGAAATAAATTTCACCTAAACAAGGTGGACAGCGTCGATGTAGACTTGCAACAACAGATTACTACATGCATGAGGGTGGACCTCTTCTATACCTCTGCCGATTGTCATCTCGTGCCCGAAGGCGATGGGGTCAGGGTGGTGGTCACACCGGGAAACAGAAAGACGGTACAACTCTACGCTGGCTTGAGATTTGACACTGAGGAATATGCTGCACTGCAGTTGGGGGCAGATATTCCGCTGCATACTAAAATGCCAATGGACGTCGACCTCACTGTACGGCTCGGCAGACGCATCATGGCACAAGCAGAACTCACTTTGCACCCACGTAGTTTCACCCGACCCAAAATCTCCTACACTTTCCGGAGAAACGATATGAATATATATATCAAGGGCAACCGCGACTATAACGTGGAGTACAATCAGTCGCAGGCTATGTTCACTCCCATCAATTTCTATCTCGACCATCTCAACCTGTCGCTCGGCCTGAGGTGGGATTATGTACACTATCACAACAAACTCGAGGCAGAACATTCTACTGTGGTCAATCTCGAAAACGACCACTACTTCAGTTACAGGGCTCGGGTAGACTATGTGAGCGAGGATAACTGGTATTTCCCTACCAAGGGCAGCAGGTTTAAGGCTGAGTATGCATACATAACAGACAATTTTGCCAAACTCAATGGCAATACAGGACTGAGCGATGTCAACGCGCTGTGGCGCACGGCACTGCCCATCACTCCCCGTACTACCTTCCAGCCTCTTCTCTACGGTCGTATGCTCTTCGGCTCTGAGGTGCCATGGTGCTTCGGCAATGTGGTGGGAGGACAGTGGTTCGGACACTACGTGGAACAGCAAATGCCGTTCGCCGGAATAGGAAACATAGAATACATGAACAAACATCTTGCAGCAGCACAACTGCAAGTGCAGCAACGTATAGGCACCAAACACTATGTGCTGTTGGGGCTCACCGGAGCACAGTGTGCCGACAGACTGAAGAATCTGTTCAAAGAGAAGACTATGTTCGGCGTGCAGGCTACATACGCCTTCTATACCATAGCAGGACCACTCGGGGCAACGCTGGGGTATAGCAACCATACTAAAAAGGTCAATTTCTACATCAATCTGGGATTTATATTCTGATGAAATAAAAACACTATAACATTCATACAAAAATGACTGAAAACACAAGTTCTGAAAAATCTAAAAAGGCAAAAAAACAACATGCCAATATAATGCTCGCTATCGTGGGCTTCGCTTCCGTAATCGTTGCGGTGGCTATCATCGGCTTCTTTGCTCTCGACCGCGACCCAGACCTCATACAGGGACAGATGGAGGTGGAGGAATACCGAGTGTCGAGCAAGGTGCCGGGACGTATCGTAGAGATCAGGGTGAAAGAGGGCGACTATGTCAACGTGGGCGATACTCTCGCTATACTCGAAGCACCTGAGGTGCAAGCCAAGATGTCGCAGGCGCAAAGTGCCGTAGATGCTGCATCTGCTATGCACGAGATGGCTGACAACGGGGCAAGAAAGGAACAGATACAAGGGGCTCAGCAACTGTATGAGCAGGCAAAGGTGGCAGTGGATATTATGCAGAAATCATACAACCGCGTACAGAAACTTTTCGACGAAGGGGTGCTCTCTGCACAGAAACGTGACGAGGCATACGCTCAGTACAAGGCTGCCGAGGCACAGATGATGGCTGCTAAAAGTCAATACGATATGGCGGTAAATGGCGCAAGAATGGAGGAGAAAAAAGCATCGGCGGCTATGGTGAACAGGGCAAGAGGTGCCGTGCAGGAGGTAAACTCGTATATCCGCGAAACGGTGCAGACGGCGCAGATGGCGGGTGAGGTGAGCGAGATCTATCCTAAGGTGGGGGAACTCGTTGGCACTGGCTCGCCCATCATGTCGGTTTCGATTATGAACGATATGTGGGGCACGTTCAATGTGCGTGAGACACAACTCAAGGGACTGAAAATAGGTAGCGAGTTCACTGCATATGTCCCCTCGTTCGACAAGGAGATAAAGATGAAAGTCTATTCGCTCAAAGACCAGGGCTCTTATGCTGTGTGGAAGGCTACCAAGGCTTCAGGACAGTATGATGTGAAAACATTTGAGATGAAAGCACGACCCATAGAGAAGTTCGACGGACTGAGACCTGGCATGACGCTCGTGCTCAAACAGAAATAATACACCCTGACGATGAAAATCCTACGTCAAATAAGAGATATAGCACTGCGCGAACTGGGCATCATATACCGTAACCGTATTTACGGCTTCTGTATGGTGGTCTTTCCGCTGCTCTCGGCTTTCTTCTTCACTTCGTTGCTCGATGAGGGACTGCCACAAGACATGCCTGTGGGAGTGGTGGACCTGGACAATAGTGCCACATCCAGGGCTCTGACAAGAAAACTCGATGCTTTTCAAAACTCCAGGGTGGTGGCGCATTTCAATAATTTCAACGAGGCGAGGGATGCGGTGCAGAGAGGCGAGGTCTACGCCTTCCTCTACATTCCGGAGGATATGTCTGAAAAATTGCTGGCTTCACGACAGCCTACTATCTCTTTCTACTACACTATGACGTCGATGATGGGGGGCTCGCTGGCGATGAAGGACCTCAAGACTATCTCTGCACTCGGCTCGGCTGCGGTGGGTATGTCGGTCATGACGGCTAAAGGACTGCCTGCAAAACAGGTGCAGACGCTTATGCAACCGATCATCGTGGATACACACCAGATAGCAAACCCCGAGGGCAGTTACAACGTCTACCTCTCTACTGCTATGGTGCCGGGCATAATGATGCTCTTCATGATGCTGCTCGCTGCATATTCGCTGGGCATGGAACTGAAGTTTGATACAGGAAAGGAGTGGCTGGCACGTGCGGACGGGAATATAGTGGTGGCTATCATTGGCAAATTTGTCGTTCACGTATTGGTGTTCCTGGCGGTGGTGCTTCTCTTTCAGGCATATATCTACGGCAGTCTGCACTTCCCACGCCTTGGGGGTGTCGAGGATATCGTGCTGCTATGCTTCCTCCAGGTCTTGGCTTCTGTCGGCTTCGGCATATTCGCCTTCGGACTCATGCCCTCGCTGCGCATGTCTATGAGTATATCGTCGCTATGGGCGGTGCTCAGCATATCTATGGCAGGATCGGCTTTCCCCGTCATGGGCATGGATGCTCCGCTACAAGCCCTGTCGTGGCTCTTCCCACTGCGGCATTATTTCATGATATACCAGATTACGGTCTTCAATGGCTTCCCGCTCACTGATGCCTGGTTCCACCTCGTGGCGCTCGTGGGGTTCACGCTGCTGCCGTGGTTCGTAGTAAAGAAAATAAAAAACGCAATGCTCACCTATGTCTATATTCCATAATATGTTTCAAGCCATACAGGATATGGCATTCATCTGGAAAGAGGAACTCAAACGCTCGGTGCACGATGAGGGTGTGCTCATGTTCCTCTTTTTAGTGCCGCTGGCATACCCACTGCTCTATTCGTGGGTATACAACAACGAGGCGGTGCATGAGGTGCCTGTGGTGGTGGTAGACCAGTCGCACTCTGCTCTCTCGCGTGAGTTTATACGTCAGTGCGATGCCACTCCCGATGTAAAGGTGATGTTTCATGCCGACAATCTCGACGAGGCTAAGTCGCTCGTCAGCAGACAATTGGTAAAGGGCGTCTATCTCATTCCACACGATTTCTCTACCAATCTCAACCGCATGCAGCAGACGGCGGTGAGCGTGTATTGCGATATGTCGCTCATGCTCACATACAAGGCCATTTATCAGACGGCGGTCATGGTGACTCAACGGTTGGGGGCTGCACTGCGCACAAAACTCGCAGGCAACTATACCAAACATGAGGATATGGTTACTGCCCAACCGCTGGCTGTAGAGGGAGTTGCTATGTTCAACCCCTCAGGGGGATATGGCAGCTGTTTGCTGCCGGCTGTGCTCATGCTCATACTGCAACAGACGCTCGTGCTCGGCGTGGGCATGTCGGCAGGTACGGCGCGTGAGGCCAACCCCAACGGACTGCTCATTCCTTATCACCCTGCATATAGGGGGGTAGGGCGTGTAGTCCTTGGCAAGGCTCTCTGCTATCTCATGATTTATGCTGTCATGGGTGCTTTCCTCGCTCTGGTCATACCACGGCTGTTTTCTTTCCCCATGTTCGCACATGGCTCAGACCTCTTGTTGATGATGATACCGTATATCTTGGCTTGCATTTTCTTTGCCATGACGGTTTCTTGTATGGTAAGGTATCGCGAGAATGTGATGCTGCTCATTGTGTTCGTATCGGTGCCGCTGCTCTTCATGAGTGGAGTGTCGTGGCCCAAGTCTAATATCCCGGGATTATGGCAGGGGGTGTCGTGGCTCTTCCCAAGCACTTTCGGTATTCGCTCTTACGTGGGCGTCAGCAGCATGGGTGCTACTATAGAACAGGTGCTGCCTGAGATAAAATGTCTGTGGATACAGGCATTCGCATATTTCACTACCACGTGCATGGTCTACGGTTACCAACTGCGAGCCACACGCAAATGGTTTAAATAATATCTGGCTGGAGTAGAAACTATGTCGTAAACTCAATGATAGAGCTCGCCTCGGTACCGAGGAATAAGGCTACCACAAAACCTCCGTCCGTCTGATAGACTGTTGGCGTCAGCACGTCGCCCAACTTGGCGGCAACACGGTATTCTACTCTCAGACCCTTTACCTCGAAGTCTGCCGGCAACAGTTCCATCGCCATGCGTACATAGTTGGCGTTGTTCATGTGGCGATTGTAATCGATGTCGGCACGGAGCACTTTGATAGATTCGAACACATCACCACCTTCTTTGGGTAGGATAATCCTACGGTCGCGGTAGTGCATCTCCAACTGGGGCTCTAAGTGCATCGACGCTATCGTGGCATCATCCACTCGTTTCAGTTTGCCCGCCTCCTTGTCAACGAATGCTCCCATGCTCCATGTCCTGTAGCAGGGCTTGCCTTCAGCATCATAGATGAAGGTGTTGCGAAATCCGAACATCGGCTTCATACCATAAACAGATGTCGCCACCGTCAGTTCCTCTTTATACTCCGGCACACGGACTATTTCCACCTGGCGCGTTGCCAGCAACTGTGCCATATTCTGCTCCGCAAAATACTGCTTCACTCCAGGCTCGGAGTCTATCCACATCTCCGAACAGTCCTGCATCATCTGGAGCGCTGAATAGAGTTTCAGCCGTCCCTCACTGTCACAGGTACTTGTGGTCACTCGATATTTCAGACTGTACATATTATCTTTCTGTCACAACAGGTGCTATGAATATTGTTTTATCTGTGTGCAAAGGTACACTATTTTTTATAATTACTATTGTATTGCATAATCCAAATAGTTACATTGTATTTGCAGACAGATTATGGTATTCTGATTTTCAATGATTACGTGTCTGTATGATTTGAATAGATTTGTAATATTTCTCGCGTATCGACTCCCAATATATAAATTCTGAATTTAACGAATCAAATGAGTGTCCTTCGGACAGAAATCTCACAAATATATACAAATCCCCCGCACGGCACGGAGCCAGGCAGGGGAGGATGGTGTTGGAGTAGGGCTACTTCACTGCCTCACTGATGAGCCAGCGAATGTATTCATCGGAAACATTGTCTATCTCGTCCTTGTCGTAGATAGTAAGAAGCGTCACATTGGCATCGTCGGTCAATAGTAAGGTCAGTAATTCTCACCGAAAAAAGTCGGTGAAATGAAAAACATCATCTATCTTTTTGAATTACGCTCACTTAATCGTATCTTTGTAGGCTGAAATGGATACTAACGTGCAGTGACACTTTCACTACTTTAAATTTATAGCAATATGAAAATTGGTAAGTTGTTCCTTATGATATTGGGCTTCACCGTCAGCCAGTCTGCTATCGCCCAGTGGGTGAGCCCAGATGCTCCACAACAGACGAACACGGAAAAACAACAGCCGGAAAAAACCGAAAAGACGCAAACAGACAGTGAAGATGCAGATGATACTTATCGATATCAGGCATACTTGCCAGAAGAGGTGGTGCCGGTGGTAAATGGGGAGGTGACGTGGCAGAAGACTTTCGATACTTCACGCTCCGATGAGGAGAATTATCAACACATGCTCGATTACCTCAAAAGAATAATCAAGGAGGAACCACAAACCGAATTGGCACGAGTGGCTCTCATCAATCCTACAGAGCATTCCATTGTTTGCAATATGAATGAATGGCTCGTGTTTAACAGTACATTCATTTCACTCGACCGCACACGACTCATCTATACGCTCATGATAACATGCCAAGATGGGAAGGTGAACGCTAAGGCATTCCGCATACACTATGTATACGAGGAACAAAGGACCACCAGGAGATTCAAAGCAGAAGAATGGATCACCAACGAGTTTGCCGTAAACAAAAAAGGCACAAAACTGTTGCCCTTCTCGGGAAAATTCCGAAGAAAAACAGTAGACCGTATGAATGAACTTATGGAAAATATTCAACTCGCTATAATCAACTGAAATGCAAAATACAGAACAACAGCAATCCGTAGCAAAAAAACCGCAACACCATATCAGAAATAAGCAGAGGGACAGATTCTTCGCAGTGAGAAACGTGCTCAATATACTCTTCATGCTTACTGCTATCGTGGGCGTGGTTATCTATCTCACACAGGACGACAGAACTACCGGCACTATCATAGTGCTCGTGGCTATGGCATTCAAAATAGTAGAATGCGGACTCAGGTTTATCAAGTGACTACAGGCATGAAATCTATCGTCAGACTGCTTGCTGCCACCATCTCTCTCTGTATGACGCTCTCTGTGCATGCACAAGACTTCAATCAGATAAACGATGATGGCACTGTGCTCACCAAATCGCAGACCAGAAGCGACTCCATACAGAGTCAACACAAAGAGATACACCGTGGACTGAGGGTGTGGACCGTCGATGAGAAATTCGGCGACCGCACTCCGGATATCCCAGACACCGTGTCGTACATGTACATGAACTCGGTCTTTACATCAGGACTGAGGGGGGAGTACAACTTCACAGGAAACATGGGCGGACCACGACTCAACCGTATCTTTATCGACCGACAAGAAGATGATATATATGGACCGGTACAGGGATTCAGTTATTTCATGCACCCAGTATCCGACTTCCATTTCACAAATACCTACACACCTATCACCAACCTCACCTATACTTCATGCGGAGGCTCTACTACAGGCGAGGACAGGATAAAGGCGGAGTTCGCTGTCAATGCTGGAAAAGAACTGGGCGTGGGGTTCATCTTCGACTATATGTATGGTCGGGGCTACTACCAGAACAATAGTTCATCGCTCTTCGACTATACCTTGTTCGGCTCGTATGTGGGCGACAGGTACGAGGCACACTTCCTCGCATCACTCAACCACCTGAAACAGGCCGAAAATGGAGGTATCACCAATGACAACTATATCACCCACCCAGAACAGTTTGCCGAGAACTATTCGGAGAACGAAATACCTACCATGCTCGAGAAAAACTGGAACCGTAACGACAATCAGCATATCTTCTTCTCCCACAGATACAATGTGGGCTTCAATCGCAAGGTGCCTATGACGGAGGAGGAGAAGGAGGCTAAACGCTTCGCTATGGCTGCCGCTAAGGAGAAAGAGGCTCAGGAGGCAATGGAGAAGGCCAGAAAAGAAGCGGTGAAGCAGGGCATGGAGTTCGACGAGGAGGAATATGAGAGACAACGGAAAGAACAAAGTGCCATCGGCAGACAGGATTCTACTGCCTTGAAATTGGCTGCCGACACGGCATGGGTGAAAAATGAGTATGTGCCGGTCACCAGTTTCATTCATACTCTCAAGTGGGATTTCTACAAACGACTCTATCAGGCTTACAAGACACCTACCGATTACTACCTGGAAGATTTCTACAATTCGGGAAAATATCAAGGCGACAGCATATACGACAAATCGCATTACTATGAACTGAAAAACACTTTCGCCGTCTCTATGATGGAGGGATTTAATAAATGGGCAAAGGCTGGACTGAAACTCTATGGCACGCATATCATACGACACTATGCACTGCCTACTGCCGATGCCACTACAGTCTCGTACAATGAGAATACTATCTACGTGGGAGCCCAACTGAGCAAAACGCAAGGTGAGACGCTTCACTACAACGTGGAAGGTGAAATCAGTGTGGTGGGTTCCGATGTGGGCAGGTTCTCTATTGATGCTTCTGCCGACCTCAACTTCCGATTGCTCGGAGATACGGTGCAACTGGCGGCTGAGGGCTTCTTCAATCACTGTCAACCTGCACTCTGGCTCAATAATTTCCATTCACGACATTTCTGGTGGGACCATGAATCGATGGATTATATCAACCATCTCAGGGCGGGGGGAACGCTCTCGCTCAAACGAACGGGCACATCACTCAAGGTCATGGTCGACAATATCGCCAACTATACCTACTACGCCACTTCATATAACGTTACCGACGACTACCTGCGACTCGCCAACACCGCTACCGTGAAACAATTCGATGGCTCTGTGCAGGTGCTCACCGCACAACTGCAACAGGCGCTCGCCTTCGGACCGCTTCACCTCGATGCTGTAGTCACTTACCAGAACTCTACGCAAAAAGATGTGCTGCCGCTGCCACACCTCAATGTATATGCTAATCTCTTCCTCAGATTTCGCATTGCCAAGGTGCTCAACTGCGACTTCGGTGCCGATGTGAGATGGTTCTCTAAATACAATGCTCCCGACTACGTGCCTGGGCTGGCGGCGTTTGCTGTGCAAGAGAATGAAGAGGCACGAACCGAGATAGGCAACTATCCTGTGGTAAATGTATATGCCAACTTCAAACTCAAACAGGCTCGCTTCTTTGCCATGATGTCGCATGTAAATGCCAATGATGGCAACTTCTTTTTCACACCTCACTATCCGCTGGCACAGATGGTGTTCAGATTCGGGGTGTCGTGGAATTTCTTTAACTGATATGATCAAGAAAGATATTAAAACTAATTCTATAAAGGCATGGGTGCTCGCTGCCCGACCAAAGACGCTCACGGCAGCGGCGGTGCCGGTGCTCATGGCTCTCTCGCTGGCATGGGCTGACCGCGGAGGCTCGCTGCAACTCGTGCCTGCCGTGCTGTGCCTGCTCTTCGCTTTCGTCATGCAGATAGATGCCAATTTCGTTAATGACTATTTCGATTACGCTCATGGCATAGACGATGAGCGACGACTCGGACCGAAAAGGGCATGTGCCATGGGATGGGTCACCCCACGCGCCATGAGATGGGCTATGGTCATCACTACTCTCATAGCCGGCATCGTCGGACTGCCGCTGCTCTTCTACGGCGGGTGGACCATGGTGGCAATAGGGGCGGCATGCATGCTCTTCTGCTTCCTCTATACCCTGTGCCTGTCGGGTTGGGCACTCGGCGATGTGCTCGTGCTCATCTTCTTCGGACTGGTGCCGGTATGTGCCACTTACTACCTGCAAACTACGACGGTCAACAAGACTGCAATACTCGCTGCCGTGGCGTGCGGATTGGTGGTGGATACGCTGCTCATGGTGAACAACTTCCGCGATAGGGATAACGACAAACGTACGGGCAAACATACACTGGTGGTCCTCATCGGACCAAAGGCGGCTCTCATCCTCTACTTTGCACTCGCTCTCGTGGCATGTCACGCGGGCCTCACTTTCTTCTTCACTGGTCGATACTTCACTTTCTTCCTGCCTTTCATATACCTCTCTCTGCACGCGCATACTTTCCGGCGGATGAGGACTATATGGCAGGGTAAGGCTCTCAACGCTATTCTTGCCGACACGGCAAGAAACATATTCATATACGGACTGCTGTTCTCGGCAGGTGTAATCATCGACTATGCCATAGGGTGCTGGAACTGATGGCTCCGCTCTCTTTTATGAAATAATTATGATCGATTCGCAGGTTAATTTGGAACTGATGCATTTCGTGGAAAGCAATATCCTGCCACGTTATGCCAACTTCGATAGGGCTCACTCTATATCTCACGCGGTGAGTGTCATACGCCGTTCACTCGTACTGGCTCGGCAACTGGGGGCTGAGGTGAACATGGCGTATACTGTGGCTGCCTATCATGACCTCGGACTCGAGGGACCGCGTGCCATTCACCATATCACCAGCGGAAAAATACTGGCTGCAGATACACGGTTGAAAAAATGGTTCAACGATGCGCAGATCAAAATAATGAAGGAAGCAGTGGAGGATCACAGGGCTTCGGCTTCTCACGCTCCACGCTCCGTCTATGGCAAGATTGTGGCTGAGGCTGACCGCGACCTCAATCCCGAAGTGGTCATCAGAAGAACCATACAGTTCGGACTGTCCAAATATCCTCAACTTGATGATGAGCAACAATGGAAACGTTTTCTCGAACACATGCATTCCAAATATGCTGCAGGGGGATATGTGAAACTGTGGATACCTGGCTCGGAAAACGAAAAACAACTCAATAGACTCAGAAACCTCATTGATGATACCAAACAACTGAAAACGGTGTTCACTGATATACTAAAACAGGAGAGGGAGACATAATGACTCCCTCTCTTCTGTCTATTCTGTATGCCAGTTGTTATTCTTCTCCCTCTGGTATCACTGATTTGGGACCCTCTGTAGCAGGGGCGGCTGGCGTGGCAGTTGCGGCGGGTGCCACACTGCCATTGTCCACGGGATGACTGATGGGCTCGGTCACAGGGGTAGGTGCCGGTTCGGTCACGGGCTTGCTATCCTCCGTGCGCTTCTCTGCCTTGTCTTCGTCATCGTCCTTTTTCTCGTCGTTCTTTTTCTCGTCTGTGGCTTTCTTTTCGTCTGCCTGACCGGTGGGCTGGGGCATGTCGCTCTTTACCACGGGCTGGCTGTTCTCCATGATGTTGAAGGTGTCACGCTCTGCCTTGGTGGCCTTCTTCACTGTGTCGGTATTCACGGTTTCTGGCTCCTCGGTGTTCACGTTGCTGCTGCCACGGCAGGTGAAGAATACTGCTAATAGTATGCCTGCCAATACTACTGTGGTAAGTATTGGCACCAGCATTCCGCGCTTACGGGGCTCTTCGCGCATCGGTTGCTGATACGAGGGCTGCTGCTGATAAGAAGGTTGCTGATATGAGGGTTGTGGTGCAGGCTGTGGTGCAGGCTGTGGTGCAGGCTGTGGTGCAGGCTGTGGTGCAGGTTGCACACTCTCGGTTTCCAACTGTACCGTAGTGCCCGGCTCTATGTGGCAGATGCTGCGCTGAAGCATCTCTGCCTCGGTGTCGCGCAGGTTCTGGTCGCGCATCTCATGCATCACACCCTCTATCTGTATCACCCATGCCGAACGGTTGTCATGGTTGCCCTTGGTCATCTCATTCAGTTGCGCTGTCATTTCTGTGGCACTCTTGCTGCTGCTCAGTACTTCCACTATCTCGGCATCGTCTATGTTCTCCAGTATGCCATCGCTGCACAGAAAGAATACATCGCCCATAGCCACGTCGGTGATATGTGCCACGTCTGCCCTGCAACGCTGGTTGGGGGCAGGCATCATCACACGGGTTATCACGTTCTTGCGTGGATGCTCTTTCATGGCTGAATACTCCAGGTTGCCGGAGAGGTACAGGTCGTACACCAATGAGTGGTCACGGCTCTTGTACATTATACGTCGCTCGGAGGGACGTATGTGGTATATCCTGCTGTCGCCTATGTGAACGGCTGTGCATCCACCACGATGGAAATACAACATGGCAAGAGTGGTGCCGGGTGATGACGAGGCTTTGTCGCCAAGGGTGGCGGTCAGTTGCTCGTAGGCATGGTTCAGTGCACCTGCCAGCAGTTCATCGGTAAAGGGCTCGTCGCTCGTGGTGCTCTGAAACAGATATTCCGACAATGCGTTGCACACGGCAGATGAAGCCAACTCACCATACTCGTGACCTCCCATGCCGTCGCATACCATAAACAGACGGTCTTCACTACTCGCACTCCCTTCAAAGGGGAATATGCTGTCTTCCTGATTGCTGCGTGCGCCTATCTCGTGTATGTAGGCGGGCTGAATAAGTGAAAATTTCATAATCGTATCATTATAGGGTGGGGCGAATAACGCTTGCCACCGGTGGTTGTCAGAATCTTACACACAACTGGGCACTCAACATACTGTAGTTGTGATGGTCGGCTGCCAAACTGCGGTCGTTGACCAGTGTGTATTCGGTTTGTATCTCTACGTACTTGTTGAACAGATAGTTCAGACCGGCCTCATAACGGCTCACTGAATGACCCCAATCGCCTGTGGGGCGATACATGTCGTAGCGGGCCTTGGCACGAAACTTCCCCGGGATAATCGGGGCTACCAATGTGGCGTATACTCCGTCGGCCTTGTCGCCGCCATCCCAGTTCACCTCGGCATCCTTGGCATCGTCCTTGCTCTGGTAGCGGTTCTTAAAACCATAACCCGTATGGTGGATGTATTCGGTGCGCAACTGCCAGTCCTCGTCCTTGTACTCGGCACTCAGGGCATAACGGTGACGAGCCAGACTCTTCACACCGTCGTGCTCCACACCATCACGGTCGGTCCACTTGCCCTTGCGAGCGTAGGAACCTTCCCAACCGTATATTCCCACACGCACGCCCTTCACCGGCGAATAGGTGATGCCACCTACTATGTCCTTGCGGTGGTCCACATCGGCTTGGTTTATTCCCTGACCGTTGAATACTCCCACTTCGTAGTGCATCTGGGGCCTGCCAGTACCATCGGCGAGGAAATCGCCCTGAAGCAGAAGTCCTATGTCGCGGCCGTTGCTCGACACGCTGCCCGAACGGTCACTGAAGGCACTCAGTGCTGTCACGTTCTGTGCTAAGGTGGAAAAGCCTATGTCTATCGGATGCATGGGGTTCTCAAAGGTGAAAGGTATCTTCATCAGTCCCGCCTTCACACGACAGAACGGGTATCTCTGCCACTCTATGTTTACATCCACTATCCTCGGACTGCTGCCCAAATCCTTGGTGTTGCCGTTGGCTTGACCCTGCACGGTGTATTCAAAATCGCCAAATATCTTGCCCTTCAGTATCAGGCGAAGCAATCGCACGTTGAACGTGTTCGACTTGTTGTCCTCCTGAAAATTGGCAACGTAGGTGCCCAGGAAGTATCCGCTGAACTTCGGGGCACTAATCCATCCTTTCTTCTCTTTCTGTTCTTTCTGCTCCTGGGCACAGACGCTTGTGGCTATCAGTGCCAACAGTAATGTCAATATGTGTTTCTTCATGGTTGAGATATATTTAAGGTATTGTTATCTTGCCTCCAACAGCACTACGTTCTCTACATGTGGGGTGTGGGGAAACATATCCACGGGCTGCACCGCCGTCACTCTGTACTCACTGTCCATCAACTGCAAGTCACGGGCCTGGGTGGCTGGGTTGCAACTCACGTATACTATACGCCGGGGATGGGCGTTGAGTATGGTCTGCACCACATCACCGTGCATGCCGGCACGGGGAGGGTCGGTTATTATCACATCCGGACGTCCATGCTCGCGCACGAAGGCATCAGTCAGTATGTCTTTCATATCACCTGCGTAAAACAGAGTGTTGGTTATGCCGTTGATACTGGAGTTGACCTTGGCATCGGCTATCGCCTCGGGCACATATTCTATTCCAATCACCTGACGGCACTGACGACTCACAAAATTGGCTATGGTGCCGGTGCCGGTATACAGGTCGTATACCAACTCCTCACCGGTCAACTGGGCAAACTCTCTCGCTACACAGTACAGGTGATATGCCTGGTCGGTATTCGTCTGGTAGAAACTCTTCGGTCCTACTTTAAACTTCAGACCTTCCATCTCTTCGTATATGTGGTCGAGACCCTTGAACAGTTGTATGTCCAAATCGCCAAACGTGTCGTTGCACTTCTGATTGTCCACATACAGCAGAGAGGTGATCTGGGGGAACCTGTCGCCTATGCGTTGCAACAGGGCTTTCGCTCTCTCTTCGTCGCCCGTCTCATCGTAGTGAAACTGTATCAGAACCATCCATTCGCCTGTGTTGCTGTTGCGTATCATCACATCGCGCAACAGACCCTTCTGGGCACGCAGGTCGAAATAACTGATGCCCAGGGCACGCGACTCGTCACGAATGGCATTGCGAATGTCGTTGTGCAGGTCGTCCATCAACCAACATTTCTCTATGGGATATATCTTGTCAAAGGCACCGGTGATGTGGAAACCTATGGCATCGCGCTCGGTAATCTCTGCCGAGGCTGATACTTCGTCGCGAGTCAGCCAACGACGGTTGCTGCAGCCAAACTCTAACTTGTTGCGGTAATGAGAGGTGCGCTCGGAACCCAAGATCTGACGAAACTCCGGCAACTCTATCTTGCCTATGCGCGTCAACTGGTCGTACACCTGACGCTGCTTCATCGCCAACTGGTCTGCATAGGGCAGTATCTGCCACTTGCAACCGCCGCAGATGCCAAAATGCTCGCACATGGCTGACACACGACGGGGACTGTACTCATGCACACGCACTACCTCTGCCTCGCAGTAGGAATGTTTCTTCTTGCGTATCTGCAAGTCTACTATATCACCTGGCACGCAAAAGGGCACAAACACTACCATGTCGTTCACACGTGCCAAAGCCTTGCCCTCGGCTGCGCAGTCAGTTATCTGCACACGCTCTAATATGGGCAATGTTTTCTTCTTTCTTGACATATCTTCGTATTATGCCACAAAAATATTAAAATTCATGCAATGTGCCAAATTATGGGTTGATTATTTGTAGCACAACTGCCGCATCTTGCATTTCTCACAACGTTTCCTGTCTGTCGTAGGCTTAAATTCCAACTTGGCATCCAACAACTCGCCAAGCATCTGACTCAGACCTTCGGTAAACTCCGCACGGTGCTTTTCTATGTCCAACAGGGGCTCATTACCGCATTTCAATACGGGGTCGTAGTCGCTCCTGCCGATGTTTTGCACATAAAACAGCAGTGTGCCTACAGGCAGGTGGTCGGGGTTCAACTTCTTGTCCTTGCTCACTATCATGGCGTATATCATGGTCTGCATGATATAGTCGGTATGCTTGGTGGTCACGTTCTTGAAGTCGAATATCTCCCACACCTCGCCTATGCCCTTGGGCTGTTGGCGTCCTGTCTTGTAGTCTATCACTCTCAGTATCTCACCGTAGGGGGTGCTCACACGGTCCAGACGGTCTATTATGCCGCTCACACGCACTTTACGTTCTTTGCCGCTGGAGGGCACTATGGCGGTGATGGTGGTCTCTATTGGCTTCTCCATGGCCAAGAGGCGGAGGGGGGCACTCTCGCTGTCGTAGCGTATCTGCCTGCTCACATACTGTATTATCACATCACGGCTGATGGACTGTAGTCCGTTGTAATGCATCTGCTTCGGACGGCGAACGGATGGCTGACCGCTGCCCTTGTTCTCACGGTATATGTTGTTCAGAAATGCCTGGTCCACAGCCTCTCTTATGCGGGCTGTGTCTTTGCTCAGTTTCATCAGGGTGTCCTTGAGCACAGGCTGACGCATGGTCTCATACAGGTATGGTTGGTACAGGTGCTCCAGGGTGTCGTGTATCACACTGCCAAACAATAGGGCATCTACCGTGTCGCCATCGTCTTCACGTGGCTCTTTCACTCCCAGTATGTATTGGTAGTAGAACAACAACGGACACCGCATATACCTGCCCAGGGCGGAGGGTGAGTAGCGCATGCTGGTGAGTATCTCCATACACCGCTCGTCCTTGGTGGCTGCCTGGGGCTCGGATATCTCGAAATGTGATGCGCTTATCAAACTTTTACGACGTATCTCATACGGATAGTCGATGAGCAACTGCAACAGGAAACGACTCATCTCGCCGCTCTGACCGTTGTCTGATACTTTGTTGTACACTATCGTCACCTCTTCTGCACGCTGCAGTATGTGGTAGAAGTAGTAGGCGTAGATGGTGGACTGACGGTCTATGGTGGTCAGACCGTAGGCGTGACGCAACAGGTGGGGGATAAACGAGGTGCTGCCGCTGTGACGGGGCATGTTGCCTTCGTTGCAAGAGAGTATCAGCACATGCTTGAAGTCGAGGTTGCGGGTCTCTATAGGCGACATTATCTGCATGCCCTGTACTGGCTCGCCGTGGTAGGGTATGGTGGTGCTTTCGAGCAACTGCTGGAAGAGACGCCTGAAGGTGATGAGGTCTATCTCCAGGTCGCCGGCACTCATCAGTCCGTATATGCGGTTCAGTATCTTGTATGCCTGGTATATCGACTCTGAGCGCAGCGGGTCGGCACTCTCGCCTATGGCATCTTTCTCGCCACCGGTGGATATCTCTTCTATCAGCAGATGCTCGTGCAGACGTCGGCCTGCGCTTCTCAGCATGCTGAGTAGATATTCTATCAGGTGTATGGTCATCTCGCGGCTCGTGGCACCCCATTGCTCTATGTCGGGGAAGAGCAGAGACAGACTTTCCGATACCGTCTCGCCATCCACACTCTGTAGTTGTCCCAGACGGGGGTGATAGGTGCGGGTCTGTTGCAGGGTGTCGAGTAGCGCAAGGGCCTCGTCGCTCACATATTCGGTATAGGGATGGCGAAGTACGCGGGTCACCGCACGTATGCTGTACTGGCGGTTTTGGCGGTTGTAACCCTCTACGTGTACTGATATGAGCAGGTCTATGAAGGTGCTCACAGGGGTCATGCTCAGCGGATAACCTGTGGTGATGTTCACACTGCCGCCTTCCTTCTCCGTGGCAGGCAGACAGTGTATCACGGTGGGTAGCAGTTGTACGTCGCACAACACTATGGCGGCATCGCGGTCGCTGGTGGATATTCCGTGCTTCTTCATCCACTGGGGTATGTAGCGGGCTTGAGTGTCGGCTGTGCTGCTGCTCATGATGGTTATCGCCTTGGGCTTGTCGAAGTGGCTGTAGGCTGCATGACTGTCTGCCCACTCGTTAGGCATCACTCTCATGTTGTGGGCTATGTGCTCGCCGGCGCAATGGTGATCGGGGTCGTATATGCCGCCTATCTTGCGAGGCATGTAATAGTGGTCGTAGTCCCAGTAGAAATGGGCTTTGCCACTGGCGCGCAACTTGTCCAGCAGACGGCGCTCGGTGCCTGTCAATACGTTGAAACCTACCACAAGGTAGTGGTCGAAGGGGAAGCCTAAGTCTTCCCGCTCACACACCCTGCGCTGCAGGGCACCCTCGTATGCCATGCCACGCTCTTTCAAACGGCGATTCACGTCGATATATATGTCATACAGATGGCTCCATACCTCGATAAACTGGCGCTGGAGCATGTTGTCG
>CAMHPC010000023.1 GCA_946186945.1 uncultured Prevotella sp.
AGGGCTTTGACGTGTATGCGTTCCGACTCCATAAACTCCGGCAGCGGAGAGCCCTGCGTATCCGGCACCCCATAGTTGCCCACGAGCGGATAAGTCATTACCAGGATTTGTCCTGCGTAACTGGGATCAGTTAGACTTTCGGGATAGCCCGTCATAGCCGTATTGAACACCACCTCTCCCACAGTATTGTTCTCAGCCCCGAACGACCATCCCGTAAACACCGTTCCGTCATCCAAGATCAGTTTTGCTTCTTTCTTCATATCTCTCACTTTATACTCTGTTCATAATAATCCACGAATGCCCTGTTCACCAGTTTGTTTCCCCCAGGGGTGGGATAATTGCCAGTGAAGTACCAGTCGCCCGTGTGTTGCGGACATGCAGCATGCAGTCCTTCAATGGTCTGGAATACGAATTGCACCGGTATGTGCATATCCTGCGGTCTGAGCATCTCAGCCATCTTATCGTTGATATCATCTACCGTAAAGGGTTTGTAGAGCGCACTGACACAGTTGCGCTGTTGGCTGGCAGGTTTCTTCAGTTCTTCCACACACTCTATATATGTCTGGTTTACCACGTGCCACAGTCCACGTTGGCGCAGCAGAGCCATTGTAGCCCTGAAGGCACAAAACTCCTCCAGCCGCGCCATGTCTATACCGTAGTAGTCGGGGTATCTCACCTGAGGTGAACTGCTGACCATCACTATTTTCTTCGGGTGCAGTCTGACAAGTATTTTGAAGATACTCTCCCGTAGTGTAGTTCCTCGCACTATGCTGTCGTCGATGATGACCAGATTATCCTCGTATGGATGCAGCGAACCGTAAGTGATATCATAGACATGAGAAGCCAGGTCATTGCGTGAGCCTGCTTCGGTGATGAAGGTACGCAGTTTGATATCCTTCCACGCCACCTTCTCGCTCCGCACGTAGAGCCCTTTTTCCCTGAGTCCCTCCATCATGCCATAGAAAGCCACCTCGGCGGTATTTGGTATGAAAGAGAACACAGTGTGCTCAGTATCGCCCTCGATGGCATTGAGTATAGGCTTTGTAAGTTGTCGTCCCAGTTGTTTCCGTTCGTGGTAGATATCTTGGTCTGAGCCTCTGCTGAAATAGATACGCTCGAAGGAGCATCGGGACAAATTCCTGGGTTGCAGAATGGTTGTGATGTGCGCACAGCCGTTTTTACAAACTATCAGGGCCTGTCCTGCCGGCAGTTCCTTCACGTCATCGTATTCGAGATTGAAGGTAGTCTGCAGCACAGCCCTTTCGCTTGCCAGCGCCACCACCTCATCGTCCATGTAGAAGTAAGCAGGTCTGATGCCCCAGGGGTCGCGCATGGCAAACATCTCGCCGCTGCCCGTCATGCCGCACATCACGTATCCCCCGTCATAGTCAGCCATAGTGGTGCGCAGCACATTCTCCATTAGTACATGGTCTTCTATGTACTGTGTGATATCCGTCCCATACAGTTCCTTGTCTTTAGCCTCCTGAAAGAGTCGTTCCACCTCACGGTCCAGTCTGTGTCCCATCAGTTCCAGGGTGATATACGAATCGCTGTAGATACGTGGCGACTGTCCCTGCATCACCATCTTGCTGAATATCTCGTCGATATTCGTCATATTGAAGTTGCCGCAGAGACACAGGTTCTTAGCCCTCCAGTTGTTTCTTCTGAGGAACGGATGCACATATTTCAGTCCACTCTTGCCCGTGGTGGAATATCTGAGGTGTCCCATGAAGAGTTGTGCTTCGGTCCACTGAGCATTGATACGGTCGAAGACCTCAGTTATAGCATCCTTTCCGAGAGCCTTTTCCCTGAACATATATTCCGTTCCCACCTCGGCATGCATGTTCACGCAAGCGATACCGGCACCTTCTTGTCCACGGTTGTGCTGTTTCTCCATCATCAGATAGAGTTTATTGAGTGCGTATGCGTCGGTGCCGTACTTCTGTCTGTAATAATCGTGTGGTTTGAGAAGGCGCACGAGCGCCACCCCACATTCATGCTTGAGTGTCTCCATAAGAAATACATGTTTTTACGAAACTCATAAACAGCGGATGCGGATGTAGCACCGTAGAGGAATATTCCGGGTGGAACTGCACCCCGATGTACCATTTCATTTGCGGTATCTCCACTATCTCTACCAGTTGGGCGAGCGGGTTGACACCTGAGCATCTCATGCCCCTGGTTTCAAACTCAGACTTGTACATATTATTAAACTCATACCTGTGGCGGTGTCGTTCGCTGATATGTTCAGTCCCCTGATAAGCCTCGCAAGCCCTGCTACCCGGCGTGAGTTGACAGTCGTAGGCTCCCAGTCGCATGGTACCCCCCATTTGCGTGATACACTTCTGCTGTTCCATCAGGTCGATGACATTATGTGTAGTATCAGGATTGATCTCTACACTATTTGCATCGTCATATCCCAGCACATTCCTGGCAAACTCAATGACCATCATCTGCATGCCGAGACAAATGCCGAAAGTAGGAATATCGTGGGTGCGACAGAAGTGTGCAGCAGAGATTTTGCCCTCAATGCCCCTCTGTCCGAACCCTGGGCAGATGACCACCCCAGCCATGCCCCTCAGACTGTCGCCAGCATTATCCTCTGTAAGAGTCTCACTGTTTACGAAGTGCAGGCATGTTTTCACATCACAATATATACCCGCGAGGTTTAGGCTTTCCCTGATACTTTTGTACGCATCCTGCAAGTCATATTTCCCCACCAGAGCAATATGTATCTCGTGTGAGGCATTTCTTTGTTTTTCCAGGAAGCAGCGCCACGGCATCATCTGAGGTGTTTCGCCCACCGGAATACCTATCTTTCTCAGTATGGCAGCATCCAGTCCCTGTCTCTGCATGTTTACCGGCACCTCGTAGATGCTGGGCAGGTCCTCGCTTTGCACCACACACTCCAGGTCTACATTACAAAAAGAAGCCACCTTGCCCCGCAGTGCGTCATCGAGGTGTTTCTCAGTGCGCAGCACCAGTATATCCGGTTGAATGCCCATGCCTTGCAGTTCCTTGACCGAGTGCTGAGTGGGTTTGGTCTTCAGTTCATCCGCCGCTTTCAGGTATGGCACGTATGTGAGGTGCACACACACCGCATCGTGTCCGAGTGTCCACCTGAGTTGTCGTATAGCCTCCATAAACGGAGCGCTCTCTATATCGCCTATAGTGCCGCCCACCTCAGTGATGACGAAATCGAAAGAAGAGTGGTCGTCCTCTCTTAGCATTCTCCTTTTTATCTCGTCGGTGATATGCGGCACCACTTGAATGGTTTTGCCCAGGTAGTCGCCGTGTCGTTCCCTGTCTATGACAGTTTTGTATATTCTTCCTGTAGTGATACTGTTATGTCTTGTAGTACGTATACCTGTGAAGCGTTCATAGTGACCGAGGTCGAGGTCAGTTTCCATCCCGTCCTCAGTGACGTAGCATTCTCCATGTTCATAAGGATTAAGAGTACCCGGGTCGATATTGATGTATGGATCAAACTTCTGTATGGTGACCTTATATCCGCGTGCTTGCAGCAATTTTCCAATGCTTGCCGATACGATACCCTTGCCCAGCGAAGAGACCACCCCTCCCGTGACAAAGATATATTTTGTATTTTTTACGACATCATCAATCCTTTTCATACAATCAAGAGTTATGCTTTTAAGGTTTACAGACTAACACATTGCTATGTTTTCAATGCAAAAATATCACAAAAAGCAATTACAACCAAATTTTTTAGCACTTTTCGTTAGTATTACATGTCATATTCTTGACTTATGTCAATAGAAAGAACAATAATTTATACTTTTTGTCATCAGAATTTGCATTTTTATGTCACATTGCTTAATTTTGCATCATCATTTAGAACAAATGTTGTTTTAGCAGTAGAAAGCCAAACAAAATGAAACACAAGATACATTTCACCAAGATGCATGGTGCCGGCAACGACTACATATACGTCGACACATCATCATATAGTATAAAGGACCCCTCGGAGGCATCCAGGAAATGGAGCGACCGTCATAAGGGGATAGGTTCAGACGGTTTGGTATTGATAGGCTCTTCACAACTGAGCGAAGCCGATTTCACCATGCGCATCTTCAATGCCGACGGTTCTGAGGCTATGATGTGCGGTAATGCCAGTCGCTGCATAGGCAAGTACGTATATGAGCGTGGACTGACGAAGAAGGAAGTGATAAGATTGTTGACCCTCTCTGGCATCAAGATATTATACCTGGATGTGAGAGGCGACAAGGTGGAGCGTGTGAAAGTAGACATGGGAGAGCCCTCTCTGGACGATGAGCGTCAGTTTAAGCCAGGAGCAGAGGGTTTGCCCAAGGGCACATTTGTGAGTATGGGCAATCCACACTATGTGATATTCACCGACAATGCAGATGACGTGGAGGCATTGGGAAAGGCACTGGAGCATCACCCCGCCTTTCCTGAGCGTGCCAACATAGAGTTTGCCCAGGTGCGTGCCGACGGCATACGTGTGCGTGTGTGGGAGCGTGGCAGCGGCATAACCATGGCATGTGGCACTGGTGCCTGTGCTGTGGCAGTGGCAGCCGGTATCACCCGCCGTGCAGAAGGCAAGATACACATAATAATGGACGGCGGTGCATTGGACATAGAATGGGATCCGTCAGACAATCACGTGTACATGAGCGGTGGTGCCGAGTTTGTGTTTGACGGAGAGATAGAAGAAGACGAGCCGTAAACGAAGAGTATATATAATCAATATAGAATAATCAGTAAGAAAAACAATGAGAAACGATGATGAGCAGACAAGGATTATATAACAAGGACTATGAGCATGACGCCTGCGGTGTAGGCATGGTAGTAAACATACACGGCAGCAAGAGCCATGAGTTGGTGGACAATGCCCTGAAGGTATTGGAGAACATGGAGCACCGTGGTGCCGAGACCCGCGACAAGACAGGCGACGGTGCCGGCATAATGGTACAGATACCCCACGAGTTCATACTGCTGCAAGGCATACCCGTGCCCGAGAAGGGCAAGTACGGCACCGGTCTGGTGTTCCTGCCCAAGGACGAGTCAGAACAGAATGCCATACTCTCCGTGATGATAGAAGAGATAGAGCGTGAGGGACTGCAACTGATGCACCTGCGTGCCGTGCCCACCTGTCCTGAGGTACTGGGCGAGGCAGCCCGCAAGGTGGAGCCTGTAATAAAACAGATATTCATAACGGGAGTGAGCGAGGAGAAGGCAAGTGCCCTGCCCCGCACACTGTATGTCATCAGGAAGAAGATAGAGCGTCGCATCAGCCATCCCGACTTCTACATCTGTTCGCTGAGCAACCAGAGCATCATCTACAAGGGAATGCTGACCAGCGGGCAGTTGCGTCGCTATTTCCCCGACCTGTCGAGTCCGTACTTCACCAGCGGTCTGGCATTGGTGCATTCACGCTTCAGCACCAACACCTTCCCCACCTGGTCGCTGGCACAGCCTTTCCGTCTATTGGCACACAACGGCGAGATAAACACCATACGTGGCAACCGTGGTTGGATGAAAGCCCGTGAGAGCGTGCTCAGCAGCGAGGCATTGGGCGACGTGAAGAGCATCTCGCCTATAGTACAGGAAGGCATGAGCGACTCCGCCAGTCTGGACAACGTATTCGAGTTTCTCACCATGAGCGGTCTGTCGTTGCCCCAGGCCATGGCAATCCTGGTACCTGAGTCGTTCAACGACAAGAACCCCATCTCAGAGGACCTGAAAGCCTTTTACGAGTATCACTCCATACTGATGGAGCCCTGGGACGGTCCTGCCGCCCTCCTGTTCTCCGACGGCCGCTACGCCGGAGGCATGCTCGACAGGAACGGACTGCGCCCCTCGCGCTACACCATTACCCGTCAGGGTGTGATGGTAGTGGCATCAGAGGTTGGCGTGATGGACTTCGAGCCCGGGGATGTAGTGAGCAAGGGACGTCTGCAACCAGGCAAGATACTGCTCATAGACACCCAGGAGGGCAAGATATACTACGATGGCGAGATAAAGGAGCAGTTGGCCAGTGCCCACCCCTACCGTGAGTGGCTGAGTGAGAACAGGGTGCAACTGGAGAAACTGAAGAGCGGCAGGAAGGTAGAAAACAGCGTGACCGACATAGAGAAGAAGTTGGTATGTTTCGGTTTTGGCCAGGAAGACATAGACAAGACCATAGTGCCTATGGCCACTACAGGTCAGGAGCCCGTAGCCGCCATGGGTAATGACACCCCACTGGCAGTGGTAAGCGAACGTCCGCAGATACTGTTCAACTACTTCCGCCAGCAGTTTGCCCAGGTGACCAACCCCGCCATAGACCCCATACGTGAGGAGTTGGTGATGAGTCTGACCGAATATATCGGTGCTGTGGGCACCAATATCCTCACCCCCAACGCATCCAACTGCAAGATGGTGCGTCTGCCACAACCTGTGTTGACCAACACCCAACTCGATATACTGTGCAACATACGCTACAAGGGTTTCAACACCAAGAAACTACCCATCGTCTTCGAGATAGAGAAGCGTGAAGAAGGTTTGCGCGAGGCACTCGATGCGTTGTGCAAGGAGGCAGAGAAGAGTGTAGATGAGGGAGTGAACTACATCATACTGAGCGACCGTTATGTGGACGACAGCCATGCCGCCATACCATCGCTGCTGGCAGTGAGCGCCGTTCACCACCACCTCATATCCGTGGGCAAGCGCGTACAGACAGCACTCATAATAGAGAGCGGCGAGATACGCGAGACCATGCATGCCGCCCTGCTGCTGGGCTATGGTGCCAGTGCCCTGTGCCCCTACATGACCTTTGCCGTGCTCGACGACTTGGTGAAGCGCGGAAAGATACAGGAGGAATACTCCACTGCCGAGCACAACTACATAAAGGCAGTGGACAAAGGACTGAAGAAGATAATGTCCAAGATGGGCATATCTACCATCCGCAGTTACCGTGGCGCCAAGATATTTGAGTCGATAGGTCTGAGCGATGAGTTGTTGAAGCGCTACTTCGGCACAGACGGCAGCACCATAGGCGGCATAGGACTGAAGGAGATAGCCCGCGATGCCATACGCCTGCACGAACAGTCGAAGGTCGAGAGCGTGATAAAGAACCAAGGTCAGTTCTCGTGGCGCAAGGACGGCATACATCATGCATGGAACCCCGAGACCATAGCCAACCTGCAGTTGGCCACCCGTCTGGGCAGTTACAAGAAGTTTAAGGAGTGGTCTGCCCAGGTGGACGAGAAAGAGAGTCCCATCTTCATTCGCGACTTCTTTGGTTGGAAGAAGGCCGCCGTGCCCACTCCGATAGACGAGGTAGAGCCCGTGGAGAGCATAGTGAAGCATTTTGTGACGGGAGCCATGTCGTTTGGTGCCCTGAGCATCGAGGCACACGAAGCACTGGCATTGGCGATGAACAAACTGGGCACCCGCAGCAACACTGGCGAGGGAGGCGAAGACAACGTGCGCTACCACACGGAAGTGGAGGGTGTGAGTCTGAGCAGCAAGACCAAGCAGATAGCCTCGGGACGTTTCGGCGTGACGGCGGAATATCTGGTCAATGCAGAGGAGATACAGATAAAGGTGGCACAGGGAGCCAAGCCTGGCGAAGGAGGTCAGTTGCCCGGTTTCAAGGTGAACGACATCATAGCCAAGACACGCAATGCCATCCCCGGCATATCCCTCATCTCTCCCCCGCCCCACCATGACATCTACTCGATAGAAGATCTGGCACAACTGATATTCGACCTGAAGAACATCAACCCCAGTGCCGCAGTGAGTGTGAAGTTGGTGGCAGAGAGCGGTGTGGGCACCATTGCTGCAGGTGTGGCAAAGGCGAAAGCCGACCTGATAGTGATAAGCGGTGCCGAGGGAGGCACGGGAGCCTCGCCGGCCTCGAGCATGCGCTTTGCGGGCATATCACCCGAGATAGGTTTGTCTGAGACACAGCAGACGCTGGTGATGAACGGTCTTCGCAATCAGGTGCGTCTGCAGACCGACGGTCAGTTGAAGACCGCCAAAGACGTGGTAATCATGGCAATGCTTGGAGCCGACGAGTTCTCCTTTGGCACCCTGCCCCTGATAGTACTGGGATGTGTGATGATGCGCAAGTGCAACACCAACACCTGCCCGATGGGTGTGGCAACACAGAATGCAGAGTTGCGCAAGCATTTTGAAGGTCGTGCCGAGTACGTAGTAAACTACTTCACGTTCCTCGCCGAGCAGGTGCGCGAGTACCTGAGTGAGATAGGTGTGCGCAGTCTGAAAGAGATAATCGGTCATACAGAACTGATAGAAGTGAACACCACCCAAGCCACCTCCAAGCAGAAGACCATCGACTTTACCCGTCTGCTTCACAAGCCCGAGAGCGACAAGTCACTGTACTGGGACCGCGGAGCCTATACCAAGGTAGAAGGGGTGAAGGACGAAGAGATAATCAAGGCAGCACAGGGAGCCATTGACGGCAGCGAAGATGTGACCCTGGAGTATGCCATAAAGAACACCGACCGTGCCGTGGGCACCATGCTCAGCGGAGTGATAGCCAAGAAATACGGTGAGGCGGGTCTGCCCAAAGACAGCATCAACATCAAGTTCAAGGGTTCGGCAGGTCAGTCGTTTGGTGCCTTTGCCGTGCGTGGAATGAACCTTCGGTTGGAAGGTGAGAGCAACGACTATTTTGGCAAGGGTCTGAGCGGTGGCTGCATCTCCATACTGCCCTCCACCCGCAGCGGCGAGGACTATCACGCTGAGGACAACATCATAGCCGGCAACACCGGACTGTATGGAGCCACGAGTGGTGAGATATACATCAACGGCAAGGTGGGCGAACGTTTCGGAGTGCGCAATTCAGGTGCCACAGCCGTGATAGAGGGTGCCGGCGACCACTGCTGCGAATACATGACCGGTGGCAGAGTGGTGGTACTGGGCAAGACAGGGCGCAACTTTGCAGCAGGCATGAGCGGCGGTGTGGCCTATGTATACGACCCCGACCACACATTTGACTACTACTGCAACATGGACATGGTAGAGATAGACCTGGTAGAGGACAGCATCTCGAGGAAGGAGTTGCTGGAACTGGTTCGTCAGCACTACCTGCACACCGGCAGTGCCCTGGCAGGTCGAATGCTCGACAACTGGCAGCGTGTGATAGAGGACTTTGTGCAGGTGGTGCCCATAGAGTACAAACGTGTGTTGCAGGAGGAGCAGATGAAGCGTCTGCACGAGAAGATAGCCGACATACAGCGTGATTATTAAAGCAAAGAAACAGAAAGTAAAAAAAGATATAGCAATGGGAAACCCGAAAGCATTTTTAGAGATACGCCGCCAGGAGGCAGGTTACCGTCCGGTACATGACAGGATACATGATTTCGGCGAAGTGGAGCAGACCCTCAACACCCGTGAGCGGAGGTTGCAGGCGAGCAGATGCATGGACTGCGGAGTGCCCTTCTGTCACTGGGCCTGTCCGTTGGGCAACAAAGCGCCCGAGTGGAACGATGCCTTGTACAAAGGCGACTGGGAGTTGGCATACCAGTTACTGTCGAGCACCAACCCCTTCCCCGAGTTTACCGGTCGCATCTGTCCCGCCCTGTGTGAGAAAGCCTGTGTGCTGAACCGTTTCAACCACGAGCCCACCACCAACCGTGAGGATGAGTGCGCCATAGTAGAGACTGCCTTTCGCGAAGGCTACATCGAGCCACACCTGCCGAAGAGGACAGGGAAGAAAGTGGCAGTGATAGGTGCCGGCCCTGCCGGACTGGCTGCTGCCCACACCCTCAACCAGCAGGGACACGAAGTGACGGTATACGAGAAGAACGAGGCTGCCGGCGGACTGCTACGCTACGGCATACCCAATTTCAAGTTGAACAAAGCCATCATAGACCGAAGGATACAACTGTTGGAGGAAGAAGGTATCACCTTCACCTATGGCGAGGCGATAGAGTGTGACGAGAGTTTTGCCAGCCAGTACGATGCCGTGCTGGTATGCACCGGCACACCAACGGCGAGAGACCTGAAGGTAGCAGGCAGGGAACTGAAGGGAGTGCACCTGGCACTGGAGTTGCTCTCTCAGCAGAACCGTGTGCTTGCCGGCATGGAGTATGACAAAGACGAACGCATCAGCGCCAAAGGCAAGGACGTGCTCGTGATAGGTGGCGGCGACACCGGCAGCGACTGTATAGGCACTGCCCACCGTCAGGGATGCAAGAGTGTGACCCAGATAGAGATCATGCCCAAGCCCGTGGAAGGACCCGACGACCCGAAGAACCCCTGGCCCCACTGGCCCTTCACCCTGAAGACCACCTCGTCTCACGAAGAAGGATGCACACGCCGCTGGAATGTCAACACCCTGGAATTTCTGGGAGAAGACGGCAGGCTGACCGGAGTGAGGGTGCAAGAGATAGAATGGCAGCCCAACCCCGAAGGCGGCAGACCCCTGATGGTAGCCAAGGGAGAGCCAGAGACTATAAAGGCAGAACTCTGTCTGCTCGCCATGGGATTTCTGAAGCCTGAGCACCCGGAGTATCCGTCCAACGTGTTTGTGTGCGGTGATGCCAAGAACGGAGCCTCACTGGTAGTGAGAGCCATGGCAAGCGGCATAGACACAGCAAAGAGAGTAAACGAATATCTGACGAAATAACAGACACACACACTATGGCATTAGTAAACATCCACTTCCTCAACCTGCAGAACAACTACCTATTTGCCGACATAGCCAAGAAAGTGAATGCTTTCAAGGTTACCCACCCCAAGGCAGATATCATATCACTTGGCATAGGCGATGTGACCCAGCCCCTCTGTCCTGCCGTAGTAGAGGCCATGCACAAGGCAGTAGACGAGATGTCTGACTCCTCCACCTTCCGAGGGTACGGTCCGGAGCAGGGTTACGACTTTCTGCGCGAGGCGATACTGAAGAACGACTTCCTGCCCCGCGGCATACATCTGGACAAAGACGAAGTATTCATCAACGATGGGGCGAAGAGTGACACGGGCAACTTTCAGGAATTGCTGCACTGGGACAACTTCATCGGAGTGACCGACCCTATCTATCCCGTGTATATAGACTCGAACGTGATGATAGGCAGGTGCGGCAGTTTCCACGACGGCAAATGGACCAATGTGCGCTATATGCCCACCACGGCAGAGAACGGTTTCTTACCGGAGTTGCCCAAGGGTCGTCCGGTAGACGTGATATACCTGTGCTATCCCAACAATCCCACGGGTACTGTCATCACCAAACAGGAATTGCGCAAGTGGGTGAACTACGCCTTGAAGAATGATGCCCTGATACTATACGATGCAGCCTACGAGGCATACATACGCGACCCCAAGATACCGCACAGCATCTACGAGATACGTGGTGCCAGGAAATGTGCCGTAGAGTTTCACAGTTACTCCAAGACAGCCGGGTTTACCGGTGTGCGTTGCGGTTACACCATAGTGCCCAAGGAAGTGAGCGTATCCACCTTTGAGGGCGAGCGCATACCACTGAACCAACTATGGCTGCGCAGGCAGTGCACCAAATTCAATGGCACCAGTTACATCAGTCAGCGTGCAGCCGAAGCCATCTACTCCGCCGAAGGCAAGAAGCAGATACGCGCCACCGTAGACTACTACATGGAAAATGCCAGCATGATGCTCAGCACGCTACGTGGTTTGGGATACGAGTGCTACGGAGGCGAGAACGCCCCTTACATCTGGATGCGCACACCCGACGGCATGACCTCGTGGAGTTTTTTCGAAGCCCTCCTCTATGGTGCCAACGTGGTATGCACCCCAGGAGTAGGCTTCGGTCCCTCGGGCGAAGGCTACGTGCGTTTCACCGCCTTTGGCAGTCATGAGCGTACCGCAGAAGCCTTAGAGCGCATAAAAGCCTGGCAGGAATAGGTGTACAGACAACCATAAACCAACACAAGCAACAGGTAAAATGATTATTTATGAGTACTCAAACGATGCAAAAAACTATAGCCGAATACTTCAAAACACAGCCTGTCTTGAAGGCTTGGCTCTTTGGCTCGTTTGCACGTGGTGAGGATACACCGTCGAGCGATGTTGACATTCTGGTTCTCTTAGATAAGTGCAGTCCACAAGAGCCTTATTCTGACAGCCAGTCGGATAAGACAACGAGGTTACGACACAAACGAAATAAGCAAGATAACAGGATTAAGCAGAGAAGAGATTGACACATTATAATAATTCAAAAATACAATTATGATGTAACAAAGAAACATCATTTTAAAACTATCACTTTGCAATAAAAAGGGAGAAACACATTACAATGTGAAAGCAAAATGTCAACATCGTCACAAACATAGTTTACACATTGCAACGTTAAAATATTTTCTTTAAACATATTGACATTGTTTTATTAGTATTTCAAACAAAACGTCATACCTTTGCGCTTGATAACAAACATAGTGTAACTAAAGGAAAATGATTATGAAGGTAAAAAGACGTTGGATAGTCCTGATGGCAGCGATAACATTGATAGCCATAGCAGGAGTGTTTGTAGGCGAGCCTACGTTTGAGTGCGACTGGTCTGTGATATCCGCAGCCGATGTAGCGTGGTTGATAACCGCCACCATCTTCGTATTGATGATGACCCCTGGTCTGTCGTTCTTCTATGGTGGCATGGTGGGAGCCAAGAATGTGATATCCACCATGTTGCAATCATTTATAGCCATGGGTCTGATAAGCGTATTGTGGGTAGTGATAGGTTTTTCCCTGTGTTTTGGCGAGGACATTGGCGGAGTGATAGGTAACCCTCTGACCTTTCTGATGTTTCAGAACGTGGGTGCGGAGGTATACACCACCTCAGCGGGCAATGTATTGGGTGGTGCCACGATACCATTGGCACTGTTTGCCCTGTTTCAGATGAAGTTTGCCATCATCACCCCCTCACTGATTACCGGTTCGTTTGCCGAGCGCGTACGTTTCTCCGCCTACATGTTTTTCATGATGTTTTTCTTTTTCGTGATATACTGTCCGTTGGCGCACATGACCTGGCATCCAGAGGGATTGTTCATGCGTTGGGGAGTAGTAGACTTTGCCGGCGGCATAGTGGTTCATGCCTCGAGTGGTGTAGCGGCACTTGCAGGTGCCATCTACTTAGGTCGTCGCAAGGCAGTCACCCGTCGTAGCGAGCCTGCCAACATCCCGTTTGTGCTATTGGGAGCCGCGATGCTGTGGTTGGGTTGGTTTGGTTTCAACGCCGGTTCATCGTTGCATGCCGACGGAGTGGCAGTGAAGGCATTTCTGAACACCAACACCGCCTCTGCCACCGCCATGATGACATGGATATTCTTCGACTGTCTGCGTGGCAGGAAGCCCTCCGCCATGGGAGCCGCCGTAGGATGTGTAGTGGGATTGGTAGCCATCACCCCCTCGGCAGGCTATGTCACCGTGGGTCAGAGCATCTTCATCGCCTTTGTCATCACACTCATCTGCAACATCGCCGTATATTGGCGTTCGCGTTCGAGCATAGACGATGCGCTGGATGTATTTCCCACTCACGGCACCGGAGGTATCTTCGGCACAGTATTGACAGGTATCTTCATTCAGGAAGGACTCATATCAGGCACCTGGGAGGGCATGGTAGTATTTCTTTATCACCTGTTGGCCATAGTCATTGTATTTATTTATACCTTTGCAATGAGTTGGGTGGGATACAAGTTGATAGACAGGCTCATCCCCATGCGCGTCTCAGCCTACAGCGAGAAAGTGGGTCTGGATTTCTCTCAGCACGACGAACACTACGGTTTGGCACATATAGGCGAACGTGAGTTGGCAGAATACGAAGAGCACATCAGGGAAAAAGAAAAAGGAGAAAAGAGATGAAGAAACTAATCATATTAGCGATAGGCATGACGACAAGTGCTGTCATCGAGGCACAGGAGTCATCCAAGGTAGAAACCACAGTGAAAGCCGACTTTGTGAACGAGTACATCTGGCGCGGCCAGAAATTGGGCGACGTGTCAGTACAGCCCACACTGGGAATAGGCTACAAGGGACTGAGTGTGACAGCATGGGGCAATTACGGTTTGTCAAATTCGGACGACGTGAAGGAGTTTGACATAAGCGCAAGTTACAACATCGGTAGGTGGACAGTAGGAGTGACTGACTACTGGATGTCGGAGGGTCAGGACCCCAAGAGGCGCTATTTCAAGTATGATGCCCACGGCACCAACCACGTGTTTGAGGCCTGTATAGATTACGACTTGGGATTTGCTTCGGTACAATGGGATACCAACTTCGCCGGCAACGACGGAGTGAACCATAACGGCAAACGAGCCTACAGCAGTTATTTTGAGGCCTCAGTGCCATTCAGCATTGCAGGCGTGTCGTTCACAGCCACAGCAGGCATAGTGCCCTGGAGCACCACTTATTACGATACAGACGGTTTTGCAGTGAACGACCTCACGCTTCGTGCCGAAAAAGAGATAAAGGTGACAGACACATTCTCGATACCCATCTTCGGTCAAGTGACAGGCAATCCCCATTCTCAGAAAGCGTATCTGGTATTCGGATTTACCTTGCAACCATGGGCATCCGGAGAGTAATAATATCCTGCCGTACAGAAACGGCAGGATATTATTTTTTAGCCAATAACAGTTTGCAACAGAATGTTTGTATTTTCGCACAAAATGACAACAAAATGCACGGTATAAACGTGTATTAGTTTACATTTTGTTATATATTAACAAAATCAACAAACAAAGAGATATATTTTTTAGTTGTATTTTGACAATTTGTTTTACCTTTGCAGCAGAAAACAAACAAATTGTTATCGGGAACAAGAATTATTAATAAAATAAGGTAAAAGTTATGGAAGCATTGAGATTTCAGGTAGTAGGTGAAGCATTCAAGAAAAAGCCTCTCGATGTACAGGCACCAAGTGAGCGACCCGCCACATATTTCGGCAAGAAGGTCTTCAACCGTGAGAAGATGTACAAGTATCTGCCCAAGGATGTATATGAGAAGATGCTTGACGTGATAGACAACGGTGCACGTCTGGAGAGAGAGACAGCCAATGCCGTGGCAGGTGGCATGAAGCAATGGGCGAGCGAGAACGGAGTGACCCACTACACCCACTGGTTTCAGCCGCTGACCGAGGGAACAGCCGAGAAACACGACTCATTTGTGGAGCATGACGGCAAGGGTGGCATGATAGAAGAGTTTAGCGGCAAACTGTTGGTACAGCAGGAGCCCGACGCTTCGTCATTTCCCTCCGGTGGTATACGCAGCACCTTCGAGGCTCGTGGTTACTCGGCATGGGATCCCACCAGTCCGGTATTTATCATCGACGACACCCTTGTCATCCCCACCGTCTTTATCTCTTACAGCGGTGAGGCTCTCGACTATAAAGCCCCCCTGCTGCGTGCCCTGAAGGCAGTGAACGTGGCAGCCACCGCTGTATGTCAGTATTTCGACCCCGAGGTGAAGAAAGTGACCTCGAACTTGGGATGGGAACAGGAATATTTCCTGGTAGATGAGGGGTTGTATGCTGCCCGTCCCGACCTGCTGTTGACAGGTCGCACACTGATGGGTCATGACTCGGCAAAGAACCAGCAGATGGACGACCACTACTTTGGCAGCATACCCGAGCGTGTGGCATCCTTCATGCGCGACCTGGAGATACAAGCCTTAGAGTTGGGCATACCATGCAAGACCCGTCACAACGAAGTGGCGCCCAACCAATTTGAGGTAGCCCCCATCTTTGAAGATACCAACTTGGCAGTAGACCACAACATGCTGCTCATGTCGCTGATGAAGCGTGTGGCACGCAAGCATGGATTCCGTGCCCTGCTGCATGAGAAGCCCTTCGCCGGCATCAACGGTTCAGGCAAGCACAACAACTGGAGTCTATCTACCGATACCGGTGTGCTGCTCCATGCCCCTGGCAAGACCCCTGAGCAGAACCTGCGCTTTGCAGTGTTTATAGTAGAGACCCTGATGGGTGTATGGAAGCACAACGGTCTGTTGAAAGCGAGCATCATGAGTGCCACCAATGCCCACCGTCTGGGAGCCAACGAAGCACCACCCGCTATTATCAGCAGTTTCCTGGGCACCCAACTCAGCGAATTGCTCGACCACATAGAGAAGGCAGACAAGGAAGACCTGTTCCGGCTGGACGGAAAGCAGGGACTGAAATTGGACATCCCCCAGATACCCGAATTGCTGATAGACAATACCGACCGCAACCGCACGTCGCCCTTCGCCTTCACAGGCAACAGGTTCGAATTCCGTGCCGTGGGAAGCGAAGCCAACTGTGCCAGTGCCATGATAGCCCTGAACAGCGTAGTGGCAGAGGCACTGACAAACTTCAAGAAGCGAGTGGACGAGCGTATAGCCGTGATATCGAAAGACTTCGAGCACAGCACTCACAGTGCCACCTTCCACGCCATCATCGACATACTGCGTGAAGACATCCATGCGTGCAAGCCCATCCGCTTCGACGGCAATGGCTACAGCGACGAATGGAAGGCAGAGGCGAAGGAGCGCGGACTGGACGTGGAGACCAGTTGTCCGGTAATCTTCGAGCGCTATCTGGACGAGGAGAGCATCAAGATGTTCGACTCTCTGGGAGTGATGAGCAAGAAAGAGTTGGAAGCCCGCAACGAAGTGAAGTGGGAGACCTACACCAAGAAGATACAGATAGAGGCACGCGTGTTGGGCGACCTATCCATGAACCACATAATACCGGTGGCCACATCCTATCAGAGCAAACTGCTGCGCAATGTGGAGCGTATGCGCAGTGTCTTTGCAGAGGAGAAAGCCGATGAGTTGAGTGCCCGCAACCTGAAACTCATAGAAGAGATAGCCAGCCGCACAGCCAACATAGAGAGTCTGGTAGAGGAACTGGTGTCGGCACGCAAGGTAGCCAACCGCATAGACAACGAGCACGAGAAAGCCATAGCCTATCATGACACTATAGCACCCTACCTGGATGCCATACGCCGCCAGATAGACAAGTTGGAACTCATAGTAGACGATGCCCTCTGGCCCCTGCCAAAATATCGCGAATTATTGTTTATCAGATAGTCCTATCAGCAAACTTCCAAGGCTACAGTGTGTGGAAAGCAACTACGCGCGAGCCTTGGAAGTTTTTTATTTTTATACAGTAGAGTTGTTATTGTGCGCTATTTGCACGTGAGCGGATATAGCGAAAACAATCGGATGGCATGAATGTCATAATGCCACCATGCTTGCTTGAAGATAATGGCCTATGCACCTCGCATCTGCATGAGAAATGCTTAAACGGAAATGCGAAATAAAAACCCTCATTAGTTCGCTGCCAATCCTTTGAGTTCAATAAACCGTGCAAGGGTGTTCCTGTCAACCTTGCAAATCTTCGCTATTTTGCGATGAGAAGTTCCGTTCTTCAGTAACTCAGATATGAGTACTTCCTTGCCAGACAGTTTGTATTTGTCAGGTGAACTTTTGCGCCCTTTCGGGCGACCAAGCACAACCCCCTCTGCTTTCTTTCTCGCTAACGCCTCTTTAGTGCGCTGGCTAATAAGGTTGCGTTCAATCTCTGCTGATAGCCCAAAGGCGAAGGCAAGGACTTTGCTTTGGATGTCATCGCCAAGGCGATAGTTATCCTTGATGGTCCAGACGCGGCACTCCTTTGTCATGCAGATATTTAAAATCTCCATTATCATAAAAAGGTTTCTGCCGAGGCGCAAGAGTTCACTACAGATGATAACATCATCCTTGTGGACTTTCTTCATGAGGTTGCCCAACTGACGTTTGGTATAGTTCTTCGTACCGCTGATGGTCTCTTGGATCCAATCGTCAATGCTCAATTGGTGCTTCTCACAAAACTTGTTAATCTCAAAGCGCTGGTTCTCTACCGTCTGCTTGTCGCTGCTAACTCTAATATAACCGTAAATCATAAGTTTTCTTTGTAAATTACGGATAAAAAAAGTATCTTTGCACATATAACACTAATTAATACACTCCTACTAGGACATTCTGATAGTACTGCCCAAGAAACGCTTGGAGCAGAGCGACTACGATAACGTAAGCTACCCTCTCGTTGAACTTGGATGGCGAATTGGACAGCAGATAAATCCTGTCATGTACACCAAGGAAGAATGGGAAAATAGCAGCGTATCTCCTTTCTATGATAATGTGATGCGCGATGGCATATCCTTTTGTAATAAATACTAAAAAAGTTCTCTGCGCTCATTCAGGTGCAGAGAACTTTTGTTGGTAGATATAAAGAGTTAAAGCGCTAAACGGAGGCCGAGATTGTAGTACTTGGCGGAGGGCTTGACGCCGTGGCGATATCCGATACGACAGCCGTCAGAGGTATCTCCACAACTACCACCACGTTCAATGCGTTCAGTGCCCGATGTGGGACCTGTGGGGTTGACAAGGGTGCTATGGGAATAATAGTCAGAGGAATACCAATCCTGACACAATTCCCCCACATTGCCACTCATGTCATAGATGCCCAGTTTATTTGGAGACTTGGTAGCCACCTCGTGGGTAGTGTCACCGTTATTTGAATCATACCAAGCCACAGCATCGATGGAATTGCTACCACTGTAGGTATAGTCACTCTTTTTGTTGCCTCCACGAACTGCAAATTCCCACTCTGCCTCCGTAGGCAGGCGGAAAGTCTTACCAGTAATCTGGTTTAACTTCGTGATAAACGTCTGGCAGTCATTCCAACTCACATTTTCCACAGGAAGTTTGCTGCCTACGGTTTCACTGGGATTAGTACCCATCACTGCCTCCCACAGTTCCTGAGTCACTTCAGTCCGACCAATGGCGAAAGGGTTGAGCGTCACCTCGTGCACAGGCTTCTCGTCGAAATAACCATTTTCATCTCCCATCTGGAACGTACCTCCATCGACTATCACCATCTAGAATGACACCCCGTTGGCTGTGAAGGTCCAATAACCACGATTATCATCATCGTCATCATCCGAGCCACAGGAAACAGTAAACAACGACATGGCTAGAGAGATAAAGCTACTATTTTCTTCATGTTTTTTGAATGTTATAGTGTTTTAGTTTAACGGTTCTGTTTCTTACTGGCCGATGCTGCCGCGGGAGCGGATATAGCGGATGCAGTCGTCAGCCTCCTCCCTGGAAATCTGTCCAAGGGTTCTCATCTCGTTGACCCTGGCTATCGCCTCGTCGTCGGTGTTCGGGCCGAAGGAGTTGATGATTTCCTCTGCACTGCGTCGCTGTGCGTTTTGTGATGAGTTGCCATCAACGAACTCATCGGGGTCGCCGTAAGTAGAGACGGAGGTATTGCCCTCGTTGACAGACGGTTCATCCACAGGCTGTGTCGGTTGCGTGGGTTGTTCCACGGGTTTGGTGGTATCCTCTGCCGGTGCGACAGTGGCAGTGATGGCGGTGGTGTCGGCTGTAGTGGTCTGCACCGTGGCGGTGTCGTTGGACTTATTGGTGAAGACATTGTATAGCGAATAGCCACCAAAGCCGAAGAGGATGCTGGATGCGCCGAAGAGCACACGGCCTATAATCTGTTTGACACGCGCACTGGAGGTGCTGCCCCTACCCTGCTGAGCGTTTGGACTGGGCTGCGGTTGCCAGCGTCCCACCGTTATTTCGCCGCCAGTATTCGAAGCCCTCACATCGCCAACCGGCATCTGCTGAGCGTAGGAAGAGGGAGCCATCTGAGGCTGCTGAGGAGGCGGGGCCATCTGAGGCTGCTGGGGCGGCGGAGCCATCTGAGGCTGCTGCTGTGGCGGAGGCACACGCGCTTCAACTTTCATACCACAATGGGGACAAAACAGGTCACTATCGTATAGAGCATTACCACAATTTCTACAATATGCCATAATTCAATTATTATATTTTATTATACTCCGCCACCAGCTCTATACATCGCATCAGCGATATCTTCCACCAGCGTGCTGGCAGTATAGCCGCGGTCGGCCAGTTTCACATTCAGTTCATCAAGGTCGATAGAGCCTTTGCTTTCAAACATCAGTTCTATCTCCTCCACAGCCTTGCGCATGTTGTCGGTCACGAAACTTCTGCCATTGATATCAGCACGCGTACCATCGTACGGGTCGACGAAATGCTTGAAGTCCTTCCATGTCTGTCGGTTGCCCTCCATATAAGCACTCACGGCCCTTGCTTCAACATTCTTACGCAACTCGGGGTCGGCAATCGACTCTGCCATCTTAAGCAGTTTGTCGCCCTCTGCCAGTCTCTCCTTTGTCTTGTAAATGATGGTGTCGCGCACCTGCTTGGCATTGTTCAGAGGTTTATAGTGCTGAGTAGAGTCTGTAAGAATCTTTATGTCCTCCTTGCCGAAGCTCTCGGGATGGTTGAGTACGTCCTCAATGACAGTCCCGTCCATATACTTCGTGAAGTTGTCTGCCACCTTCTGACTGCCACCCTTGTATCCCGTTGCCGCTTCGGTGAAGAACCTGTTGTACATAGCCTGTGTGGTCTTCTGTCCGAAGTATATCTTGTTGCCCTTATCATCAATGTAGAAGTAGGTAGAGTCGCGGTCGTAGGTGATGGTCTCTCCTGATTTCAGCAAACCAGAATCGCTCATAGAAACGTTCTCCTTTCCCATCCTGTCAAGTGATAGTCCGTGCTTGGCCGCCAGTTCATACATCACCGCCTGGTCAGTCTCGTCGTATATCTTGAGCATTTCGAGATTGAAGGTCTTTCTCACCTCATTGTATTCCGGTCCGAGGGCTTTGAGTCGGTACATAGCCTGCTTATTACCCTGCACGTTGATTACCGCCCTGCGCAGTTGCTGGAGGTTTTCCGGTGTGGGATTGGCTTTGCAGCGGTGCATCATGGTCTCCAGTTCATTGATGTCGTGTATGGCCCTGGTCTCTCCGCGCTTTATGCCTTCGGCAAGACTCTTCTTTGGTTTTCTGCCTTTCGACTTTGCCCTTGCTCTAGGTGAGCGCACCTCGTCTCTTGCCGCTTGCTGCCGGCGTGTACTCTCTTTAATCACCTTCTGGGATGCGGCAGCTTTCTTTCCGGTGGAGTACTGCTTCTCGCTCACCTTAGGCAGGGCTTTTGGTTTCGATTTTGAAGATGAGGCACGTACTGCCAGCGGTGCCTGTCCTCCCACCGGAGTGACGGCGATATGCAGACAGAGTTGCATGCCCATCATGAATATCTGCCACTTGGCAGCTTCTTTTGCCATCACCGTCATCTGCCGTGTCACCTCGTCGCCACCCTGGTTAACATAAATCTCGGCCATGCTGATTTCGAGCATGCCTATGCTGACGGCATCGTAGAGGCGGAAGAAGCCCTCCGACTCGCCCATGGTGAAGATACCAGCGACCAGACGTGTCAGCAACACACCAACCTGGAGGTAAGGATTAGCGGCCGCTTCCCTGTAGGTCTGGAGCAAGGCGGCACCAGCGTCCTTAAACCACTGTTCTATCTCGCCTGCGATAGTGAGAGGTTTGTATCCCTCGTCGAAGGTGTAGTCGGACAGAGCTGTCGTCATGTGCATAAACACGCGGTGCACGAATTGCGCCTGCTCGGGGTCAATGCCATAGTCTTCCAGATATCCAAACTGTATGAGGTGCATGAACTTCACCAGAGGCTGCAGGCGTTCCATCAGGCCATGGCGTGTGATGAACGCCTCTATCTGCTCCATGTCCTTTATGTATTCACGATCCTGTTTGACGGCTTGATCCCTTAAAGCCGTTTCATGCATGAATTGGCGGCGCGGTTGCGAGCAGAGCAGCACCTGAGTCTCACACTTATACTCCTTGTTCTTGTAAGTGGTGCCCCACTGCACCACGGCATCGATACGCGAGGGAGCATCAAGCAGTCCCAGGAGGCATATCAGCGAGCACTCCGTGCCTCGTGGATGCCCCGTGTCCTTAGCCTTGAAGTTTAAACCGAGTTTGCTCACACGGTGTTGTTCCGACTCGTCGAGAGCCTTCACATCGAAGAGTTTCGGATTGGGTTGTGGCGAGACTATAAGGATGCAGTGGTTATTCTCGTCGTAATCGTATATGCGAAGGTAGCCCTTTGTGATATGAGGCACGTAGGTCTTGCCCTTCGACACGCCCCAGACCAGTTTCTTGCCATACGTCTCGGGGTTGTATTCCTCTAAATAGCATCCCACCTCGTAGCCGTCGTAGCCAGCTCCGATGTCGTAGACCATACCCATGTAGAAGCGCACTATCAGGTAGTCGCACTTCACCTTGTAGCCCTTGTCATTATGAGCCTCGAGGTGCATGTTGAGTTCGATGAAATGTCCTGGTGTGTGACTATCCGCTTTCTCTTCTAGCACTTTATCCTTGATGACGGCCTCCTGTACCTCCTTATCCTTGTTCCACTCCACATGAATATCATAGAAAGACGACGGGCTGCCTGCCTTGTCAGAGAGAGAGACCACCACCTTGGCATCATCATCCATACCGTCGATAACGAAGGGCAGCCGGACTTCCTTTTTGTAGCGTGCCGGCAGTGTGAGGTTGTCCTGTGCGAAGTGCATCTGTCCCTCGTCTATCTGGAAGTGGAGCCGGTTGCAATAGTATCCGGTGCCGGCATTGAGCGTGAACGACACTATGCCGTCCTGTCCCTCGATTCTGCCCACAGCCTGTATGTCAGCGCAATGCCATTGTCCGTCCATGCCGGCATCTGTGGCAGTGATATAACTGTCGCCAGTGATGGAGATGAGCGATGTGAGATAAGGGTCGAAACTCTCCTCGCCGTTCTTTATGCACACTATGCGTGCGTAGACCCTCTGCGGTGGTGCCCCTACCAACAGAGTATCGCCAAACTGTTTGTAGATGCGCAGTTCCATGGTATCTGGCAGGTCGTCATCACCACCGCCGCCATCGTCGCCACCCTTGCGGCGTGTGAGTCCATAGCCGAGCAGCGCAGCCACCACGGCTCCAGGAATGGTGTACGGCCAGGTCTCGCCTGGTTTGTTATGCGCGTCGTTATCCTCGGTGTAAACAGCAGTCTTGGTTTCGGCCAGAGCCGCATCGCCCTCTACGTTCAGTTCCAGTTCTATATCAAGAGCCACGATAAGGGGAAGAGTCTTATCGTGATGATAGAGTTCGTTATAGCAGACAGCACCTTTGATGTAGAAATGCGACTTATCTGTATACTTGTCGGGTATCATTTCCACTTTAAGTTTTCTGGGGTCATGTCCCGATGTGTCGTCGTGATATTGGGTGTTTTCGGTATCGATAATCTGCAAGGATGCTGTCAGTTCATCCTGGTACATGTCAGTTGCCATACTCGCCACTTCCAATGATACGACAAACGGCTGACCCCGATATATGGTGCCGGTGTACTTACGCTTCAGGCTGTTGTTGAACTTATCTTCCGACACCAGTTTCAGTCCACCCCCACTCATCGAGAACTTAAACGTGGCTGTCAGTTCACCCGACTCTTGTGCCTTGCCGACATCTATATCGTCGCCTTTGTTTATCTTATGGTGTCCTTCGAACGTTTCCTCAATCTTCGGCTGCACCGTCTGTGCCTGAATATTCAGGCATGCGAGGGTGAAGAATATGACAAAAGACAGGAGTCTGTGAAATGTTACATTCATGGTAAATGTTTTTGCAAAGTATGTTTTTGCAAAAATATGAAAAAAAAAAAGAAATGCGAAACAAAAAACAAGGTTTTTATTTCGCATTTCCGTTTAAGCATTTCTCATCTGCATGAGCAGTTGCTTCTGTCGTTCGTTGAGTGTGGGCAGCGATATCTGGTAAGTGAGTATGAGGTCGCCGTTGGTGCCGTCGGCCTTTTTCCTGCCCTTGCCCTTAATGCGCACCTTAGAGCCAGGTTGAGTGCCCTCCTTCACCTTCATCTTGATCTTGCCTTCCGAAGGAGTGTTGATGATGACCTCTCCTCCGAGCAGAGCCGTGTACATATCAATGGTGACCGTTGCTTCTATGTCGGCGTTGGGCTGTCTGAATCCTCGGGCAGACGAGCGTCGTTGCCCTCCCATCATCTGCTGGATGAAATCCGAGAAATTGCCGTCCATGCCCGGGAAACCTTCGAAGTGCATGCCCCCGAATCCGCCTGATCCCTGATGTGCCCATGCACCTCCGCCCGCCTGCTGATAAGCCTCCGCCTCGCGCCAGTGTTCACCGTAGCGGTCGTACTTCTGTCGTTTGTCGGGGTCAGAGAGCACCTCGTATGCCTCGTTGAGAGCCTGGAATTTTGCCTTTGCCTTAGGGTCGTCGGGATGCAAGTCGGGATGGAACTTCTTTGCCCTTTTCAGGTAAGCCTTTTTCACCTCGTCTTGCGGTATAGACTTGTCTACTCCAAGTATTTTATAATAATCTACGAATGCCATAATAATTATCCTCCATCTTTTTACACGAACCATACAACAAAAAACGTGCCCAACACCGCTGTTGTCAGCAGAAAAGCATATCTATTCCGCTTCAGCCACAGTGCAGGGCACGTTTGGTGTATTGTCAGTACCGACTATTCGTCCTTGGGTGAGATATTGGCAGCAGCGAGTTGTGCCTCCACCTCCTCGTTCACGCGCTGTGCAAACTCCTGCATAGAGAGGACAGCCTGTTCTCCGCCTCCCTGTTTGCGCATGGCCACGGTGCCGTCGGCAGCCTCTTTCTCGCCCACGATGACCATGTATGGCACTCGTTTGATTTCGTTGTCGCGTATCTTGCGTCCTATCTTCTCGTTGCGCTCGTCGATAGTAGCCCTGACGCCCACAGTATCGAGATACTTAGCCACGCTGCGTGCGTAGTCGTTGTATTTCTCTGAGATGGGCAGGATGGCCACCTGATCGGGAGCGAGCCAGAGTGGGAAGTGTCCGGCAGTATGTTCGATGAGAACGGCAGTGAAACGTTCCATAGATCCGAAGGGAGCGCGGTGCACCATCACGGGAGTCTGCTTGGAGTTGTCCTCGGCGGTGTACTCCAGTTTGAAGCGCTGCGGCAGGTTGTAGTCCACCTGAATAGTGCCAAGTTGCCAGCGTCGTCCTATAGCGTCCTTCACCATGAAGTCGAGTTTCGGTCCGTAGAAGGCAGCCTCGCCATATTCAATCTTGGCAGCCAGTCCCTTTTCCTTGCAGGCGTCGATGATAGCCTGTTCGCTTTCTGCCCACACCTCGTCGCTACCGATGTATTTCTCGGTGTCCTTGGGGTCGCGCAGAGAGATCTGAGCCTCGAAGTTTTCGAACTTGAAGATGGTGAACACAGCCTGTATGATATCCATCACGCGCAGGAACTCACCCTTCACCTGGTCAGGACGGCAGAAGATATGAGCATCATCCTGAGTGAAAGAACGCACGCGGGTAAAGCCATGCAGT
>CAMHPC010000024.1 GCA_946186945.1 uncultured Prevotella sp.
TACGCGAACTTACAGGAGGTATGTATTTCGGAGAGAAATACCAGGACAATGACAGGGCATATGACACCGACCTCTATACTCGTCCGGAGATAGAACGTATACTGAAGGTGGGCTTCGAATACGCTCGTATGCGTCGACATCACCTCACTGTGGTGGATAAGGCTAATGTGCTGGCTTCAAGCAGACTGTGGCGACAGATAGCCAAGGAGATGGAACCGTCATATCCCGATGTGACAGTGGACTGTATGTTCGTGGACAATGCATCCATGAGGATGATTCTCGAACCTACTTTCTTCGATGTCATGGTCACGGAAAATACCTTCGGAGACATTCTCACCGATGAGGGCAGTTGCATATCAGGCTCCATGGGCCTACTGCCCTCTGCATCCATAGGCGAGAAAACACCTCTCTTCGAACCCGTACATGGCTCGTGGCCACAGGCTGCAGGGATGAATATCGCCAATCCTATAGCACAGATACTGTCGGCTGCCATGATGCTCGAACATTTCAACCTCAAGGAAGAGGGCTCGCTCATCAGACAGGCGGTGGATGCCTCGCTCGAAGCCAATGTGCGCACTCAGGATATTCAAGTGGAGGGACAACAAGCCTACGGCACACAAGAGGTGGGAGAATGGATAGTTGACTATATTGCCAATGCGTAGACTGCTCATAACCCTCTTTATCGCCTGCCTGGCATTGAATGTCAATGCCCAGGAACGGGACAAGGCTGTACTGCGCGATTCGCTCTCTGTCCTCATCCGCACTATTGACCGACAGCCGGACAATGTGCAGATCAGACTGAGAAAGGCTTCGCTCAATGTGTTGCTCGAACAGTATGAGTATGCTTTGGAAGAGTATGATAGGATTTTGAAACTGGATGAGGAAAATCCTACCGCACTCTTCTACAGGGCATACGTGCATGAGCAGATGCATAACTTACCATTGGCAAAAAGAGACTATGAGACAATACTGAAAAAATATCCACGACACTTTGAGGCCAATCTGGGACTGGCTCTGCTGGCTGAGAAGGAAAACCAAATCACTGAGGCTTATGACCGTATGAATACTCTCGTGCAACTGTTTCCCGACAGTGCACTGGTGTATGCCCTACGTGGGAATTTGGAACTCTCGCAAACACAGTTTGATGCTGCTCTGTACGATTTCGATGAGGCTATAGACAGGGACAATACCAATGTGGACTATCGCCTGGGCAAGGTAGAGGCGCTGCTGGGGCTATGGGAGAAGAAAAAGGCAAAGAAAGAACTCGACGAAATAGTGTCTCTCGGCATAATAGCCAAACCGCAACTCGCCGATTACTACGTACGCTGCCGACAGCCGTAATCGCTACTCCTCGCCCAACCAACTGTCTATCAGACGGCGGGCTATTGACATGCGCTCGGGTATGGCGGGCATGCTCTCGCGGGTAAACCAACCTCCACGGTCCAACTCCTCATACTGCAGATGCAACTCACCACTCGCATAGTCGGCTGTAAAACCTACCATCAGTCCACAGGGGTAGGGCCAGGGCTGACTGCCAAAATACCGCAGGTTGCTCACTTCCAGTCCGGTCTCCTCGCGTATCTCACGTGCCATGGCTTGCTCCAGACTCTCGCCGGTTTCTACAAAACCTGCCACCAGACCGTAGTAATTGCCACGGAAATTGCGGGCTCTGACCAACAGCACTTTCTCACCGCGACGTATCAGACAAATGACGGCTGGCGATATCTGCGGCCATATCTCGTTGCCACAACGCTCACATTTCTTGGATATCTCTGTGTGCATGTGCATCATGCCTCCGCAAAGACCACAGTAACGGGTGGTCCTGTCCCAGTAGAGGATCTCAGAACATTTGCCGGCTTTGTCGTAGTTTGTACGGCTGAGACGGTGAAAGGACTGACGCAACATGCACCATTCGTAATCGCTGCACGGCAATTGCCCTTCTTCCACCTCGCAGGTCTTCACTGTCTCATGGTCGGGCATGGTGAGGGAGTGAACAGCAGTGGATGGGTGGGGCAGCGGCGGCTCCTCACTGTATGGTATCTCACTCGTATCATCCACCCGTCGCAGCAATACTTGCCCTTTGTGGAATATGTACCAATGGTATCTGTCGTTCATGTCATTTGTTGTTTTTCGTACTGTCTGTCTGCAGTGTGTCGATCGCTGCTTCATCACTGGTTTTCAATACCTTCTTTTTCTTCTTGCGGATGCCGAAGAAGTCGCGCCAACCACTGAAGTCTTTTTTCATCACCAAGCCCAACCCCTGGGTGTTAAGACTGTTCTTGGTGAAATAACGGTCGTTGGTCTGATTGTACACTCGCACTGCCAAGTTGCCATTGCTCAGAAGCAGGTATCGTACGTCGAAGTCGCCTATGAAACTGGTGGTGGCGTTGGCATTGTCACGATAGCCAAACTGACCGTTTATCAGCAGACGGTTGTTTAACAGTCTGCCACTGAGTATACCCTCGTATTCGGCATTGTTCCACCCTTCATCGCCTGTGGAGATGTTGGCACCGATGTTCCAGTTGTTGTTCTTCAGCACGCTGTTGAGCACGCTGTTTATCTGCTGACTCAGGGTGCCGCTCAACAGACTCTGCATGGCAAGGGAGGTCTGACTCTGCGCTCCCTCCTCAGCAGCGCTGTTGTTGTTTTGAGAATAGAAACGTCCTATGGTGAGCAGGTATATCACTTGTTGGTTCAATTCTTCCTCGCTGTTCATCAGACTGCGTATCATCTGTTGGGCATCGGCATTCACGGTGGGCATGTCCAGGTCGAAATCTACAAAGGGGGAACCGGCAGTGCCGCGGATGTTCATTATACAGTTCACGCGGATGTGGTTCGTGGTAAAATTGCGACCCAGGTTCAGATCCGACAGGGTGACACCATTCACGGTATGTATGGCCTTCAGGTCTATGGAGGCATCAAAGGGATTGCCGTTAAAGGCTATGGTTCCTCCCTCGCTGAAGGTGAAGTCTTTCTTTATGATGTTCTGTATGGTCATCTTATACACGCCGTGGTCTACCACATAGTTGCCGTATACGTTCATGCCGCTCTTGTTGAAATAATTGGCTCGTAGCGTACCGCTGCCGTTCAGGTCTATGTAGTCGCCTTCGTTGTTCATCACCAGCCTGAGGGTGGCTTCTGGCGTGGCACTGATCTGGAAGTTCAGGTGCAGGTCTGATGGCACATTGGCCGGGGGGGTGGTCTTCTTTGCACTTTCGGGTATTACATCGCGTATGTCGGTGGTGGTGGGCACGGTCTGCTCGGTGATATCGTTCCAGTGGATGAACTCTTGTTTGCTGATGGCATCAGGACTTGCCACATTGTAGCGGAAGATGGTGCGTGGCTCTGTACGTACTACGGCATCTATGGTGGTCTCGCCCGCTTGTCCCCTTATGCTGCAGTCGCCGGTGGCATACATAGTGCCGCAGAAGGTTCTGTCTTCAAAGGTGGGATAGTCGTACACCAACACATTGTCGGCATGTATGCCTATGTCGTAGCGGAAACGGCCAAGGTTGGTGTGCATGGCGCTACCGGAGATTATGGCGCTGTGACCGTCTCTGTCTATAATGGTATCTCCGCTGAAGGAGATATTGTCCATGGTCATGAGTATGGTGTCGTTGTGAAGGGTGTACTGTGTGCCCAGACTCTTCACCCATGCCTTGCCGTTGATAGAGGCCATACCGGTGAGGTTGGGCTGACGGAATGTACCCACCACATGTAGGTTGCCGTTTACCTTGCCCTCGATGTCACGGAGGAATGCTCCACAAAACTTATTCAGGAAACTTGCCGGACTGTTGTTGGCCCGTATGTCTATATTGAGCAACGACGGCGAGAAGCCTACTGTACCGTCCACGTAGGTGCTGCTAAACGGACCTTTGTCTATACGTGTCCCGAACACCAGGGCACCCTTGCTCTTGGTCCACTCCAGTGCACCCTCCAATTGTCCCATGATGCCACCTACAAACGAGAAGTCTCTCACCGATATATGACCACGGATGCTTGGGTCATCGTATAGTGAGGTGAGGTGGGCTCTGCCGCTTGCCTTGCCTCCGAAGAAGATGTTGCGGGTGGACATAAACGATGACAGGTAGTCCACATCCACGTCTTTCAGCGATATCTCTATGCTGTCTCTCTCATGGGGGCGCACTCTGCCGTCGATGGCTATCTGTTGGCTGCCGTTGGTCAGCATCAGATGGTCTATCACTATATTCTCCTTGGAATAGATTATGTCAGTGGGCTGCAACTGCCATGCCTCATCGTTTATGAAGAGGTTGGTGGGGTGCATGGTCACGTGAATGGCTGATTGCTGATGGTTGTCCTCGAAAAAACGGGCACTGCCCAGTAACATGCCGTATAGGTGCCGGCGCTCGTTGTTGTTGTCCACCTTCACACGGGCATTGACCATGTCGTTCACTGCAGTGGCGTGAATGTCCAAATCCAGAGGCTTGCCTTCGGATGATATCCTTTGCAAGGATACGTCTGCCACCAAAGAGTCGGCTATGGTGGATATATGGGCGCGGGTGTCCATGAAATGGTGATTGCCGTATGTCAAGTCGCCCAACTTGCTGTTTAGTGACATGTACGAGCGTTGGTCGTCTATCTCTCCCTCTATATGGATGGGGTCTCTGCTCTGTATATTTATTCCAAAAAACGAATGCAGCCACTCTGTGTCGTATATATCGGAAACAAACGTGAAGTGGTTGGGGTGCTGAGGATGGCTTATGTCTTCAAAAGACGGTAGGGTGGGCAGACGGTCGGCAAGGATGCTCTTCACACTCTGTGCCAGGGTTGATAGGTGTATCTCTCCGTTTAGTCGTGCGCTACCCATGTCGCTGTCTATGCTCAGTTGCCGCTCCGCACCGTTTATGCCTGATTCTACATGTAGGTTGCCGATGGTGAAATGTCTGTCGGCAGATGCCATGGAGAAATTGCTCACGTCCATGCTGCCTATGAAATCGTCGTGCTGCAATCGCTCTATATTGGCTGTGGCGTCAAAGGAGAAGGCAGTGCCAGGATAAGATGTGGTAAGTGCCATGGCATTTGGCTGGAAGTGGCTGACGCTTGCCTTGATGTCGCCGGAAATCACGTTGCCGGTGTGTACTGTGCCTTCTATGTCTATCTTGCCCAGTTCGTCATTCATTGAGAACATTCCCTTGCCCTCACCACCTTCGAAGGCGGCATCCACCGTTATGTTCTTGTATGCATGTCCATGGTATTCCACGGTAGGTATCTGCCCCTTCAGCGCAATGGCTGAGGCAAAGGGTAGGGTGGCATCTACATTAAGGTCGCATACCACGAGTCCAAGGTCGTCCCTGCCCAGCAGTCTGCCTGCCTGAATGCCGTCGGTCTTTAGGCTACCTGTGATCTTCTCGCCCTGTTTGCTCATGTCTATGCCGATGTCGCCTTGCGAGGTGCCTATCTGTCCGGATATACGCGCTCTATCCCTGCTCCACGATACTTCGCCTTCGTAGTCTAAATAGTTGAGTGCAAGTATGCGCTCCATGGTAGATGACGGAAGGTTGAGCACATTGCTGTATGGGGACAGTTGACTGGCTGTCAACCTGCACTTACGGATGCTACCGTTCAATGCCAGTCCTCCATCCGACTGGCTGGCACTGATGTCGGCATCGAGCAGTTGACTGCCGTCTGCGTGTGCGGTCAATCCATGTATGCTAACCCTACTGTTGGTGCCTTCCACCCTCATGTTTAATGTTATTGGCTGCTGTATGTCGCTCAACTTATTGGTGAGAAATGCCAGGTCACTGGGGGTGATACTCACATCCGTCACCTTGGCTTTGTATCGCAGGGTATTGGTGTCTATACCTTTTCCTGAGTATGAGTAGGTCATGCCTATATCGTCTAATATCACGTGAGAACGCGGTAACGTGAGTGCCAAATGCGGCACTGTGGCATGGGTGCTGTCTGCTTCCAACTCAAACGTCAGGGATTTTACTTCTAGGCCAGACTGCTCCTTAAACGATAGCCTCTTCACCTCCAGGTTCATATCGCGCTTGCCCAGATGGTCCAGTATGAAATGACCGCTTATGTCGGTCAGGAATATGTGGTCTGCGCTCAACTCATGGCGGGGGGCTATGTATTGACGGTCAAACCTCACCTGGCCATTGCGCACAATGAGCGAATGAATGGACAAGTCAAGGGTGGTAGGCTCGGCAGAGGGCTTGCTCAGTGAGTCGAGGGCAAACTGGAAATTACAGGCTGAGTCGGGGTGAACTTGGTACAGGTTGGCATGCAGACCGAATACCTGCGCCGATGATATGCGCACCTTGCCTTCAAATAGGGGGATGATGTCTATGTTGGCAGACATGCGAGATGCAGACAGCATGTTCTTGCCTCGCTGGTCGCGTATCATCACATTGTCTATGGTGGCACGGTTGAAGAGTCCGATGTCCACTCTCCCTACACGCACTTCACTGCCCAAACGCTCTGAGAGTGCTTCGCTAACCTTCTCGCCAATAAACTCTTGTACTACTGGCAGGCGCAGCAGTACGACGACCAATACAAACAGACCCACAATGGTCCATATTATGGCGCTTATTATATGTTTTAGTTTACGAATGTCGTTAAATTTGCCACAAAAATACACCAAATTCTTTTCTCACAGCAATATTTCACTTTTTTTCTTCTTTCTTTATACTTTTTTTCGTACTTTTGCCTTCAAATTGTACGCTTTGCATGGCATAATGACATGCTGTGCGCTTTTATTGTACACAATTTAATACTAAATACTATACAATGGCGAATGTAATTAAGCTAAGAAAAGGCTTAAACATCAACCTTAAGGGACGGGCACTCAAAGAATGCACGGCCCTGAAGTGTGGTGGCACTCTTGCACTCACTCCCGACGACTTTGTGGGGCTTACCCCGAAGGTGATGGTGAGGGAAGGCGATAGTGTGAAAGCCGGGGATATCTTGTTCGTTGACAAGAAATGTCCCGATGTGTGTGTGGTAGCCCCCGCCAGCGGTTCTGTGACTGAGGTGGTGAGAGGCGAAAGGAGAAAACTGCTGTGCATCAAAGTGAAAATGGACGGAAAACAGCAGTTTGCAGACTTCAGTAAGGATGTGAAAGACGCTGCCAAGGGCGATGCTGACTCTACGGTGGCTCTGCTACTCAAGACGGGTATGTTCGCATTCTTTAAACAGTTGCCATACGCGGTGGTTGCCAGTCCCAACGACCGCCCAAAGGCTATCTTCGTGAGCGCTTTCCGCGATATGCCGCTCTCTGCCGATGTGGAATACCAACTCGAGGGCGAGGCTGACAATTTCCAGAAAGGTCTCGATGTGCTCAGCCGCATTGCTGATACTCACCTCGGAGTGAGCAGCACACAACAGGCTCAGTGGCTCACACAGGCAAAGAACGTGACGGTGACGGTGTACGACGGACCCTGCCCCGCAGGAAATGTGGGAGTACAGGTGAACCATATAGCACCCGTCAACAAAGGTGAGGTGGTCTGGACCATCGACCCCATAGCAGTATGCTATATCGGCAGACTGATGAATGCCGGACACGTTGACTTCAATCATCGCGTGGCTGTGGCTGGCAGTGAGGTGAAGTCGCCTGCATACGTGCAGGTGATGCCGGGCACTACCGTATGCGAGGTGCTCAAAGACCAGGTGGCTGACGGTGCCAAGGCGCGTATCATCATGGGCAACCCTCTTACGGGGCGTTGTTCATCAATCAATGACTCGGTGGGGATGCTCACATCTGAAATCACTCTCATACCCGAGGGCGACAACCGCGACGAACTCTTGGGATGGATGATGCCTCGAACCAAGGAATTTTCTGCTAACCACAGTTATTTCAGTTGGCTATTCGGCAAGAAACGTGAATATACGCTCGATGCACGTATCAAGGGCGGAAAACGACACATGATCATGAGCGGCGAATATGATAAGGTGTTCCCCATGGATATCTATCCCGAATATCTCATCAAGGCTATTATAGCAGGCGATATAGACAAGATGGAACAACTCGGCATATACGAGGTGGCTCCGGAAGATTTCGCCGTGGCAGAATTCGTAGACTCTTCGAAACTGGAACTGCAACGCATAGTGCGTGAGGGACTGGACATGCTCAGAAAAGAAAACGCTTAATTCCTTATACATCATGAGTGCATTAAGAAATTATCTCAACAAGATAAAACCTAAGTTTGAAGAGGGCGGCAAACTGCATGCCTTCAGAAGTATTTTCGATGGTTTCGAAACATTCCTATATGTGCCAAACGACACCGCTAAGTCGGGTGCCAACATTCACGATGCCATCGACTCTAAACGTATCATGAGCGTGGTGGTGCTGGCACTGATGCCCGCTCTGCTCTTTGGTATGTACAATATTGGCTATCAGAACTATCTGCACGCCGGCACACTGGCTTCCGCCAGTTTCTTCAGCATCTTCTTCTACGGCTTCCTCGCTGTGCTGCCCAAAATACTGGTCAGTTATATCGTGGGCCTGGGCATTGAGTTCGCATGGGCTCAGTGGAAGGGTGAGGAGATACAGGAGGGTTACCTCGTGTCGGGTATTATCATACCTATGATAGTTCCTGTCAACTGCCCGTTGTGGATTCTGGCTCTGGCGTGTGCCTTCGCTGTCATCTTCGCCAAGGAGATTTTTGGAGGCACTGGCATGAATATATTTAATGTGGCTCTTGTGGCTCGTGCCTTCCTCTTCTTCTCTTATCCGCAGAAGATGAGCGGTGATACCGTGTGGGTGGCAAACGACCAGATACTGGGACTCGGCAATTCGCTCGCCGACACTGCTTCGGCTGCCACTCCCCTGGCTCAGGTGGGTAGCGATGCCGGCATACAGTACAGCGTGTGCGACATGATCACTGGTTTCATACCCGGCTCCATAGGCGAGACAAGCGTCATAGCAATCGCACTGGGTGCCATCATTCTGCTCTGCACCGGCATAGCATCGTGGCGCACCATGATCAGTGTATTCGTGGGTGGCACCGTGATGGGACTCATCTTCACAGCTACCGACGCCACACCGATACCCTTCTGGCAACACCTCATTCTCGGTGGCTTCTGCTTCGGTGCCGTATTCATGGCTACCGACCCCGTCACCAGCGCACGTACCAATACCGGTAAGTATATCTACGGCTTCCTCATAGGTGCCATGGCTATCATCATCAGGGTGATGAACCCGGGATATCCCGAGGGTATGATGCTTGCCATACTGCTCATGAATATGTTTGCTCCGCTCATCGACTACTGCGTGGTGCAGAGAAACATATCGAGACGCGCAAAACGTGTTAAATCTAACAATGCTTGATTATGGAGAATAAAGAGAAAAAACGTCTGAATACCAACTCAAACGTATATACTATCGTCTATTCTGTCATTATCGTGGTTGTGGTGGCTTTCCTGCTGGCTTTCGTCTCACGCTCGCTGGCAGACAAACAGAATGCCAACGTGGCTCTCGATAAGAAGAAGCAGATACTCTATGCGCTTAATATACGCAACCTCAGTGACGAACAAGCCACTGAAAAATATAATGAGGTGGTGAAAAACGATGCCGTGGTCAATCTCGACGGACAGTGGGTGGATGCCAACGGCAAAGTGATTGAGTATGCATCCGAAGGCAATGACAAAAACGGCTTCTTGCTCAATAGCGCCGATTACAAGGCCGACAAACTGGCGGTATTCCTTTGTCAGGTGGATGGCAAACAGAAATATGTGGTGCCCGTGTATGGCATGGGCCTGTGGGGACCCGTCAGCGGATACATTGCTATCAACGATGACATGAGCACTATCTATGGAGCATATTTCAACCACGAGGGCGAGACCGCCGGACTGGGTGCTGAAATCAAAGACAATGAGGAATGGCAAGCCAACTTCCAAAATAAGCATATCTTTGCCAATGGCAATGACAGTGAGGTGGCGCTCGCCGTGAAGAAGAAAGTGGACGATACTGACACTCAGGTGGATGCCGTCACTGGTGCCACTCTCACGTCCGATGGCGTGTCGCTCATGCTCAAGGAGGGACTGACTAAGTATATGAAATTCTTAAAGAACAACGAAGGAGGAAAATAAGATATGAGCAAATTATTCTCTAAAGCCAATAAGGAGGCACTGGGCAATCCGCTCAACCTGGATCATCCTATCCTCGTGCAGGTTTTGGGTATCTGTAGCGCCCTGGCTGTTACTTCCCAACTCAAACCGGCTATCGTCATGGGACTGGCTGTGACTATCATCACTGCCTTCTCCAATCTTATCATTTCCGTGCTGCGCAATACTGTCCCCAACCGCATACGTATCATCGTGCAACTGGTGGTGGTGGCTGCACTGGTTACTATCGTCAGTCAGATACTGAAGGCTTTTGCGTACGATGTGAGCGTGCAACTCTCAGTGTATGTGGGACTTATCATAACCAACTGTATACTCATGGGCCGACTCGAGGCTTTCGCCATGATGAATAAACCATGGCCCAGTTTCCTCGACGGTATAGGCAACGGACTGGGATATGCAATGATTCTCATCATCGTGGGTGCAGTAAGGGAACTCTTCGGTCGTGGCACTCTGCTCGGTTTCACTATCGTGCCTCAGTCTTTCTATGATGCAGGTTATATGAACAATGGCATGATGACTATGCCTGCCATGGCGCTCATCCTCTTGGGATGTGTCATCTGGGTACATCGTGCTTATTTTTATAAGGAGAAATAATCATGGACCATCTTATTAGCTTATTCTTCAGGTCGATTTTCGTCGACAATATGATATTCGCATTCTTCCTGGGTATGTGCTCATACCTGGCTGTGTCTAAGAATGTGAAAACGTCATTCGGACTGGGTATGGCAGTAACCTTCGTGCTTCTGGTCACCGTGCCGGTAGACTATCTGCTGCAAACCAAACTCCTGGGACCTGACTGTCTCATCGAGGGTGTGGACCTTTCATATCTCAGTTTCATACTCTTTATAGCCGTCATTGCCGGTATGGTGCAACTCGTGGAGATGACCGTCGAGAAATATTCTCCATCGCTCTATGCCGCACTGGGTATCTTCCTGCCTCTGATAGCGGTCAACTGTGCCATCATGGGTGCTTCGCTCTTCATGCAGCAGCGCATCAACCTCGATCCGTCCAACTCGCAGTACATAGGCAGCGTGCTCGATGCTCTTGTATACGCTCTCGGCTCGGGTATCGGCTGGACTCTCGCTATAGTGTCTATGGGTGCCATACGCGAAAAGATGCAGTACAGCGATGTGCCTGCTCCGCTCAAAGGTCTCGGCATAACTTTCATTACAGTAGGACTCATGGCCATGGCTATGATGTGCTTCTCAGGTCTTAACATATAATTCACATTATGGGACAGTTTATTATAGCAAGCATAGGTGTATTCCTAACTATTATACTGCTGCTGGTCGTCATCCTACTGGTTGCCAAGAAATATCTTTCACCCAGCGGCAATGTAAAAATCCTTATCAATGGTGATAAAACCATTGAGGTGGGGCAGGGTAGCAGCCTCATGACTACTCTCAACGAGAACGGTATCTTCCTGCCCTCTGCATGCGGCGGAAAGGCTTCGTGCGGACAGTGTAAGGTGCAGGTGCTCGAGGGTGGAGGCGAGATACTCGACAGCGAGAAACCTCACTTCACTCGCAAGGAGATAAAAGACCACTGGAGACTGGGATGCCAGTGCAAGGTGAAGGGCGACCTGAAGATAAAGGTGCCCGAGAGCGTGATGGGTGTGAAGGAATGGGAGTGTACTGTCATTTCCAACAAGAATGTGTCGAGTTTCATCAAGGAGTTTATCGTGGCTCTGCCCCCGGGAGAACACATGGACTTCATACCTGGCTCATATGCGCAAATCAAAATACCGGCATACGACTGTATAGACTATGACAAGGACTTCGACAAGGAGGATATCGGTCCCGACTATTTGCCTTCATGGGAGAAATTCAATATCTTCTCGCTCAAAGCGCACAACCCCGAGGATACTATCCGTGCCTACTCCATGGCCAACTATCCAGCAGAGGGCGACCGTATCACTCTGACAGTGCGTATCGCTACCACTCCGTTTAAACCACGTCCAGAGGTGGGATTCCAGGATGTGCCCACAGGTATAGCATCATCCTATATCTTCTCACGCAAACCGGGCGATAAGGTGATAATGAGCGGTCCTTACGGCGACTTCCATCCTATCTTCGACTCGAAAAAGGAGATGATATGGGTAGGTGGTGGTGCCGGTATGGCTCCTCTGCGTGCTCAGATTATGCATATGACTAAGACGCTCAACACCCGCGACCGCGAGATGCATTTCTTCTATGGCGCTCGTGCTCTGGTTGAGGCTTTCTTCGTAGAGGACTTCCTGCAACTGGAGAAGGACTTCCCCAACTTCCATTTCCACCTGGCTCTCGACCGTCCAGATCCTGCTGCCGATGCCGCTGGAGTGAAATACACTGCCGGTTTCGTGCACCAGGTGATGTATGAGACTTACCTCAAAGACCACGAGGCTCCTGAAGATATCGAATACTACATGTGCGGCCCCGGCCCGATGTCAAAGGCCGTTCAGGGCATGCTCGACTCGCTCGGAGTAGAACCAGAAAGCATTATGTTCGACAACTTCGGATAATTCTTATCTCACATACAAAAACTCGGGGCAGGCCATTACAAGCCTGCCCCGAATTTTTGTATGCTCTTGTATCTTATTTCACTATTGATATCGCAGCCTTGCCTTCCAGTTTCACCGGAATCACCAGCTTGCCGCTCTGCTTGTCAAACTGTGCCTTCACTGCGGCACCGTTCACCGTCACCTTGCGAGGCTTGCTCTTCATGCCCGGCAGCACCAGCCTGTATTCCTTAGTGGCAGCAGCACCACTGTATGTACCCTCACAGCTGATGTTTATGTCGATGGCAGAAGCCGATGGACTGGCCTTGAAACGTATCAGTCGGTGCTTGCCCTCTGCCAGCGTACCCGTAGACTTCATGTCATCGTCGAAAAGGGTGTACTCCGAAGCCTCGTTATTGCAGAAATAGAGTATGTCAAGTTCATCGGGGTCGTAGTCGCCCACATTCTCCATCTTTTCCACTTCGCGAGCCTGAGGTATGAAAGCACCTGCACGCACGAAGAGTGGTAATACATCTATCGGAGCATCATAACTCATGGTGGTGTGACCTTCATAACGCTTTGTGGGGTTGTTGAAATCCACCCATGTGCCCTTGGGGAAGGTGATGTCACGCTTCACGGCTCCCTGCTGCATCACTGGAGCCACCATCACGTCCTTGCCCCACAGATACTGGTCTTTCACACCGTCATAGCGTCTTATCTCGTTGTAATCCTCATACAGACCCAACGGGCGAACGAGTGGCAGACCTTGAGAGGCATTCTCGTATGCCAAGGTGTAGTTGTATGGCAGCCAGTTGTAGCGCTGGCGGATGATACGCAGGGTCAGGTCGCCGTATTCGGTGTAGTTGTACGGCTCTGCCTGATAGGTGGAGTGGGTACGAAGCACGGGCGAGAACAGACCCAATTGCAGCCAACGGATATACAATTCGCCATCACGTTTGTTGTTCGGATCCACGGCAAAACCGCCTACGTCGTGCGACATATAGCCCAGTCCACTCAGACCGGCATTAAGCATGATAGTCACCTGTGGGGCAAGACCGCCCCACGAGCGTGATACATCGGTCGACCATGGGAATACTGAGTAGCGCTGCAAACCGGCTGTTCCGGCACGCATCATGGTCATGAGTCTGCGGTTGGGGTATTTGTCCTTGAACAAGTCGTAGATGATGCTGCTCCACACGTTACCGTAGTAGTTGTGATACTGCTCGGCGGTCAGGCCGTTGTGGTGACGTATCGCCAACGGGTGTACCTCGGGCTCGCCTAAGTCGCCCCACCAGCCGGTCACACCCTCTTCGGTCAGCATCATGTATCTGTTGCGCAACCACTGGCGGGTAGCAGGATTGGATACGTCAAACATACCTCCCTGGCCCACCCAGATAGTCACGGTGTGGGTGGTGTCGGTGCCGTCGGTCTTGCAGAGGAGACCCTTGCTGTCCAACTCCTTGTAGTTGTCTATGGCACGACCGTTGGTCAATACGTAGGGTTGTGAGATGGTCACCACGTTCACTCCCTTCTCCTTGAAGTCCTTCAGCATCTTCCTGTGGTCGGGCCACTGTTCCTTGTCCCATGCCAGACGACCCATGTCTTCTTCCTTGCCATACCAGTACAGGTCAAACACTATACCGTCCAGAGGATAGCCGTTGCGCTTCAGCGTGTCTACGGTGGTCTCACTCTCATGCTGGTCCTTGTATCCGTACTTCGAAGTGATGTAGCCGAGCGTCCACACGGGCGGCAGGTCCTGACGGCCCACCAGCCAGGTGAAGCGTTTCACTACCTCGTCCACTCTGCCATCACCGTTGATGACATAGTATGTCAGGGGTTGTGGGGTAGTGGAGCAGTACTCCAGTCCCTCGTTGCCCACACGCAGGGTAGACTTGCAGAAGTCGTCAAACAGTATGCCGTATCCCTTGGAAGAGATGAGGAAGGGCATGGTAACACCCATCTGTTTGATGCGCTTCTCACTTCCCAGATAGCCGTAGTTCTGCTTGTTGTAGTTCACCAGGGTGTCGCCCACCAGGTTGAAGGAGTAGCCACGCTCGCCGGCACCGTAAAACGACTCGTCGCCGCTATGCAACAGACGCATCTTGGCTCCCTCACGCTCGCATAGGTCGGTCACATACATGGTGCTGCCTTTGCTCACGGTCACACTTTTCAACTCTTTGTCCACGGTCACACGAAGACCGCTCTGAGTGGTCATGCGGGTGATGGCGCCCATCTCGCTGATGGTGGCTTGTGGCTGCGATGCCCTCTGCGCTACGTCACTCAGCAGTGTGGGCAGTGTGCCTGCCTTGCCACCATCGGGCACTATGTCTATGCGCACAATGTCTGGTGTCAGGGCAGTGGCTGTCACAGTCTGATGACGCTCCTTGTCATACACCTCTACTCTCGATTTCTGGGCATGTAGCGGTACAGACAGCAGTGTCAACGCCACAATGCCGATAAAGGTTCTTAGTCTCATGTTTAATTGTTTAATATTATAGTTCGTGTATAGATGTTTGCAGCCAAATCGGTTCAGGTGGTTTTCAATCTGCGAATATACAAAAAAAATCCGACAATTCACAACCTGTTGTGTTATTTTTCTGAAAAACGGAAAAAACCTCAACTTTATAGCAAGCACCTTCACGGGTGGCTGTCAGCCACGACTTCGCTATTATAGCGAGGCAAGCAGAATGTCCTTGATATCTTGCTCCGTCAGAGGGGCGTAAGCTCTTTCCAATCCTTCGTTCACAGCGATGTGATGAGCCATCTCATCTATACGGCTGTCATCTATTCCTACCTCTCGCAGGTGCATGGGGATATTGATGCTCTCAAAGAAGGCATAAGTGGCGTCGATAGCCTTCTCTGCAATCTCCTGCTTAGGCAATGTGGCATCAATGCCAAATACGTTGACACCATACTTCACAAAGCGGTCAATGGTCTTCTCGCTGAGTATATGGCGCATCCAACGAGGTGTGATGATGGCGAGTCCCTCACCATGGGTGATATCATAATAGGCTGAGAGGGCATGCTCTATGCCGTGGCAAGGCCATCCGCTGGCACTGTTGCCAAGGGAAAGGATACCATTGCAGCCATAGGTGCAGCAGAGCATCATTTCTGCACGGGCGGTGTAGTCCTCGGGATTGTCCAGACACTTGCGGGCGTTCACCATCAGACTCTTAAGCATCGACTCGCAGAAGCCGTCGTTCAGCAACGTAGTATCGGCAGCGAAATACTGCTCTATGGTGTGGTTCATGGCATCGGCACAACCGGCAGCAGTTTGCTTCTTAGACACGGTAAAGGTATAGACGGGGTCGAGAATGGAACAAACGGGAAACAACAGCGGGTCCATATAACCTATCTTGTCGTTGGTCTCGGTGCGCGAGATGACACCCCCGCAGTCGTACTCGCTACCCGTGGCAGCCAGTGTGATGATGTCAACTATGGGCAGTGCTGCCTGTGCCTTCACCTTGTAAGAGATTAGGTCCCAAGGGTCGCCGTCATACTTTGCACCGGCAGCGATGGCTTTCGAGCAGTCGAGCACGCTGCCACCGCCAACTGCCAATATCACGTCGATGCCATGCTTCTTGCACAGACGCACACCATCGAGCACGCTGGGGTCATACTTTGGATTAGGCTGAATGCCAGAGAGTTCAATAATCTCGAAATCCTTCATCAGTTCTTTTACACGGTCGTAAAGACCAATCTTCTTAATACTGCCACCGCCATAGGTGAGCAACACACGTTTGCCGAGAGGATGCATTACCTCCGGCAATTTCTCTATCGACTCCTTGCCAAAAATTAGGCGGGTAGGGGTCATGTAATCAAAATTCTGCATAGTGCTTATTTGTTATAGGTGTTTGTATTCAAGTTTAATAGTAATATTTCCATGTGGAGTATCAGGTCTTCTGCCTTCCATCGTTAAGGTCTTATTCGGGTGTAAAAATAATGATTTTTTCTGAGATGCTTCAATGATTAACTAAAAAAACTTGACCTTGCCACATAATCTGTTGTCGAGCCCACTTGTAATTAGTTTGACAAGTGTTATCGCCTTCAGTTTTCTCTCCTCTCCAATTCCAGTTACTACCGAGTAGTGCTTGCATCTGTGTTCCAATTCTTGCCGGCATTTCATAAAGAAATCCAGACGATTGTCGGGTCTGTATCTATGTATATCATCTTGCCATGGTATATCAACATCAAGCAATAGATAATGAGTGAAATGCTGTTTGGCAATATAATCTTCTATGACAGGGGATTCTTTTCCAAAAAGTTCGTCACTCCATATCTTTGATGAGATGGCATCTGTGTCTATGAAAAGAATTGGAGGTAACATCTCTATGGCTCGTCGGATATTATTGTGGTGCCCCCTTACGATGGTCTCCATATCTTCGAAAGATATGTTTCCATTTTTTGAACGGATGACGGTTTCAGCGTATTCATTAACATATGGTGTGCCAAAGTGTGCTGCCAGTTGCTTGGTCAATGTTGACTTTCCTGTCGATTCGGGGCCGAAAATGCAAATGGTAGTAATCAGATCCTCTTTGGCAGCATCCGACAAATAATCCCAGTTTTGCCAAATGTCATTTCTTATTGATGTGGCAGAAATTGGAACTTGCCTTCGTTCACAGTCTACCATGATGAACTCCGCATTTAGTTCTTTAGCCAAACGTTCACCATAGGCTTCTGATGCAAAGACGATTTCAGTACGCTCAGGAAGCAACGCATGAAGTGCTTCCCTCCAAATATTCCAAAATTGCGGTGTCTCGCTCGGGTCTTGAGGTAGTGGATGTGGCTGGGTAAGCACAATGGCTTCGGGATATTCCTTTTTTACCCATTGTATACGCTTGCTGACACTAATCACATTATCCATGATATTATCTACTACTATATATAGCCGTTCTACATGTGACAACGCTGTGTCAATGAGAAACATATGACCTTTGTGCAATGGGCAAAACTTGCCAAGAACAAAGCCTGTTTTATATTTTTTCATTCTCAATGTATAGTTCTATGAGTTTTTCATTCTGACGAACACGATGTTTTGTTAGTTTGTGCGTATTCGTCATGTCAAAGCGAATATTGGTTGTTTGAAACAGATCCATATATCTTACAGAGTGATATAAACTCTCATCAAGCCTACATATACTCATACTCAATGCGGTAACATTGGCATCATCCTGAAATCCTTTTATATACCCTTTCCATTCCTCATAACTCTTGCTTATTTCAATATCTGTACATCTTCCGATTGTATTACATAAATCGGCGTAGGAAAGCGGGTTTTCCGAAGCAATATGATAGATACCTCTGTCTGACTTCATAGCAATATCAACAGTCACTTTTGAAACTGTATCAATTGGTGAAATATCTATACGCAGTTTACCTGATGCATCTACTGGCAGTCGTTTCACCGTCTTTGCACCGCGGATGAACATTCCAAGGAAATCGTTAGGGGCAGATATGCCGTTTGTCGTATCTCCACAGAGGAGACCATACCTTAGCACATTGATGCTGCATAGTTCTGGAGGAACGTTATGCAACAGTTTCTCACAGACATATTTTGTCTGCCCATAGCCACCATAAATGATGCACGGATCATCAAGACGGTCGACTTCTAATGCCACGCCCTCATTCCTGCTGGTTGAAACAAAGACGGAGAGTGTTGAAGCGTAATTCAGTTTCTTTCTTCTGCCACGCAGACAAAATTCCACAATGCTCTTTGTGGCAGTTACGTTTTGCGGTTTAAGCGTTTCGTAATCAGCCATCATGTTGACAGTGGCAGCACAATGATACACTTCCGCTGTGACTACTGTAAGATTATCATAGACGTCTGGATGCAAACCGAATTTTGGCAAAATGAGGTCGCCCGATACAATCTTGACCCGTTTCAATTCATGTACATCCTGATTGTAGCGATTAAAGGCCTCTCTGATCCTTTCTGCACCATGACTTGAAGAAGTGCAGCGTACAAGACAAACGATATCTCTGTTTCTGTAATCATCACGTTCCATCAGTTCTGCAAGGATGTGTGACCCCAAAAAGCCTGTTGCTCCGGTAATGAATACAGCATTGCCATTATGTTGCCCTGATGCAAAATGCGGTATGAAGTCTATTCTCCAGTCATCAGCAAACTCTTTGCTGCACATTGCCATGGCTTTATTCTGTGGCGATATGTTGCAGATGGCAAAAGGCGTGGGCTGATGCTTCAGTTGATCGAGAGTGATGGTTATGTCAACGTCATTGCGAAGTCTTGAGATAAGCAAAAGTGTATCAAGCGAGTCTGCACCAAGTTCAAAGAAACTATCATTTGGATTAACACGTGATAGTTTCAATATGTCAGCCATTATTTTTGCCACTTTTTCCTCTTTGTCAGAATGATACTTCTCTTCCTGCTGTACAGTAAAAGTGGTGAGTTCCATTACAGACAATGCACCATAGTCTACCTTGCCAGATGCCACCTTTGGTAGTTGCCGGACTAATTCGATATGTCCTGGTATCATCCATATAGGGAGGTGATGTCTCAACCTATTCCTGATTTTTTTTGTAGTCTCTTCGGCATCCATCGTCTCGTCCACTTCCACGAATGCAACGATTGTCTCTTTGCTATTACTCACAGAAACAATACGCTTTACAACTGCTGCATTCCTGACCAGGCGCAGAACCTTTAGAGTCGACTCTATCTCCTCCAATTCTATCAACTGACCATGAAACTTTACTTGTCTGTCATACCTGCCAAGAAATGCTATGTTGCCATCGCTTGTTCTTCTTACATGGTCTGATGTACGATAATACCGAACGTCATTTACTACTGGGAATTTCTCTTTCGTCAGTTCATCATTCTTGAAATAGCCAATTGCCAAGCAATCGCCAGAAATCCACAACTCACCTTCATCAGCATCCATCGTGTCATTATCATGGATATGATATGTTACCCCCTGTATTTCCGTCCCAATAACTGGCAAAGACCAGGCTTCTGTACATCGACAAAGACTGGTACATACTGTTGCTTCCGTAGGACCATACACGTTGATGAGGTTTACTTTCTTTGCCCAGTTCTGAACAGTAGTCTTGGCTGTCGTTTCACCACCAATTATTATGGTCTTAAGACATATTGGACAGTCTTCGCAATCTGTGATACGAAGTACGGAGGGTGGGATATCTGCATGAGTGACACCACGTTTCTCTATGACTTGCATCAGATTTGCTGAGAGTTCTACTGAGTCGGCAGTTTCTATGACAAGTGCAGCTCCAGATGTCAATGTCACAAGAATGTCGGATACTGAAGCATCAAAATTTATGGATAGGAAAAACAGGTAGCGTGAATTCTCCGTTGTGCGAAAAGCATAGCGCTGACTTCTTGCCAGATTGACAAGACCTGAGTGACCTACAAGGATGCCCTTTGGCTTTCCTGTGGTGCCGGAGCTGAAGATGATGTAGGCAGGAGTAGAAGCCGTTATTTCTTCGATGCAGTCTACAGGATTACTTTTCAGTAAATCCTCAAAATTGCATTCCGTTATAAACAAATCAGTATCTACAACATCTTCAATGTACCTCTTTCTTGTATCAGGGAGGTCATTGCCTATAGGGACAAACGCTTTCCCCGCTATCCAGCATCCCAGTATGGCAGTGATATACCGACTTGATTTGGGAAGTTTGACCGTCACATAATTGGACGTGCTTCCTCGCTTTTTTAGACTATCGGCAATGCACGACGCTTTCTCCCACAACTGACTATAAGTCAATGTTGGAATGCCATCTTCTATAACAGCGATATTCTCTGGATGCAGGTCAACTGTTCTCTTAATCTCCGAAACTATGTCTTCAAACTTTGTGGCCATACATAATAAGGCTTGGATGATCTTCGTCGTATGGTGACAAAGACAAGTCGCCATATGCTTTTTCAACTAAAAGGTTATGACGCAAAAGCATTTCCTTGAACTGGTCAAGGGTATATAGCTTGGTCTGACCGTACTTGGTTTCTCTTCTTCCATCAGGGTGGATAATCAGCCAATCAGACTTCATCATATCCTCCTCAATCCAGCTCTCACGGATAGTTACTATAGTGCTATCGCCTGAAGGAACTTGTTTGACAATGAATTTCTGAAAATGCTTTTCTATGAAGAGAGGGTTCATTGTACAAATGAAGAACTGCCCCGCTACCTTCAGACTCTTACTGAAAGGTACAAGCATTCTCTCGTTTTCTTTGTCATCAGTGTGATAGGCAAAACTGGTGTTCCAGTTGATACACACATCGAAATAGTCTTCTTTAATATACTCATTAGCATCACCCAGAAGGAAGATGGCTCTTTTCGATGCATAGGTGTTCTTTGCATAGGCAATGTAATCTTCGGAGGAGTCTACACCCACCACAGTCATCATGGCATTGTCAAATTCGTGTGCCAGATACCCTTTCCCACAACATTGGTCATAGACGGTCATCGATTCTCTCAGTTCTCCAACTCGTTGCATGAATACAAGAGTCTCATGCGCTTGCTGGTTAAGGACCACTTCGGAAAAGTCTCCTTTGAAAAAGTCAAGCCACCATTGTTCTTTATTCTGTCTCATCGTAAAAATCTGTTGTTCATGTGTTTAATGGTTAACATCAGCATTATCACTGGCTCGTAAATCGTTTGGTCGAGCACGCTCATGAAAGGTATGGTGTCTATCAGTTTTGCAACCTTGTGAGCATTAAAAATGCCTGTACAGGAAAAATCAAGTGAGGTAAACTCTTCTCTCAATCTACCAAAGTCCTCTTTCGTGAAGAAACGAGTGAGTGGAGGCGACTGAAACGGGTGTTTCTGACGCTTATACACCCGGTCAGTAATATAGGGCTTGGCAGTTTCCTTCAGAATGAATTTCTCATTTGCATATGCCTTTATCTTCATTTGCATTGGCAATCTAGTGGCATACTCAAACAGCCTGTGGTCAAGGAAAGGCAATCTGCCTTCAATGGACGATGCCATCTCGCAACCATCGCCAAGCGTGCCGAGAATGTAATTGGGAAGTGTCAACTTTGTCCAAAGATATAATGACCGGTTGACTGTGTGTCTGCCCTTTAATAATTCATCTATCTCGTATGCAGCCAATAGTTCTTTAAAAAAGTCATGGCTTCTACACTCACACAGCATATCATCACTCAGAAATTGATACATCCTGTACCCTATACTTGCTTTTGCTTGCAGAAAAGACGGAATGTAACCAAGTTCGTGCTCTAATGTCGAGCAGTCAAGTGTATTGCCAACGGCAATCTCTGTACCTGTAATCGCCAGATTGGTCTGATACAGTCTTCTTGTCAAATCTTCGTGCTCTGAGCCAGAGAGAGTAGCAATAATGTCTTTTCTCAGATGAGGATAGCCTGCAAGACATTCATCTGCACCTTCACCTGTCAGGGCAACTTTGAATCCCTCTTTTCTTATTTCCCGATTTAAAAGATATTTACACGATAGGTGACCATTCACTGCCAACCCTTCACTATGATAGACTGCGTCGGACAGGTTATCCAGTATCTCACTTTGCCTTATCTTTATCCTGTGCATCACACCACCTATGTGTTCAACTGTTTCTGTGGCAAGCAAATCTTCATCATACTCTGTGTCGGCCTCAGGGAATACTATCGTGAAGCAGTGAACAGGTTGACCACTCATCATGTTGCTCATCATTCCTGCTATCGTACTTGAATCGAGTCCTCCGCTCAGATGGCAACATACTGGCATATCGCTAATCATTCTTGTTTTGACAGACTCATATAGCAGACTATGAAATTCATCAATGTTCTTTCTCTCTTCTGCTGTAGTCAACTGTGAGTACGAAGTGTCCCTTGGGTAGTTTATATCCCAATACTTTATTTTCTCAGGATGTGTTCCTTCCTTGCACACCAGTATATGGCCAGGTTCTACCTGTTTGATTCTTGAAAACATTGTGCGATCTGTTGGCTGATAGTGCATGGAGAGTGACTGCATCAACGAGATGCTATCCCATTCGGCAGTTACCCCACAAGCCATAATTGCCTTTGCCTTGCTTGCTATTATTATTTGACTCTTGTCATGAAACCAGCAAAGTGGCTTTATGCCAAAGCGATCCCTCACCGCATATACCGTGTCTATACGTCGGTCATAGAGCACAAATGCGAACTCGCCAATGAGATATTTCATCATCCCCTCTATACCGTGCCTGAGATACAGAGGTATCAGAACCTCGCTATCAGTGTATGTCATAAATCGATAGTCGCCGGCAAACTCATCGCGTAGTTTCTTGTAATCATATAGTTCACCATTGCAGGCAACTATAATCTGCCCGCACGGTGAACAGATTGGTTGCTTGCCATTAGTTGGTCCAATGACTGACAGCCTCCTATGACCTATCGCTACGAGTTCGTCTTCCCACATACCATGCTCGTCTGGTCCCCTCAGTTCCAAGGTCTTCAACGCATTATTAAGCAATTGACTACGATTACTCCTATCTCTGCTGACTATAACTGCTATTCCGCACATATTCTGAAGAATATCTTCTTACTCTTTTTCTTTTGCGCCTCTTGGAAGGCTGACTTATACTCAGACAACTCATAAACAGGACCAAAAAGGCTATCTGTACATAATGTTCCGTTCAGACCGGAAGATGTTGCTGCCAGTATGTGAGAAGCAACGTTAAAGTCACCATATCTTGCGCCTTGTATGGTTATTTCTTTCATGGCAATATTGTTGGAAACCAACTCACATGGCGTAAATGACCTGGACTTAAGTATGAGTGTTCCTCCTGGGCGTAGTGCATCGATGTACTCATTGATGTATTGAGGCTCAGTCTCGATGATACAGTCGTATTCGCTGGGATTTAGTCTTGAGATATCTTTTTCCAACCGCACTTCTTTGTGACCCATGCAATGGGCAACCTGCAAAGTGAGTTCCGCAATTCGGTTATCACCAAAGACGCATATATCCTTCCCACAAATATTTCTCAGAAATCTGTTTGGGGCGAGAGCGGCTGCCACAGGTTCCAAATATGCACCAAGAGGGGAAAGGAGGTGAGCAGACATATTTATAAGGGCACCATGTGGTACCGCTATATATTCTGCAAAAGTACCGTCACAATCTTTACCGCACATGGTGTCGAACCCTTCTTCTCCGAACATCATCGGATTGCAACTTACAACCATACCTTTTCGCCAGTACTCAAACTCTGTTTCGCTATTGTAAAATTCATCAATAGTTCCGCAGAATTCATGTCCCAATATAATAGAATCCTTATGGCTTATAGTTCCGTTGGAAATACCTATGTCTGTCCTACAGATTCCTGCATAATGCACTTTTACAAGTACATCGCGCAGAGGTGTCAATATCGGCATGTTGGCTCCTTCAGTATATCGAATAACGTTATCTATGATTTTTATTGCTCTCATATTGGTCAAACTCCTCATTCACCTGAAGCATCCATTCTGGATGTTTTGATTTTGCATTAGCAATATTTATTCTAAAACTCCAGCCGGAAGCCTTTTTGTTTTAGTTCATTGTAACTCTCTTCATTGAAGCTATATAGATAAGCCTCACGCTTTGGTGTAGGCCATACGGTTTCATCCAGTTGTGTGAGGATGTTGAAATGAAGCATCTTCTTAGCAAAATTACTCCTGTCAAACCGCACATCTAATATAGCTTCATACAGGTTCTGCAGTTGTTTTAGAGTAAACTTTTCCGGCAACAGTTCAAAACCTATTGGCTCAAAATGGATGCGCTCACGAAGTCTTTTCAACGCTGACCGAAGAATCCGGTCATGGTCGAAGGCAAGTTGAGGAACTTTATCGAGCGCAAACCATTCTGCTTTCGCCGCATCATCACCGGCTTTTACGTCTTGTTTTCGCACAAGCGCATAATAAGCGACTGTTATGACTCTCTCTCTTGGATCTCGGTTGGGGTCGCTGAAAGTATGAAACTGTTCTATGTATGCACCTGTCAGTCCTGTTTCTTCTTCAAGTTCGCGCAATGCTCCCTCTTCACAGGATTCATCCATCTTGATAAAGCCACCGGGGAATGCCCACTTACCTTTATATGGGTCAATGCCTCTTTCTACAAGGAGTACTTGTAGTTTTGTCCCATCAAAACCAAATATCACACAATCCGTTGTCACAGAGGGATGTGGATATTTGTAACTGTATATTTTATCTTCCATATTTGTTCTTAGGTAAATTTTACTCAGCAAAGATATGCACTTTATTTTAATCTGCCAAAATTATATGAGTAAATTTCACACAAGAAAGGAAACTTTATTGTTTTTCCCACTTTTTTATCGAAATGAAAGGCTCACTTGACCTTCTTTGGCAGTCAGCCTTTCGGCATCTCAAAAGTACTATCCGTTGCTTGCAGAAAGTTGATGCAATCAAGAGAATAGATACATGGCCCCTGCTTATGGTAATAAGATTATTATCATCGTCATTGTCTACTCTTCTTCGATGTCGTCTG
>CAMHPC010000025.1 GCA_946186945.1 uncultured Prevotella sp.
TCACCATAAAGCCTCCCGTGTCTGTATTTGACAACACAATATATCATATCACCACCAAAGACGATCCCCCCAATGTTACACCGTCTGTTATAAATGAAGAGGATGAAGATTTTGAGGTTTTAGATATTGGGAAAATTACCATAAAAGAGTCTCCGAAGAGGCTCTTTTATAATGTTCAAACAATGATTTTTTTTGCCCTAATGACATACCTTGCTAACAATCCATTTTCGTTGTATAAATAGACGTACTTTCGTCCAATCACTGTGCTTGACTCTGATGGCGCACAATACAACAATGGATGATACTCACCATTTGGAAACAAAATCGGCGTTCCGTTCTTACATACTCTCTGATAGGCTCTGATGGCCTCTAAAACTAAATCTTTCATTCTGTAAATGTTTTGATGTTTGACAATCTAAACACTACCGAACTTCACTTTAGCGGTCTTACTCTGAGCGATGCCTAAGATAGTTTCACTAATCAAGTTTCAAGATGGTGCAAAGATAGACATTATAAATGAAACGGCAATGGAAACGGTTAATCTTTTATGATTCCTTCAATTTTATAATGTGACTAATATTTGTAAAAAGCCAGCAGCGGCAGGGCAACCGTTCTGGCTTTTTCATTTAGAGGGTGACTTTCTCTGATTCCCGATCGTTGTTTACAAGGCAGGGCACAAAGTAACACATCAACCTTCTGTTTGAGAGATAAAATAAAACAAACATTGCATGGAATGAGCCATGCCTCGACATCCACTATATGTGAATGTTAGCGCAAAGATAGTCTGAATGACGTATTTACAATTAGCAAAATGTCTTTTTTACCATTTTTAAGTAAAGATTGCCAATACCACTAACTTTTTTATTCAAAAAAGGAAAGATTGCCAATGCTTTATGCATGCTAAGTAAAGAATATTTACAAAATTTGCAATATCACAAACACATTAGAAATATGGCAGAAAATATTACACCATTGATGTTCTCTGTCTCTATTGAGCAACTTGACAAGAAACTCAAGGATTGGACGGAGAAGATAGCCAACTTTGCCAACAATGGCGGCAAAGGTTACAGGTTGAAGATAGACTTTAGCGAGGCTGAGTCCGTTATCAAGCAGTTGAAGAATCTGAAGATTGGCGACACTTCTGAGATTGAGAAGATGCAGAAGGAGATAGACGGTCTGAAGAAGAAGTTGAAAGAACTGAATGACGGGGCTCCAATAAAGACAGCCGTTGACAACATCACCAAGCCCCTGCGTCGTGGAGCGGATGAAAGCAAGAAAGTAGCAGACGACATCGAGAAGACGAGGAAGCGCGTGGTTGACGCATACGCCGACATGATGAAGTCCGTGAATGCCTTGCAGATGGATCGCGCCCATGCCCGGGGGGTTGGTGTTGATGTGAGTGGCTATTCCAACATCATCCGTGACATGAAGACGTTTGCTTCGGAAATGAGCCGTCTTTCGTCCAGCCAGAAATTCCTTGGCAATACAGGTGCTGTAAGTTCCATGATTTCGCAGTACAAGAACTACATGGAGGTCATTCGTATGCTTCGGACGGAGATTAACAACCTGTCACGCTCACAGAGAGAGCAGAGCAGAACCGCCGAGAAGCAGAAGTTGGTAGACAAGCGCAGCGTGAACGTGGCCATCTATCAGATAGCCCTTCTGGAGAAGAAGATAGCCGCTTTGCAGTCATTGCAGAGCAGGGCAAACGGTCTTGGCGTTAAGACACCCAACCTCGACAAGTTGCTTAACGATATGAACGGCTATATGCAGAAGTTCGCGAACATCTACAGGAATGGCGGCAGATTGCCGGACGGCACTACGTCGCAGATGTTGAAAGCCGACGGCGCATATAGGGCATTGAACGCAAGGATAGCCCAAAACACCCAAGAGACGCGCATCAACATTGCAGCCCGCAACACGGCGGCGGCAACCGTCACATGGCTTGCTGGTGAGGAAATGCGCCTGGCTCAATCCATTTCCGCATCCACATCTGCTATGAGCGGACAGTCTCAGGTCATGTCAGAACTGAAGAGTATGGCTTTGCAGTATATCAGCTTGTATGGTGCAAAGACATTCATTGACAATATCATCGAAAAGGGCGGTCAGCTGGAGCAGCAGCGTCTTTCCATCGGTGCAATCCTTGGCGATACGGCTCATGCCACCGACCTTTTCTCGAAAGTGAAGAATCTGGCTGTGAAGTCGCCGTTTGGCGTTACCGAACTTGACCAGATGACCAAACAGCTCAGTGCCTTCGGATTTGAGTACCACGAACTGTATGACATGACAAAAAGACTTGCTGACATTTCCGCTGCAACGGGAACAGATGTAAGCCGTCTGGCTTTGGCTTTGGGTCACGTCCGTTCAGAAACGGCACTCACAGGCTACACTTTGCGTCAATTCTCCATGGCCAATGTTCCGCTGTTACAGAAATTGGCAGACAAGATGGGTGTCACAACATCGCAGATACGCAAGATGGTGTCGAAGAAAGAGATCGGTTACGACGATGTGCTGAACGTATTAAAAGACCTGACCAACCAAGGCGGTCCGTTCTACGAGGCACAGGAAACGATGTCGCAGGCACTTAATGCGAAGTTCAAGAACCTACGCGACTCCTACGAAATCATGTTCAATGAGATTGCGGAGAGCGGTGCCGGTGGTGGACTGAAAAACATTGCAGCACTCCTGACCGACGTTTCGCGGCACTGGCAGGAACTATTCACGGTTGTAGGAACGGGTGTGGCAGTCTTCGGCGGTTTCCGTGCATACATGGCACTTGCAAATTCATTGCTTGGTGCGAATGCCGTCGCTGTCATGTCTGGAATCAAAGCATATCAGAAGGCAGAGGTAGCCAGTTTACGCCTGGCTGAGAGTTACCGCGACATTACCCTTGCAGAAAAAGCCATGACAGCCACTACGCACAAGTGGACTATGAGTGAACGGCTGGCACATACATGGATTGGTCGTCGCTTGGGTCTATCCCGTCAGCTTAATGATATGCAGAAATTTCGCATATCCACGACACGGGAGCAGATTGTGTTTGGCAATGCCCTTGCACTTTCCGAGAAACGGCAGACAACGGAAGACCTTGCACGTCAAGTTGCACTTGGCAAGATGTCAAAGGCACAGGCAAGGCAAGCAATTATCCTCTCTGACCTCTCAAAGGCAGAAAAGAATGCCGGAATAGCCGCTGTGAACAGTGTCCGCACCTATGGACGTATGACGGGTGTGGTGAACGGTGTCAGCATGGCATTCACCAAACTGGGAATGGCTATGAAGTCGATGTTCCTCAATCCCCAGATGGCAGTTTTTGCATTGCTCGCTGGCGTAATGGCATTGTGGCAGCGTAACAAGCAGGAGATTGAGCGGGCAAAGGAGTTGAACGACGATTTGTTCAACCGTGCGCAGGAGGGTATCAAGAATATCCGTACCATGATGCAAGAGACTGGCATGGCGTTCAAGGTTGGCAATGTGGAAGTTGAAGTGGGTGATGCCAAACACATTCTCAATGGCAAGTTCACCTACAAGCCGTCCGCAGAAATGGACTCAAAGGACATGATTGCCGACATTGAGAAATGGACTCAGTTTATCAAGGAGTATTCTGCCTATCCCAATAGAATACTTAATGCTGCCTTCAAAGATGAAAACAATAACGTAAGAAGCATTGCCGAACAGTATGACATGCTCGCAAAGTCCGTCTCTGAAACGGCAGAGGCATACGTCTATCTAAAACAGGTAAGCAGTGCTATAGAGTTTGCCGAGAAATCGACGAAAGAAGGCTTGCTCAGAGACGATTTCATCACGAACATCAATGACTACTCAAATGCCGTCAAGAAATACAATGACAGCATAACTGAGCTTACCGTTAAACATGCACAAAGTGTTGACAAGGCACTTGCAGCGGCGCGTGGAGAGAAGACTTTTGCTGCGGCGTTAAGAGCAGCAAATGCGGACATGGTAAAGAATGAGAAGAGGTATCTCACACAGGCAGAGCAGTTGAAGATGCTCGTTGAGAACCAAGATAAGTACACAGATGCCATAAAAGCCTTTGAGGATGCCCGTGAGTCCATGAACAAAAGGGATAGCAAGGCTTTAGAACACGTTTTCCACGGTGCCGGTGCAGGTTGGTTTGGTGCTGATGGTCCAGACAAGTTCTCTTCACAGATGAACGATGCTTTTGCAGAAATGGATGCAGACGCTACCAAATGGGCTAACAGCCTGAAGGCAAAACTCACTGAGGCAGGATGGGATTTCAACAACCTCACAGAATCGCAGAAACAAGCCATTTCCCTTGCTATTGCCGAAACGGTCAGCAAGGCAGGTGATGCGATGGAGGATATTCGTGAAAAGGTCAAGAAACTTGTAAGCGAGAAGTTTGGGGTAAACATTGATGTCAAGACTATTGAAGCAGCTGCGAGAGTTGTCGCACTGGAGCAGTCATTGAAAGACCTGGTAGGGCATGACTGGCATATAGACATCAAGACGGCAACAAACTTCGGCGATGTTATTAGCAAGATACGGCAGGACTACAAAGCCGCACAGGACTACTTCGTGAATGTGAAGCCATTGATGATCAGGATGGGTGTTGATGTATCTGGAGGAATGAAAGAACTTGGCATTACGCAAAGGACGGCACTTGTCAATCAGTGGAAGGCAGAGAACCCGGGCAAAGATGCTACCATCTTTGAGAATATGCTTGCTGACTACGATTCATACGCAAAGGTGATGAATGATGCCTTGGGTTTCAGGAAGGCGACGGGCATATCCCTCTCCGACCCGAACAGTGGCGGCAAGGTGTTCCGTGACAAGCATCCACATCCAAAGTCAAGCCACACCTCAGACAAGGAACTGGCAGCATGGCGCAAGAGGGTACAACTTCTTGAAAAGTACAGACAGGAACTTGCGCAACTTGAAAAGATAATGACACGCCAGCAAGCGATTTCAAAACTGAAAGCCGATGGGAACTTTTCACCTCTATGGGAATATTTCAGTGACCCCAATGACTTCAGCGGAAGTCTGGATAAGGTTGCACGAATACTTGGCACTAAAGGCGAACGCAAAAGTTTTGTTGAGGAACTTGGCGCAAAGAAAGGCGCGGAAGATTTGCGTATCTTCAAAGAGAATGTCTCCAATGCCGTGAGTGAGCTTGGCCGCATGGCTGATGTAATGGCAGAGAACTATGAGACTTACAAGAAATGGCTCGAACTGACAGGCGACTCCGACCTTGCATCGAGGATTGCAGGTGTAGCCCAAAACTCTTCAATGTCCGGCTGGCTTACAGACAAGATGAATGAAGAATTACGGAAGTCAGGTGATGCCAGGTCCGCCTCCGACATCTTCAGCATGGGTGAGAGCGATGTAAAGAAGTTTGGTGAGAACAGTGCCATCTTCAAACTTTGGGATGAATGGCAGGAGAACAACAAGAAAGTCAAGAAAGAAAATCTTGACCTCTACGCTGAGGCCATCAAGAACGCAAAAGGCTATGCCGAGAAAGTTGCTGACATTAACCGTGAGTTGGAAAGGGAAATTGCAGCCATTAAGGAAATGACTGGAGGCGATGTTCCCACCGAGGCACAACAGAGCCAAAGAACGGCACTCATCAAGAATGCCACTGACACGGCTAACAAAAAGATTGCCGATGAAACTTGGAACAACTTTAAGGCAACGGAGGAATGGGGGCGCATATTCGCCGACTTGGATAGGATTTCTACGGGAACGCTTACGAGGATGCTTGCAAAGTTGCGCGAGATTGCACCTACTTTGAATGGTAGTGTTGAATCCACCAAAGCAGTATATGAAGCCATTGACAGGGTTACGAATGTCGTAAACGGCAGGAATCCGTTCAAGGCTATCAGTGAATCTTTGGGCAACCGAAGTGCGCTCAGTGGCTATTACAAACAAGCGAAAAAAGAAGGCAATTTGGTGGCAAATGCTGAATTGTCGAAACTGCTTGGAGTGAAGATAGGCTCAACCGTCACGAAAGACCAGATAAAGGACGGCATGAAGAATGAGAGCGAGGACTTCAAGAAAGCCATCGGAAAGGTTGTTGACGGTTTGCAGACATTCCAGAATGGACTCGACCTTGTTAGTGGTGTTTTCGACTCTCTGGGAATGGAGGGAGCCGCTAACGCTGCTGGTGATGCCGCAGGAGTCCTTGGTGGTGCCATGCAAGGTGCATCCGCACTGAGCGCACTTGGTCCGTGGGGTATGGCTGCTGGCGCAGGACTTGGACTTATCAGCGGACTCTTCCAACTTCACGATAAGCGTTTGGAACGTCAGATTGAGAAACTGCGTGAAGATGTGCAGTCCATCGAAGCGAACACTTCGCTCATACTGCAATCCAGAGAACGGACTCTTGGCTATGACAACGGAGAATTACGACGTTCTTATGCGCAACAATATTTGCCTAATCAAGTTCAGAAGAGTGTTTTTGCAAACACCATTTCCCGAAACACATATTTCGGTCAAGGTTTTAGTTCAAAGGCACAAAGAGACATGTATGAGTATTACTTGAAAAACTCTAATGGTACTGGCTACCAACAACAACTTGCAAACCTCAAAACGGAGAGGGAAGACTATATGCAGATACTTGAAAAGCAAGAGTCGAAAAAGAAGAAATCCCAATCCGATATTGAAGAGACGAAAGCAAAAATCGCAGAATTGGATAACCAGATACGCCACTTTGCTGAAGATATAGCAAATGAGTTGTGGAGCATTGACATGAAAGGCTGGGCTGACCAATTCAGCGATGCCTTTATGACAGCGTTCGAGAACGGCGAGAACATGATGAAAGCCTTTGACGATACGGCTAAGTCCATCATGCAAAGCATTGTCAATGAAATGCTGAGGCTTGGAATTATAGAACCAATGATTGACAACCTTAGAGGGAAATTGTTTGGTTACACCGACGATAACGGTACATTCCACAGTGGAGTAGTATCAACGGACGAGTTGGTTTCCGATCCTGTGCGAGCTTCACAGAAAGTCCTTGCTACAATGGGCGAGTATTTCAAGCCTGGTGGTGAGGGAAGCCAAATGACAATTGCGGCACAAGAGTTTCTTACAGGTATTGACAGGCTCATGCAACAGATGGGCTACTCAAACGGGTTGAGAGATAGCAACTCAGCAACGCTCTCTTCGAGTGTTCAAGGAATGACCGAGGAAACGGCAAGTATTCTTGCAGGGTATTTCAATGCCGCTCGTCAGGATTTGGCGATATTACGAATACTCAAAGAAACACAATACAAAGAGTTTGTTCAAAACTATTGGGCAGACTATGTAGCAATGATTTCGGGTATTGGTACGCATGTGGCGGGAATCCATGAAGATACTCAGGCACTTGTCAGAATGATAGAGAGGGGTGACGGCGCATTATATAATGCAATCGAGCAGATAAGTCATCACTTCGACAATGTTGTTCACGGTATTGAGAAAGTAAGCGTGGTATAGAGCAATCTATTTTCTTTTCTGTATTATACTTATGTTTGTGAGATAGGGCTGGTTTCGTAAGATTCCAACCCTATTTTTGACTCCATACCCAATATATATATAAAACACGCAAATAAATCTTTGATTTCTGAAGCGAAATATTCTCAAGCCACAAATTATTTGTATCTTTGCGTCCGATTGCCAGTAGTGGCGATTTTACTAACGTGTGGGGTGCAGTTATTGAGATAATAATTGCATCCCCAATTTCGTTAAAAAGGGTGAGTTTTGAGTCGTAGAACGATAAACCGACGATAATTTTGGGGTAAAAGAAAAACCAACCATCTGAATTTCAGACAGTTGGAGTTTCTTTCTGTTGGCTTTCTGTTGGGATACCCGGACTCGAACCAGGAAAGGCAGGACCAGAATCTGCAGTGTTACCATTACACCATATCCCAAAACTTGCATGCAATTCCTTAATTGCAGGTGCAAAGGTACGGTAAATTTGGATAACTTCCAAATTTTTTTTGCATTTTTTCTAAAAAAAGATGAAAATACATATTTAAAGGTGTGTTTTTCCCACACTTATTAGTAACTTTGCTCCGCATTTTAAAATGCAGACATATATCACGTGTCAGAACAAATATAATTACATGGAAGAAACAAAAGAATTAGTAAAACAAATAACAAGCGGCATCCAGGAGAAGAAGGGTCGCGGCATAGTAGTAATGGACCTGAGCGGCATAGCAGGCAGCATCTGCAAATACTTCGTCGTCTGCGAAGGCAACTCCCCCATGCAAGTGGAAGCTATCACCGACTCGGTGAGCGACACCGTACGCCAGACACTGGGCGAGAAACCCGTGCGCGTGGTGGGACAAGAGAATGCCCTGTGGGTGGCAATGGACTATGTGGACGTGATGGTGCATATCTTCGTGCCCGATATGCGCGAATACTACCATCTGGAAGACCTGTGGGAAGATGCGCAACTGACCAGAATACCTGATTTAGACTAACACAAATCTACAAACCGTAACCTAAATAACAGGAATGAGCAATACGACAAATAACAACAAACCCAATATGCCGAAATTCAACGTCAGTTGGATATACATGATTATCATAGTGGCATTGGGCATAATGTTCTTTACGGGTTCTGCCGATGGCGCCTCGGGCGTGAGCAGAGAGACCACCTATGCCGACTTCAAGAAATGGGTAAATCAAGGCTGGGCATCGGAGATAGTAATCAACAAAGACGAAAGCACGCTGAAGATGTATGTTGTGCCTGAGCACATACGCGACGTCTTCGGAGCCGGCACCGACAAAGTGGGCACTAAGCCCCACTTGCTGGTAGAGATAGGCAGTGTGGACAAAGTGGAGGAATTTCTGGAGCATGCCAGTGCCGAAGGTAAGTTCTCCGGCAAGTTCAGTTACGAGAACAAGGAAGGCAGCGACATACTCAACATCCTGGTCAACGTACTTCCCCTGGCACTGTTCATAGGCATCTGGATATTCTTCATGCGCCGCATGGGCGGCGGTGGTGCCGGTGGTGGCGGCGGTGTGTTCAGTGTGGGCAAAAGCAAAGCCCGCATGTACGAGAAAGGTCACGACCTGGGCATCACCTTCAAGGACGTGGCAGGTCAGGAGGGTGCCAAGCAGGAAGTGCAAGAGATAGTCGACTTCCTGAAGAATCCGCAGAAATACACCGACCTGGGTGGCAAGATACCCAAGGGCGCACTGCTCGTGGGTCCTCCGGGCACAGGTAAGACCCTGCTGGCCAAGGCTGTGGCAGGCGAGGCAGGCGTACCCTTCTTCTCGATGAGCGGCTCCGACTTCGTGGAGATGTTCGTCGGTGTGGGTGCCAGTCGAGTGCGCGACCTCTTCCGTCAGGCTAAAGAGAAGTCACCATGTATCATCTTCATAGATGAGATAGATGCCGTGGGTAGGGCACGGTCGAAAAACCCATCCATGGGCGGCAACGACGAGCGCGAGAACACCCTAAACGCTCTGCTCACCGAGATGGACGGCTTCGGCACCAACAGCGGCGTGATAATACTGGCAGCCACCAACCGCGCCGACATGCTGGACAAGGCCCTGCTGCGTGCCGGACGCTTCGACCGCCAAATCAATGTGGACCTGCCCGACCTGAACGAGCGCAAACAGATATTCCAGGTGCACCTGAAACCAGTGAAGACCGACCAGAGCGTGGACATAGACCTGCTGGCACGCCAGACACCAGGATTTTCAGGTGCCGACATAGCCAACGTGTGCAACGAGGCTGCCCTCATAGCAGCACGCCGCAATGGAGAGAGTGTGTGCAAACAAGACTTTCTGGATGCCGTAGACCGTATCATCGGCGGACTGGAGAAGAAGACAAAGGTGATGACCGCCGACGAGAAACGTGCCATAGCCATCCACGAGGCAGGGCACGCCACTATATCATGGTTCTGCGAACATGCAGCCCCACTGGTGAAGGTGACCATCGTGCCACGCGGACGTGCACTGGGCGCTGCATGGTACCTACCCGAGGAGCGACAGATCACCACCAAGGAGGAGATGCTCGACGAGATGTGCTCACTGCTGGGTGGCAGGGCCGCCGAGGAACTCTTCACCGGCCACATATCCACCGGAGCCATGAACGATCTGGAGCGTGCCACCAAGAGCGCATACGGCATGATAGCATACGCCGGCATGAGCGACAAGTTGCCAAATATCTGCTACTACAACAATCAGGAGTATCAGTTCCAACGCCCCTACAGCGAGACTACTGCAAAACTCATAGACGAGGAGGTGCTGAAGATGATTAACGACCAGTACGTCCGTGCAAAACAGATACTGAAAGAGCATGAAGAGGGGCACAATGCCCTCTCACAACTCCTTATCCGCCGCGAGGTTATCTTCGCCGAAGACCTGGAGAAGATATTCGGCAAGCGTCCATGGGTGAGCAGGTCGCAAGAGATTATGGCAGAGCGCGAACTGGAAAGCGACAATGAGGAGGGCACCACTCCCCCACCCTTCGACGGTGAAGATAATAAAGAAGCATAGCAATCCATACTGATTATGAGCGGAAAAATACAGAATCTGATAGTTCGCACCATCACCGGTGTACTGTTTGTAGCAGCCATAGTGACTTGTTTCCTCAAGCCCACCGCTATGATACTGCTCTTCGCACTCGTCACAGGACTGACAATATGGGAGTTTACCGGTCTGGTGAACGCGGTAGAGAACGTGCGCACCAACCGTTTCATCTGCACTGCGGCAGGTGTGTATTTCTTTCTTGCCGTAGCAGGTTTCTGCACAGGTTTTGTGCCAGCCACGGCATTCATCCCCTACCTGCTCACCGTGATATATCTGATTATCAGCGAACTATTTCTCAAGGCACCCAACCCCATACACAACTGGGCATACACCATGCTCAGCCAGATGTATATAGCCCTGCCCTTCGCCACACTCAACATGTTGGCATTTCAAAGCAGCGACGATGGACTGGCCACCTACAACCAACTGCTGCCACTGAGTGTGTTTATATTCCTTTGGATAAACGACACTGGTGCCTATTGCGCCGGTTCGCTCTTTGGCAAACATAAACTCTTCCCCCGCGTATCTCCCGCCAAGAGTTGGGAAGGCAGCATCGGCGGAGCCATATTCGTTCTCATAGCAGCCGCCGTGATAGGCCATATAGAGAGCGAGAAGATGGGCGAGGATGCACTGAGCATCATGGTATGGATGGGACTGGGCCTCGTGGTGGTAATATTCGGCACCCTGGGCGACTTGGTAGAATCACTCATGAAGCGCACCCTGGGCATAAAAGACAGCGGCAACATACTGCCTGGCCATGGCGGCATGCTCGATCGCTTCGACTCGTCGCTGATGGCCATACCCGCAGCCGTGGTATACCTATACACTCTCACCCTGCTATAGGCGATGAAACTATTCTTCATAGTATTCCTCGTCATCATCATCGTCACGCTGTCGTACGTGTCGTGGCACGTGTGGCACATACTGCCGTGGCAACGGTGGCAACGATGGACTGCGGTGGGTGTGCTGTTGGCGTCCTTCTCCGTGGCATTCCTCAACTTTGGCGTCACCGACCGCCTGCCCATGTCCTTGGCATCATGGTGCTACGACATAGGGTGGTCTACGTTTATCGTGATGCTTTACCTCTTCATCATCTTTCTGATACTCGACCTTGGCAGACTGTGCCATGCGGTGCCACGCGAGTGGTTGCACGACAACGCATGGAGCAGTGCAGCCATAGCAGCGCTTATGACTGCATTGCTGATATACGGCAACCTTCACTACCAGCATAAGGAGCGTATAGAACTGACATTTGTGACCGACAAGGTCCTGGACCGCGACTACAAGATAGTGATGCTGAGCGATTTGCACCTGGGCTACCACAACCGCCGAGCCGAACTGGACCGCTGGGTAGAGATGATAAATGCCGAGCAACCCGACAAAGTGCTGATAGCGGGCGACATAATAGACATGAGCATCCGCCCGCTGAAGGAAGACAAGATGGCGGAAGGCTTGCGTGGCATCAAAGCCCCCGTCATAGCCTGCCTGGGCAATCATGAGTATATCAGTTCACACCCCGAGGCACTACATTTCTACAAAGAGGCAGACATACAACTGCTCAGCGACAGTGCCATTGAGACTGGTCCATTCACTATCATAGGAAGAGACGACCGTACCAACCACCACCGTAAGAGTCTGAAACAACTCACAGACAGTATCGACCGCAGTAAATATTCCATACTGCTTGACCACCAGCCCTATCACCTGGAAGAAGCAGAGACATGCGGCATAGACCTGCAACTGAGTGGCCATACCCACGAAGGGCAGGTGTGGCCAATCTCGTGGATTACACATGCCATCTACGAGTGTGCGTATGGCGAATGGCAGCGCGGAGCCACGCACTACTACATCAGCAGCGGCATAGGCATCTGGGGAGGGAAATTCCGTATCGGCACCCGTTCGGAATATGTGGTGATAAACATAAAGCGCAGTCGGTGACTGCGCTTTACTATTGTCTGAGGTTTGACGAAGTCAGTATTTGCAACCATCGAGAAGCATCTCTGCCATCTGCCTCATCCTGTCGCCCTGTGCAAAGACTTGAGTCCCCTCACCTTTCACAGCCTTTGGGTCGGCCTTGATGAGTCTGCCACGGTTGTAGTAGAAACGCTTAATGGTATTCTCGCCAGTATACTCCTCATCGTTGAGCAGGCAGAATATCAGTTTTCTCGTTTTTAAGTCGTACAGATACTCTCTGTACATCTTCCTCGGTGCCACATTGAAGGTCTGTATGATGAGTGCCACATCATAGGTATTGAAACGGTCATCCATGTCTTGGTGGTGCTCGGCATAGACTGTCATGTTATTTTCCTGGCCTCCTATAGCACTGTAGTTGGCCTTGCCGTTCACCTTCACCACAGCCATACCGCCCTCGTATGGCGACTCATCGGCTGCTATTCTTGCCTTTACCTCCTGATACACCTTGCGTATCTGCTGCACCTGTTTCTCCACATTCTGTGCCATGGCTGCCACAGACAGCACGACTGACATCAATAATATTAGTTTTCTCATGTTCATTTTAGTATTAGCGTGTCAATGTATATATATGGCGTTACTCTTCTATGAGTTCGAAATGCTGGAAATCCTTGCAGGAGTGCCAGTCGCCTCCCCACTCGAAGCCTGCTTCAGTGAATAGTCGGAAGCAGAGGTCCTCATGGTCTATCTTGTACGGGAACGAGTTGCTGCGGTCGCAGTACTCCACAGCATTGCCGGGTTGTACAAACCTCGTACCGTCGGCACGATCCTTATAGTAGGGATTGTAGAATGTATTGATATCCACAGCCAATCCGCGTGCATGTTTGGAGAGTTTTGTAGAGCCTGCTATGGCACGATAGCAGAAGCACGACGAGTTGTTGTCGCGCATCTGAGTCTCATCATCCGCCAGGTACACATCGGGCAGCAGCATACGCTGTATGGGGTACTTGGCATCGAAGAGTTGACGCAGTATTTTCACCAGGCGGTCTGCTATGATTACGTTGCATATCATCTCGCCCACATGCATCTGTCCGTCATAGTCCCAGTGCAACACACGTATATGTCTGAGGTCCTCACGGTGTATGTAGGGATTGTCCTTGTATGTCCTGCCCTGCATCCTCTGCCACACGTGGTCGGGGATGGGTTCGGCGGCGAAGCACTTGTCCAGACCTCCAAAAGCCTTTACCGTCTCATCGCTCACCACACTACCCGCCTGCCACTCAGTGAGCACGGTGGTGTTAGCACCTGAAAGGTTATCGTTTACAGTGGACGCATTAGCCTTGCCGAAGAGGCAGAGGCAGAAGGAAATAAGCCAAAAATGTAGGTTTTTCATAATGATTAGTTGATGTGATACTATAATTGCCCTCTCTTTCTTTTCCACAGAGATTAGGCACCTTTATACACACGCAAAGTTAAGAAAAAAAACTATTTGCTCATAATATTGCTAAAAAAAAATAGTATTTTATAACTATTTCAGACTTTTTGAGTACCTTTGTTTTACAATCGCATAATAAGATAGAAAAGAAAGAGAAATGGAAAAGATGAATGTCAATGAAATAATGATGCGCAATGTGAGTTTGCTGTCTCGACTGACGCCTGAAGAGGTGAACATGATGCCCAATGTAGAGGCTCCATTGCCTTCGGTAGAACAAGTGAAGCAAATCATAAACCTGGCAAAGAGGATAATATTTCCCGACTACTTCAACAAGCGACAGAGTGATGAAACCATACGTTCCTATCACATAGGCGTGCAACTGGAGGAAATGCAGCAACTACTGACGAAGCAGATAGCCCACGGACTGCAGTTCTGTGAGAACGGCACCCCCTTTACATCCAAGCGCGAGGTGTATGAAGCCTCGGAACAGTTGGCACTGCAGGTCATTGATGCCCTGCCAGAGATAAAGCGCATGCTGTACACCGACGTACAGGCGATGTTCGATGGCGACCCTGCAGCACGCAATTACGGCGAAGTGATATTCTGCTACCCTGTGATGAATGCCATGACCCACTACCGCATAGCACATAAGTTGCACGAACTGCAAATACCTGTCATACCACGAATCATTACCGAACTGGCACACTCCAAGACAGGCATAGACATTCACCCCGGTGCCGAGATAGGCGACTATTTCGCCATTGACCATGGCACGGGCGTGGTGATAGGCGAGACCTGCATCATAGGCAACCACGTCAGGCTGTATCAGGGCGTGACCCTCGGCTCTAAAAACTTTAAATACGATGCCGAGGGCAACATGCTCAATATCCCCCGCCACCCCATCATCGAAGACCATGTCACCGTCTATTCCAACGCCAGCATCTTAGGGCGCATCACCATAGGTCACCACTCTGTGATAGGCGGCAACATCTGGGTCACCCACGACGTTATGCCCTACTCGCGCATCCAGCAGACCAAGGCTGTGGAATTGCAGTTTGAAGCAGGATTGGGGATATGATTGGAAGAGGCCAGTGTGAACTTTGTCTATTCTACTACCCAGCGGTCCATGGTTCTTGTGTCTTTTGAGAAATAAACACATACTCACAATCGCCCGAGGTAAGATCGTACGGAATAGTATTTTACAACAGTTTCATAAGCGGATGGAATTTTTCTGGATATCTCAATGCTGCAATTTCTATAGTTTGTTTCAAACTGCTTGCATTTGCAGACTGACTCTCTATTCAACAACAAATTGCATACAAAAACACAAAAATTCCTAACTATTTGCATCATTATAACAAGAAACTATTACCTTTGCACCACAAACAGGTAAAAAGTATAATACAAACAGGAAATATATGAAAAAGATCAGAGCCGCCGTAGTGGGCTACGGCAACATAGGTCGCTATGCCATTCAGGCACTGGAGGCAGCAGAGGATTTTGAGATAGCCGGTGTGGTACGCCGCAAGGGTGGAGAGGACAAACCAGCCGAACTGGCTGCCTATGAGGTAGTGAGCAACATACGCGAACTGAAGGACGTAGACGTGGCAATACTCGCCACCCCCACACGTTCATGCGAAGAATATGCCCGCGACATACTGCCCCTTGGCATACATATCGTGGATAGCTTCGACATTCACGGCAGCATCGTAGACTACCGCGCTGCGCTGATGCCTATCTGCCGCGAGAACGGCACCGTGGCTATCATCGCCGCCGGTTGGGACCCGGGCAGTGACAGCATCGTACGTTCGCTGATGCAGAGTCTGGCCCCCAAGGGACTCTCCTACACCAATTTCGGACCAGGCATGTCGATGGGTCACTCCGTATGCGTGCGCAGCAAGGAGGGTGTGAAGAATGCTCTCTCTATGACCATACCTAAGGGTGAGGGACTGCACCGCCGTATGGTGTATGTGGAACTGGAGGAGGGTGCTTCGCTCGAAGCAGTGACCGCCGCCATCAAGGCAGATCCCTATTTCTCCAACGACGAGACCCACGTGTTTGCCGTAGAGTCGGTAGATGCCGTGCGCGACATGGGACACGGTGTGAACCTGGTGCGCAAGGGTGTGAGCGGAAAGACACAAAACCAACGTCTGGAATTCAATATGAGCATCAACAATCCCGCCCTCACCGGTCAGGTACTGGTCAATGTGGCTCGTGCTGCCATGCGTCAGCAACCCGGTTGCTACACCATGATAGAGGTGCCAGTGATAGACATGCTGCCCGGCGACCGCGAAGACCTGATACGCCACTTAGTGTAACACTCTAACCTAAATTATACCATTAGCCCCGCATCCCTTCCAGGATGCGGGGCTAAAAGGTTTTTATGAAGTGTCCTATCACTTACAACTTGCCTATGAGACCTTTTGTGCTGCCGAGGAAGCGGAGCACGGTCTGCACCTCAGGTGAGTCGGGCACCTGCTCCTTTATCTGGTTGATAACATCGATGATGCTCGACTGTCCCAGATACACCAGACGGTAGGCATTTGCCAGATGTTTCTGTGTCTTCTCGTCCACGCCGTACATAGTGAGAATGGTACTGTTGATACCATTGTATGTAACTGGTGAACCACCCGCAATCACGTATGGAGGCACATCCTTGGAGAAGGTAGAGCCAGCCTGCAACATAGAGCCGCGACCCACCTTCACCCCGGCATTGGCTATCACACTGGATGAGAAGATGGAACCCTTGTCTATCTCGCAGTCGCCTGCTATCTTTGTGCCATAACCAAACACGCACGAGTCGTCTACCTTGGTATCATGCGATATGTGCGCACCCTCCATGAGCACATTGTCATTGCCCAGCACCGTCTTTCCGCCGGTATGTGTGGCGCGGTTGATTACCACATTCTCGCGTATGATGTTATTGTTGCCAATGATTAGTTCACTCTTCTCGCCGCGGAAATTGAAGTCCTGGGGCAGCGCACCAATCACACTACCCTGATGTATCTTGTTGCGCTCACCCATACGTGTGCCATTGAGAATGCTCACGAAGGGGAAGATGATACAGCCGTCACCTATCTCCACATCCCCTTCTATGTACACGAAGGGGAAAATCTTGCAGTTATTGCCAATTTTGGCTCTCGGATCTATTTCCGCTCTCGGACTGATATCGCTTGCCATAATAGAATCTTTTAGTTGTGTTATGATTATTTTCCTCCACCGCCGAGAGCACTGTATAGGCTTACCACGGCTTGCATCTTATAGAAATCGTCGGTCACCTTAGAGAGTTGAGCGTTGAGCAGCGACTGCTGTGCTGTTATCACCTCAAGATAAGTGCTGCCACTGCTCTTAAAGAGCATACGTGTGTGGTCCACATTCTTCTGCAGCGTCTCTATCTGCTTGGCTTCCAGTTCACTCTTCTCTGCCGATGAGTTGTAGGTAACGAGTGCATTGCTCACCTCGCTGCCGGCCTTGAGCACACTCTGCTGCCAGGTATTGAAAGCCTGTTCGTACTTATACTTTGCCACCTTGAGTGCGGCGGTGAGTTGTCCGTTCATGAAGATAGGTTGCACCAGCGAACCCACGGCAGAGAGCAACCACTTGCCGGGATTTACCAGTCCGTTGTTATTGGTAAAGGCACCTGTGCCGCTGATGGTGAGAGAGGGATAGAAGCGGCTGCGTGCCGTCTGCACGTCGTAGAAGCACTGAGCCAGTTGCATCTCTGCTGCATGCACGTCGGCACGGTTGGCAAGCAGTTGTATGCCCACACCCGTACTAAACTCGCTGGGCAGCACCTGATCCTCCAGTCTGCCGCGAGTGATGGTCTGGGCGGGTTGTCCGATGAGCAGCGAGAGAGAATTCTCCACCTCGCGTATCTGTCTCTGCAGGTCCACCTTCTGCGCGCACACGCTGTAGTAGTTGGCCTCGGCACTTTGCACACTGGTACTGCGTGCCCGTCCCAAGTCCATCTGCATCTGCATCAGGTCCCATGTGTCCTTGGTCAGACTAATCATATCGTCCACTATCTGCATCTGGCGGTCGAGCATCAGCAGTGTGTAGTACATATTTGCTATGTTGCACACCACCTGAGTCTTCACCACCACCTGATAATCTTTGGCAGCCAACAGTGCCACCTGCGCACTGCGTTTCTGGGAGAGCAGGTTGCCGAAGAGGTCTATCGTCCATGAAGCGGTGACGGGCAGAGAGTAACTCTTTGTGGCCTTGGCACCGTCGAGTGATGCTATGGTGCCAGTGGGTGAGAACACAAACTGCGGCACGAAAGCCAATTTAGCCACCTTGAGTTGTGCCTCTACCATCTTCACGCTGAGTGCAGCATTGAGCAGGTCGGTATTGTGGTCCAGTCCCTGCTGTATGAGGCTTTGCAACTGAGGGTCGGTGAATACCGAGCGCCAGGGCAGATTGCCGAAGGAGGCGGTGTCGGTGAGAGCCAGTGTGTCGGTGAGCGACGCGGGGTCGCGCACCAGACCACTGGTATTTATGTCGGGGCGTTCATATTTTTTGTACAGTCCGCAACTGCTCATGAGCAGTGCCACGACTGCCAATGTCAAGAATTGTCTTGTTTTCATATCATTTGGCACTGGTTAAGTTTATTCCTCTACCTCATAATCGGTAGCGGGTTTGTGAGCATATTGAGCCAGTTCGGCTGCCACCTCGTCATTGTGCTCATCGTCAAACTGCATGGGTTTGATTTTCTCTTGCAGTGACTGGAAGATCACGAAGAGTGAGGGCACCACAAAGAGTTGGCATATTGTACCTATGAGCATACCACCGATGGCAGCGTATCCCAGGGTGTTATTGCCGTGTGCACCCACGCCGAAGGGCCAGAGCATAGGCAACAGGCCGATAATCATGGCGAGCGAGGTCATGAGGATGGGTCGCAGACGGGCTGTAGAGCCCAGTATGGCAGCCCATGAGATGGCCATACCCGTCTCACGGCGTTCGAGGGCGAACTGCACTATAAGGATGGCGTTCTTTGCCAACAGACCGATCAGCATGATAAGCGATATCTGCATATAGATATCGTTGTTGTGTCCGGAAAGTTTGGTGAAGAGGAACGCGCCTCCCAGACCGAAGGGCAGTGAGAGTATCACAGCCAGCGGCAGCAGGTAACTCTCGTACTGTGCCGAGAGGATGAGATAGACAAATATGAGACACATCACGAAGATGAGGGCAATAGAATTGCTCGACTCAGCCTCTGAGCGTGTCAGACCAGAGTACTCATAGGCATATCCCTGCGGCAGGTAGTCGGCAGCCACTTCCTCCACCGCCTTGATAGCCTCACCGGTAGAGTAGCCATCAGCCACCGTAGCAGTCACGTTGATGCTGGTGAAGAGGTTGAAGCGGTTGATGTTGGAAGGTCCATACACGCGTTTCATGGTACAGAACTCTGTGACAGGAGTCATGCCGGCAGGAGTGCGCACATAGATATTGCTGATACCCTCGGGACGCTCTCTACTCTCCACATCGCCCTGTATCATCACGCGGTAGAGTTTACCATAAGCATTGAAGTTGGATGCGTACAGACCGCCGTAGTAGCCCTGCAGCGTGCTGAGCACCGTCTGCGGAGATATGTTAGCCTGTTTACACTTAGCCACATCCACATCTATCATGTACTGTGGGTAACTGGGGTTGTAGGAAGTCATGGCTCTCTGGAACTCTGGTCGTTTGTTGAGTTCTGCCAGGAAGTTCTGTGTCACACCGAAGAATTTGTTCAGGTCGCCGTCGGTACGGTCCTCCAGCACGAGCGAAAGACCGCTACTCACCGAGTAGCCGGGGATCATGGGCGGAGCGAAAGCCAGTATCTGTGCATCCTTGATAGAAGCCGTCTGCTTGTATATCATGCCGAGCACAGCCATAGAACTTTCTGTGATGCCACGCTCGCTGAAGGGTTTCAGTTTGATGATAAACGTGGCTTGGTCTGAGCCCTGACCTGCTATGAAGTTGTAGCCCTGTATCTGCTCTCTGCTCTGTATGGCGGGGTTGGAGGCCAGCATGGCATCCACCTGGTCAATCACCTGACGTGTACGTGCCACACTGGTAGAGGGAGGCATAGATACAGTACAGAAGAGTGTACCGGTATCCTCGTCGGGCACCAGACCCGTCTTGGTGGTCTGCATGGTCCATGCCAACATGCCCACACCTGCCAGTATAAGAATGAAGGTGAGCACGGGTTTATGCACTATACGCTCCACACGTTTCTTATACTTACCCATAATCTTGTTGTAGGAAGTATTGAATGAAGCGTGGAAACGGTCTATCCTGCTCATCTTTCGCTCACTGCCGTCCTCATTCTTGGGTTTGAGGAATATGGCACAGAGGGCGGGTGAGAGTGTAAGGGCGTTGAGTGCCGAGATAAAGATAGACACTGCCATGGTGACACCAAACTCACGATAGAAGGTACCCGATGTGCCACCGATGAACGACACAGGGATGAACACCGATGCCATGACCAAGGTGATAGAAATGATGGCTCCGGATATCTCGTTCATGGCATCTATAGCCGCACGCTTGGCACTTTTATATCCAAGGTCCAGTTTGGCGTGTACCGCCTCCACCACCACTATGGCATCGTCCACCACGATAGCGATGGCAAGGAGCAATGCCGAGAGTGTGAGCAGGTTGATAGAGAAGCCAAATACCTTGAGGAAGAAGAAGGTACCGATGAGTGACACTGGCACGGCGATGAGCGGTATGAGTGTGGAGCGGAAGTCTTGCAGGAAGATATACACCACGAAGAACACGAGCAACAGTGTGATAAACAGGGTCTTCACCACCTCCTCGATAGAGGCATAGAGGAATTCCGTCACATCGTAGTTGATACGGTATATCATGCCCGGCGGGAAGTTCTTTGCCTGCTCCTCGAGCACTGCCTTCACCTCTTTGGCTATATCGTTGGCATTGGAGCCTGCCACCTGCTGCACCATACCCATCACTGAGGGTTGGTTGTTGTTGCGCATCGACACAGAGTACTGCAAGCCACCGAGTTCTATCTTTGCCACATCCTTCAGTCTCAGTGTCTGTCCGTTCTGTGTGCTGCTGATGATGATATTGCCGTATTCCTCGGGAGTCTTCAGTCTGCCGCGGTATCTCATCACATACTCGTACGACACATCACTCTGTTCGCCAAACGCACCCGGTGCAGCCTCGATATTCTGCTCGGCGAGAGCCGCGGAGATATCGGTAGGTATCAGTCCGTACTGCTTCATCACATCGGGTTTGAGCCATATACGCATAGAGTAGGTTTTCATACCCGGGCTCTGCACGTCACCCACACCCTGTATACGTTTCAGTGCCGGCACTATGTTGATATTGGCATAGTTGGTGAGGAATTCATCATCGTATCTGCCATCCTCGGAAGTGATGGTGTACATGATAACCTGCGAGGTCTGTCTCTTCAGCACCGTCACACCCACGCGTGTCACCTCAGCAGGCAATAGAGCCTGTGCCTGCGACACACGGTTTTGCACGTTCACCGCGCACATATCGGGGTTAGTACCTTGACGGAAGAGCACGGAGATATTGGCAGAGCCCTGGTTGGTGGCAGATGACGTCATATATGTCATATTCTCCACACCATTGATACTCTCCTCCAATGGGGCAAGTACCGAGTTCTTCACAGTCTCGGCATCGGCACCCTGATAGGAGGTGTACACCACCACTGTGGGTGGTGCTATGTCAGGATACTGCTCGATAGGCAGTGTGACCAGTCCGATAAAACCGAGGATCACGATGAGCACCGAGATCACGGTAGAGAGAACCGGTCTTTGTATAAATCTGGTAAAAGTCATAATCTGTCTGCTTAGAGTGGTTATTTACTGAACACCTCTTTGAGCTTTGAAGCGTCGTTCTGAGCCTCACCCAGTTTTTCTGCTTCCTTCAGTTTCTTCTCATACTGTTCTGCGGTAATGGGCACTATATCCATCTTGTCATGCAGTTTGGTCAATCCCTTCGTCACATACTTGTCACCCACCTTCAGTCCGCTGTGTATCACATAGTTCTTGCCATCGTTCTGCGGGTCTACGGTCACCTCGGTATAGTTCACCTTATTGTCCTTGCCCACCACATACATGAAGTGCTTGTCTTGCACCTCGGTCACGCACTCTTGCGGAACCACTATGGCATTGTTGTTCTCGTGAGGTATGATAACCGAGCCTGAGCCACCACTCTTGAGCAGTTTGTCGGGATTGGTAAACTGTGCTATCATTGACACCGAACCAGTGGCTGGGTCTATCACACCACTCACCTTTGTCACCCTACCCTCGTGTGCATAGATGGTGCCGTCTGCCAACTGCAGTTTCACAGGTGGGAAACTCTGTATGGCTGCCTGCGGACTGCCGGATGACTTGGTCATATCGAGCACGTCTTTCTCGTTCATCGAGAAGTACACCTCCATGGTGCTGATGTTCGACACCGTGGTGAGGGGCTGTGCTGATGATGAACTCACCAGTGCACCCACCTTGAAGGGAAGGTTGCCCACCACGCCGCTCGTAGGACTCTTCACATAGCAGAAACTGAGGGTTTCGTTGGCTGAGCGCAGACTGGCCTGAGCTGCTGCCAGAGCAGCCTTTGCCTGGTTCACCTGTGCCTGTGCGCTCTCGAAAGAGTTCTTGGCTGTCTGCAACTCATAGTCACCGATAACCTTATTTTTGTGCAACTGCTGCGAGTTGTCGTAAGTCAACTTGGCTGTGTTCATCTGCGCAGTGGCGGTGCTCACTGCTGCCTGAGCCTGGTTCACGCTGGCTTGTGCCTGGCGCACGGTTGCCTGATAGGTCTCGTTGTCAATGACAAAGAGTAGTTGTCCTGCACCAACCGTCTGTCCTTCCTGCACGCATACTCGTGTGATGAAGCCAGATATTTTCGGTCTTATCTCCACATCCTGTATACCCTTTATGGTAGCAGGATAGTTTGTCTGACTGGAAGCGCTCTGTGTGCCAACAGTGGCAACAGGAAACTCGTTGTCTCCGAAATTCATGTTACCGCCTCCACCACAAGCCACAAGCATAGCGGTGCCGGCGAGCAGCATCATAATCTTTTTCTTGTTCATAATATTTTTGTCTGTTGTTACTGATTTCCTGAATGAAAAAGCAAAAAACGCAATGTTTCTACATTCTTACATAATTTTAATGTGCAAAGGTACGAATAATAAACGGATACGCCAAGATTTACATTCCATTTTTAATATCTTGTAACATTATTGCGATGGGCTGTTTCCTTCGGAAGGCTTTCCGAACGTCAAAAGGGCAAACCCTTTCGGATTTGCCCATTACTTGTGGAAATATGCAGTGATGTTTTTAGTCGTCGTAGCGCAGGAAGTCGCCATGGCGGTTGAATTTCAGTTCTATGTCGTTGGAGAGTTCCACGTTGTAGCCGCGACGTTTCTTGTCTATTTTCACTATCACAGCACCGGGGAAGTTCTGGCTGACAAATGTTCTTATTGCCGGTGGTATGAACCCTTCGGGCACTGCCGTCCAGTGGCAATCCACTTTGTCGAATGTTCCGTCTTTGTTGAAGTCAATTTCTGTGCCGTCGTTCAGGCTCACCTCGTATCTGGTTTTAAAGAAGTTCCAGTCTTTCTCAGCATAGATGATGGTCCTGCCGGGGAAGTTCTGTCTTACAAACTCTTTGGCTGCTTCGGGCAGTTGGAATGACGGTATAGGTCTGTCGGCTGCGTTACATACTGTGCTCACAGTGAAGAAGCAAACGATTGCTGCAAAGAATTGATTGATGCGTTTCATAATGGTAGAGTTTTAATTTGTTATTATTTTTTGTTGTTTTCTTTTCTCTGTCTCTGGTTATTTCCTTTCGACATTGCAAAGATAGTTCCGCCATTATGGGTGAGCAAAAAATATAGTCTTCTTTCAGTGTTTTAAATGCGCCAACCGCCTGTATCTGCGCCAAACAAACGAAAGGCACTGAAATCTGACGCAAAAGTGTCAGATGATAATCATCATTACTTAAATTATCAGATACTTAATCCCATCTCCTGTGCCTTTTGCATGAGCAGAGCCATGAGCGGCTCGCGCTCATTGGGCACACGATTGTCGAGCACGGCTTCCTTCAGGCAATTCTTCAGTTCGCCTACGGCAGGCGACGGTTTCAGATGGAACATTGTCATAATCTCATTGCCGTCTATACATGGCTGCAACAGACGTTTGTAGTCCTTTTCCTTCAGGTCTGAAAGTTTCTCCCTTACGATACGGAAATTGTCCAAGAAGTGCTGTTTCCGCACCTGGTTCTTGCTGGTGATATCTGCCTCGCAGAGTAGCATCAGGTCATCGATATCATCGCCGGCATCATTGATTAGTCGGCGGACAGCACTGTCGGTCACCTCATCATCGGCAATTGCAATGGGACGCATGTGCAGTTCCACAAGTTTCTGCACATATCGCATCTTCGTATCGAGAGGTAGTTTCATGCGTTTAAACACCTCCGGCACCATACGTGCACCAATGGCATTGTGATTATGAAATGTCCAACCAGCCAATGGGTCCCACCTTTTGCTTCTGGGTTTACCTATATCGTGCATCAGGGCAGCCCAGCGCAACCACAGATTGTCAGATTTTTTACTTACATTGTCTACCACCTCCAGTGTGTGATAGAAATTGTTTTTATGAGCCCGTCCGTTTCT
>CAMHPC010000026.1 GCA_946186945.1 uncultured Prevotella sp.
TTTGTTGCTCAGGAACTTATAAATAAAGTTAAATCAAAGTGTTGCGGAATTAAGGTTCTTAAAGATGGGTAAAGAATAAAAAATTGATTGTTATACCGTGAAAGTGCGGTAAAGTTTGTACTTTTGTAGTCAAAATAGGAAAACCATGTCGATTAAAACACTAAGAAACGTCGAGATGCCAGAGGAGAGAGAAGTGTCCTTCCCCCCTGCACATACCGCCGAACATCTGCTTAACCAGTTGATGATGCGCTTGTTTGGCTGTGAGCGTGCCTGCGAGGCACATGTAGAGCGCAAGAAGAGCAAGATAACCTACGTGCTCGACAGCAAGCCCGACCGCAAGATGGAGCGTGAGATAGAGCGCGAGATGAACCACCTGATAGACGCTGATATGGAGGTGACATACGAAGTGCTGAGCGTGGCAGAGTTGGAGTATATGATAGACAATGCCGAGTCAGGCAGCATAGAGAGCCGCATAGACCTCAACCGTCTGCCCGCCGGTGCCGGCGACACCGTGCGCCTGGTTCGCATAGGCGACTACGATGTGTGCCCCTGTATAGGCAAGCATGTGCGCAGCACCGGTCAGATAGGGCGTTTTGAACTCTTAGGCACCAACTGGGACGAACATGCCCACACCTACCGCATACGCTACAAAGTGGTGCAATAAAAAGCCCTAAGGACCCTTTCAATAGTAACGATAGTAACGATAATAACAAAAAAAAATAAAAAAAATGAAGTACGCACTTATAACCGGAGCCTCGCGTGGCATAGGCCGCAGCATAGCAAAGAGGTTGGCAGCCGATGGCATGCCCGTGATAATCAATTATCTGAGTAATCATGACGCAGCACGCGAAGTGGCAGACGAGATAGAAGCAGCAGGCGGCAAAGCCGAATTGCTGCCCTTTGACACCAGTGACGGCAAGGCGATAGAGGCAGCCCTGGACGAGTGGGAGCAGAAGCATCCCGACGATTACGTATCCGTATTGGTCAACAATGCCGGCATACGTCGCGACAGCGTGCTGTTTATGATGAGCGATGAGCAGTGGCACAGCGTGCTCGACACCACCCTCAACGGTCTGTTCTACCTCACCCGCCGTCTGATAAAGCACATGATGCCCCGCAAGCGTGGTGGCAGGATAGTGAACATCACCTCACTCTCCGGCCTGAAGGGTCTGCCCGGCCAGACCAACTACAGTGCCGCCAAGGCAGCCGTGATTGGTGCCACTAAGGCATTGGCCCAGGAGGTGGCACAGCGTGGTGTGACAGTGAATGCCGTGGCACCCGGATTTATAGAGACCGACATGACCCGCGACCTGCCTCAGGACGAGTTGCGCAAGACCATCCCCATGGGCAGGTTTGGCAAACCCGAGGAGGTGGCAGCCGCAGTAGCCTTCCTTGCCTCGGACGATGCTGCCTACATCACTGGCGAGGTGATAAGCATCAACGGCGGACTTTACACATAGAGCCCAATGCAGCGAAGAGTAGTAATCACCGGCATGGGCATCTGGTCGTGTCTTGGCACCGACCTGGAGAGTGTGAGACAGTCACTTTATACAGGACATTCCGGCATAGGCATTCAGGCGGAGCGTCTGACCTACGGTTACCGTTCCGCCCTGACCGGTATTGTGCCTCAGCCCGTCATCACCCGTCATATGCTGGACCGTCACACCCGTGCCGGCATGTCGGAAGAGGCTCAATACGCCTATATGGCCAGCAGGCAGGCCTTTGAGCAGGCAGGCATAGACGATGCCTATCTGCGCGAGCACGAGGTGGGTTGCATCTTTGGCAACGACTCCTCTGCCAAGCCCGTGATAGAAGCCTCGAAAATCATGGACGAGAAGCATGACTCCGCCCTGCTGGGTTACGGTTTCATCTTCCAGGCCATGAACAGCACCGTGAACATGAACCTGAGCACCATTTTTCACCTGCGTGGTATAAACTTCACGGTAAGTGCCGCCTGTGCCAGTGGCAGTCACTCCATCGGTATGGCGCTGATGCTGATCCGTCAGGGTTTACAGGACGTGGTTCTGTGCGGCGGTGCTCAGGAGACCAACTATTACAGCATGGCATCGTTTGATGCCCTGGGTGCCTTTTCCGTAAGGATGGATGCTCCTGAGCAGGCCAGTCGTCCCTTCGACCGTGACCGTGACGGTCTGATACCCAGTGGCGGTGCTGCCGCCCTGGTGCTGGAAGACTACGACCATGCCGTGAAGCGTGGCGCCCCCATACTGGCAGAGGTAGCCGGTTATGGCTTCAGCAGCAATGGCGGCGGCATCTCAGAGCCCAGCGATGAGGGCAGCGTAGTGGCCATGAGCAGGGCTTTGAAAGATGCGGGCGTGAGAGTGGACGATGTGGACTATATCAATGCCCACGCCACCTCCACCCTTCAGGGCGACATGTACGAGGCCATAGCCCTCAACCGTCTTTTCGGCGGCAGCAGGGCATTGATAAGCAGCACCAAGTCGATGACCGGTCACGAGTGTTGGATGGCCGGTGCGAGCGAGGTGGTGTACAGCGTGCTTATGATGCGCAATAATTTCGTGGCTCCCAACATCAATCTGGAGAACCGAGATGAATGGAGCGAGCCACTGAATCTGACAGCCAGCACCGTGGACATGGAAGTGAACACCGTGCTGAGCAACTCCTTTGGTTTTGGCGGCACCAACAGTGCCCTTGTGATACGCAAACCGTAACAGTACGAGCCATGCATCTATCCCCCGCCCTGAACACATACACCAAGGACACGATGAGTGCTCCCGAGGCCCAGCGTCTGGCCCAGTACATAGCCTGGGGTCCAGCCATCTTTCAGGCCACTCGTCTGATGTTGAAATACGGACTGCTGGACATGCTTCGCGATGCCCCTGACGGACTGACCCAGAAGGAGATGGAGGAGCGCAGCGGTCTGAGCGAGTACGCCATCCGTTGTCTGACCGAGGCCTCCCTCTCTGCCGGCACAGTGAAGGTAGACCCAGCGAGTGACCGTTTCACCCTGTCGAAGGTGGGCTGGTTTCTTCTGACCGACCCGGCAGTGCGAGTGAACATAGACTTCAACCATGATGTGAACTACGAGGGTTGGTTTCGCCTGGACGAATCGCTCAGGGAGGGTCGTCCTGCCGGTCTGGAGCATTTCGGTCCCTGGCCCACCATATACGAGGGTCTGTCTTCCCTGCCCGAGCAGGTGCAGCGCAGTTGGTTTGGCTTTGACCATTTCTACAGTGACTCCTCCTTTGCCGAGGCCCTTGATATAATCTTCGCTGGCGGCCGTGTGCGCAGTCTTTACGATGTGGGCGGCAATACCGGCCGATGGGCACTGCGCTGCGTGGAGCATGACGAGCAGGTGCGAGTGACAGTGATAGACCTGCCCCAGCAGATAGAGATGATGAAGCATGCCGTGGAAGGTCATGCCGGTGCCAACCGCATATCTGGTTACGGCATGAACCTGCTCGACCCCTCAGCCTCGCTGCCCCGCATGTCAGATGGTCCCGATGCCATCTGGATGAGTCAGTTTCTCGACTGTTTCAGCAAGCCCGAGATAGAGAGCATACTGCGCCGTGCCCGTGAAGCGATGCAAGGCAGCAGCCGTCTGTTCATCATGGAGACCCTGTGGGACCGTCAGCGATACGAGACAGCCACCCTGTGCCTGACCATGACCAGTCTGTATTTCACCGCCCTGGCCAACGGCAACAGCAAGATGTACAGCACTGCCGACATGGAGGAGTGCATAGATGCTGCCGGCATGCGCATAGAGCGCATACACGACCATCTGGGACAGGGGCACAGCATAATAGAGTGTACAATCAAATAAACATACAACAATGACAAGAACAGAGATAGAAGAGAAGGTGAGAGCCTTTCTGATAGATGATCTGGAGATAGAAGAAGAGAAGATAGCCGACGACTCGAAGTTGAAGGACGACATGGGCATAGACAGTCTGGACTTCGTAGACATAGTGGTGATAGTAGAGAAGAACTTCGGTTTCAAAATCAAGCCCGAGGAGATGACCGGTGTGACCACCCTGCGCGAGTTTTGCGACTACATAGAGAGCAAGGTAGGAGAGAAATAAGGACTGCAAGGACCAGAAAGACCTTAAAGATAATCACCACAACTCATGACGACAGAAAAGCAGTGGGCAGGCACCACCTACGGCACGAGCAGGATGCACAGATGGCTGATAGCCATACTGCGTGTCATAGACGTGCGTGTGGTGTATGTGTTTTCCTACATTTTCGTTGTTCCCGTATGCTACATTGTTCGTGGCAAGGGCCGTAGTGCCATATATCATTTCATGCGCGAGCGCATGCACTATGGCGTGCTTCGTTCGCTGTGGATGGTTTTTGTGAACCACTGCCGGTTTGCTGAGGTGGTGATAGACCGTTTCGCGATGTATGCCGGCAAGCGTCTGCCTATGCAGTGCGATGGTTACGAGCATTTCGAGCGTCTGGCCTCGTCGGAGAAGGGTTTTGTGATGCTTAGCAGTCATGTGGGCAACTACGAGTTGGCCGGTTACACCCTAGTCAGCGCCAACAAGTCGATGTATGCCCTGGTCTTTTCCGGCGAGAAAGACAGCGTGATGGCCAACCGCAGTCGCATGTTCTCCCATACCAACATCCACATGATAGGTCTGAAAGAGGACATGAGTCATCTGTTTGAACTGTATCAGGTGTTGCGTGACGGTCATATTGTGAGCATGCCCGCCGACCGAGTGTTTGGTTCGAAGAAGCATGTGACGGAGCAGTTGTTTGGCAGCGAGGCCCATCTACCCGAAGGACCGTTCAAGGTGGCCACTCTGTGCGAGATGGAAGTACTGACAGTGTACGTGATGAAGACCGGTTGGCGTGGATACACCGTCTACATAGAGCATTTAGACTACGACGGCAGCAGTCGAGACAAGGGCATGCATGAACTGTCGCGCCTGTTTGCCACGTCGCTGGAGTCCATGGTTAGCCGCCATCCCGCCCAGTGGTACAACTATTTTGAATTCTGGCAACAATGAACATACCCTTCAACATACACGACGAGCGAGCACTTCGTAGTATCGACCTGCACGAGTTGCTACCCCAGAAAGATCCCTTCGTGCTGGTAGACAGGCTGGTATCCATTGACGACCGTATCACCGTGACCGAGACACAGGTGCGCCCAGACTTTCCTTTTCTGGAGGACGGTGTGCTTCAGGCCGAGGGGATGATAGAGAACATAGCCCAGACCTGTGCCGTGCGCATAGGCTATGTGAACAAGTACCTGTTGCATCGCGACATAGAAGTTGGGTACATAGGGCAGTTGACCAAGACACAGGTCATCGCCCTGCCCCACGTTGGCGATGTGCTGCACACCACCGTGACAGTGACCGAACAGGTATGGGGCATGACCCTTGCCCATGCCATCATAGAGAGAGGCGGTGAGACCCTGATAGAGGGCGACATAAAAATAGCACTGAAAAGAAAAGAGCAATGACACTGAAGACAACGAAAGACATAGACATACGTTTCAGCGAGGTAGACTCGATGGGTGTGGTGTGGCACGGTTCCTACCTGGTGTACTTCGAGGATGCCCGCGAGGCCTTCGGAGCACAATGGGGACTGGGTTACAACGACTACATAGACAACGGCTACTACGCCCCGATGGTGGAACTGACCTTCAACTACAAACACCCATTGAAGTACGGCGACAAGGCCAGGGTAGAAATCACATACCAGCCCACCCTGTCCGCCAAGGTAGTCTTTGACTATGCTATATACAACCGTGAGGACAACACCCTGGCAGCCACGGGACACAGTGTTCAGGTGTTTATGAATCTGAACTACGACATGGTGTGGTACGACCCACCCTTCTACAAGGAGTGGAAAGAGCGTTGGGGAGTGACTGAGCAATTTCAGAAACCGTAATGAGCAAGATAGAGGCCGACTACATCATCACGCCGCTGGGCGACAGCGCTCATACCACAGATGCCATCATCAATGGTCGTTCATCCGTGGCAGAGCAGCGAGTGCCGTGGGTACTTGCCCAGCCGTTGTGTGCGTCGTGCTTCAGTGCCGAGCAGTGGCGCGAGCTGATGCTGCCTGACCTATCGCCCTTCGAGTCACTGGCAGCCCGTTGTACATCCGGTGTGATGCAGCAGATGGGCGACCAATGGCGTAAAAGCATCGACCCGCTTCGCACCCTCTACATACTGAGCACCACCAAGGGCGACATAGACAGTATGCTGACCGACAGCATGCACAGAGTGATGCATTCCGTGGGTCTGACCTGCGACGGCGTGGTAGTGTCGAATGCCTGCATATCCGGAGTGAGTGCACTGAGTCTGGCAGCCCGTCTGACAGACAGTGGCACCTACGACCATGTGATAGTATGCGGAGCCGATGTAGTGAGCCACTTCATAGTCTCTGGTTTCCAGTCACTTCACGCCCTTAGCAGTCAACCATGCCATCCGTTTGACATGGAGCGTTGCGGCATGAACATAGGCGAGGCAGCAGCGGCAGTGATAGTGGGCAGAGGCAGCGGAGGCTGGCACATAGTAAGCAGTGCCACCCGTAACGACGCCCATCATATCAGTTCCCCTTCCATGCAGGGCGAGGGAGCATACAGGGCTCTTCGTGCCGTCACATCAGGCGACGAGCGAGAGCCGCGAGTGGTGAGTGTCCATGGCACCGCCACCCTGTTTAACGACCAGATGGAGGCCATCGCCCTGCATCGTGCCGCCCTTGACGAAGCCACAGTGAGTTCACTTAAAGGCTATGTAGGACATACCCTGGGTGCCGCCGGCGTGTTGGAGACCGTAGTGACCATGCACTGCCTGGACAAAGGAGTGATACCAGCCACGAAGGGATATGCCGAACACGGTGTATCCGTGCCGTTGCATGTGAACGCTTGCAATGAAAAAGTGGGCGAGCATGAGTTTTTGAAACTCATCTCCGGTTTTGGCGGTGCCAACGGCGTGTTGTGGATGAGTCGCGAGCGTATATCCCCTCCAACGGAACTTCCACGCGTACGTGTGACCCACAGCATAGAGATAGAGCCCGGACGAATAGATATAGACGGCCAAAGCGAACAACTGTCGCCGGCCGATGGCAGCATGCTCAGTGCCCTCTATCATGAGCGAGTGGGCGGCTATCCGAAATACCACAAGATGGACGGTCTGAGCCGACTAGGCTGGTTGGCTGCCGAACTGCTGACACGCGCCGAGGGCAAGGAGCTCGTATCAGGAGAGCGTGGAGTGATAGTATGCACCCGTCATGCCTCGATGAGCACCGACCGCCGCTATAAGGCCACGATAGCAGCCGACGACTACTACCCCAGTCCGTCGCTTTTCGTCTACACCCTGCCCAACATAGTGACCGGCGAGATAGCCATCAGGCATAAGTACTATGGCGAGAGTGCCTGTTACGTGTTGCCCGACGAACAGTCCGATATGATACATCAGCTGATGCGTACAACGCTGGCAGACAGAGGCATGGGCAGTGTGCTAGGCGGCTGGGCCGACTACGAAGACGAAGAGCATTTCAGAGTACACTTCGTGATAATGGAAAGAGAATAACTGAAACAAACATAACCAATAAGACACAATGGACGAGTTGATACAGGAACTGAAAGAACAGATAATAGACGTGCTCAATCTGGAGGAGATGACCCCCGACGACATCGACGCCGATGCGCCCCTGTTTGGTGACGGTCTGGGTCTGGACAGCATCGATGCCCTGGAACTCATAGTACTGATGGAGAAGAAGTATGGCATACGCTTGCAGAGTCCTGCCGAGGGCAAGGCCATCTTCACCAGCGTGGCGAGCATAGCACGTTATGTGAGCGAGAACAGAAAGAAATGAGAATATCAGCAGACCCAATAGCCATCACCGGCAGCGGCATCATCTCCGCCATCGGCACCGACATGTCGGCCACCCTTACTGCCCTTCGCCATGGAGAGAGCGGCATAGGTCGACTGCGCTATCTGGAGACATCGCACCGTGAATTGCCATGTGGCGAGGTGAAGATGAGCAACGAGGAGTTGCGCACCCTCTTGCACGTAACCGATGCCACATGCAGCCGCACCGTTCTGTTAGGTCTATGGGCACTACGTCAGGCCATAGCCGACGCCCATCTGAAAGAGTGTGACAGCGAGGGGCGCCGTGTAGTACTGATTTCGGGCACCACAGTAGGCGGCATGGACATGACCGAGCGCTACTTTCCCTCGATGGTTCGCGACGGAAGTCATATCGACTGTCTGCGTCACCACGATGCTGGCAGCAGCACCATGCAGATGGCATCGTACCTGCCCTTGGTGAGCGAGAGCACCACCATCAGCACCGCCTGTTCCTCTGCCGCCAATGCGATGATTCTTGGCGCCCGTCTGTTAGCCTCTGGCGAGGCCGACGTGGTGTTGGCTGGTGGCACCGAGGCCCTTACCCGTTTTCATCTGAACGGTTTCCATTCACTGATGGTGACCGACACAGTCCCATGCCGCCCTTTCGACGCCCACCGTGGCGGTCTGAACCTTGGTGAGGGAGCAGCATACGTGGTGATGGAGCGCAGTAGCGATGCCTGCCGTCGCGGAGTCACGGTGCAGGCCATACTTAGCGGATGGGGCAATGCCTGCGATGCCTATCACCAAACCGCCACTAGCGATGACGGCGAGGGTCCCTATCTGGCAATGAGAGAAGCCCTGAAGCGTGCCCATCTGGATGCCACAGGCATAGACTATGTGAATGCTCACGGCACCGCCACCGAGAACAACGACCAGACAGAGAGCAGAGCCCTGCAACGGGTGTTTGGCGAACAAGTCCCGCCGGTATCGAGCACGAAGGGCTTCACCGGCCATACCACCAGCGCCTCGGGCAGCATAGAAGCAGTAATCAGCCTGTTGGCCATGCGCCATGGTTTTTTGCCAGCCAACATCGGTTGGAGTGAGAAGATGGCAGGCGGCATAGAGCCAACGATGGGCGGTGATGCCGTGTTGCGCCATGTGATGTGCAACGCCTTCGGATTCGGTGGAAACGACACCAGCCTGATACTGAGCACCCCAGAACCCGAAGAGACCGGAAAAACCAGCGAAACCGGAAAAACCGGAGAAACCGGAATTTCCGGAAAACCCGGAGAGATACTTGTGGCAGCTCGTGTGGAGATGGCAGATGGGGATGATTTGAGCGAATTGCGCCGCTTTGTGGGAGTGATGCAGATACGCAGGATGGACCCCCTCTTGCGCCGTTCGCTGCTGGCCTCGTTGCTGGCTTTGGAGCGTGCGGGTATCAGCACCCCCGATGCCATAGTGACTGGCACCGCCCTTGGCTGTCTGGAGAACAGCGAGCAGTTGCTGCGTCAGATAGAAGAAGAAAAAGAACAGAGTGTGAAACCCACCCTTTTCATGCAGAGCACCCACAACACCATAGGTAGCATGGTGGCCATCCACACACACTGCCATGGATATAACGCCACCTACACCCACGGCAGCGAGAGTATGCAGTGGGCACTAAGAGATGCCCGTCAGCTGCTGGAGAGCGGCGCGTGCCGCAGCGTGCTGGTGGGCTGTCATGACCAGAGCACCGCCCTCTACCGCGAGTTAATGACAAGGGCTGGCGGCTGGGTGCCCGAGAACCGTAGCATAGCCATAGTACTGACATGTGGAGACTGATACCTTTAGCACTGATACAGAGCATCCTCCTGTGCGGAGCGCAGGTGATGCTGAAATTCGCCTTACAGCGTATGCCCCGTTTTGAATGGAGCAGAGAGTTCTGGTGCAGCATGCTTCAGAACTGGCAGTTTGCCGCCAGTGGCATCTTCTTCGTAGGAGCCTCACTGCTGTGGATGTACATCATCAAGGTGTTTCCCTTCAGCCAGGCCTACCCTATGGTGAGTCTGAGTTACGTATTCGGCATGGTGTCAGCAATATTGTTTTTCGGCGAAGAGGTGCACGCGCAGCAATGGCTGGGTGTGGCTTTGATAATAGCAGGATGTTTACTTATAGCGAAATGACAGAGATGACACACAGATTGAAGACAATGATACTGCTGCTGACGATGAGTGCCGGCATGGCAATGGCTCAGCAGCCCTCGGAGGCTCAGGTGCGCGAGAAAATCAACCAGACAGCCGCCACGATGCGCAGCATGGAATGTGACTTTGTTCAGACCAAGCATCTGAAGTTGCTCAACGACAAGATGGTGTCACGCGGCAGGATGTACTACCGCCAGCCCAACCAGTTGCGCTGGGAGTACACTAAGCCCTACACCTACACCTTCATCATCAACGGCAACCAGGTATTGGTGAAGAACCAGCAGCGCAGCGATGTGATCGACACCAACCAGAACAAGATGTTCAAGGAGATAGCCCGCATCATGATGAACAGCGTGGTGGGCAAGAGTCTGAGCGACGACAAGGATTTTCGTGTGAGCATCAGCGGCACATCCACGGAGTGGGTAGCCACCCTGCTGCCCCAGCGTAAGGACATGCGCCAGATGTTTGAGCGCATCATCCTGCATTTCGACAAGAAGAAGAACATGATATCCACCGTGGAGATGCTAGAAAAGAAAGGCGACCGCACGGTGATAGAATTGAAAAACGTGCGCAGCAATGTCAGTATCAATTCGAATCTGTTCAGCGTTCGTTAGTTGGCTGCTGTGCTCCACCCTACTGGCCCAGGGTCTGCCTTCCGTGCCTGCCTGTGCCGGTGAGCGTGCCCGCTATTACGCCATGATAGAGACCCCTCGCGGTTATGTGAGCGGAGTGTGCCTGATGCAGCACGACGGAGAACAGCTGACCTGTGCCATAGTGAACGAGTTTGGCGTGAGCGCCCTTCACTTCACCTACAGTGAGCGCAGGGACAGAGTGAAGATAGCGAGTGTGGTGCCCATGCTCGACCATTGGTACATCAAGCGCATGCTGCGCCGCGACCTGCGTCAGTGGATACACTCCATGCGTCAGGGAGAGTACACATACCACAACACCAAAAGAAAAATCACCTACAGCCTGAGTGCCCTCAATGAGGACGAGACAGAACAAGAAGACAACGACAACAGACAAACGCCATGAATGTAGACAGCCTATACAGCATAGAGAGCAGAGAGCGCCGTGCAGATGAGATAGAGTACCATCTGCGCCTGGATGCCACCCATCCCGTGTACCGTGCCCATTTCCCCGACGAGCCGGTGACACCCGGTGTGTGCTTAGTGCGCATGGCCGTAGAGTTGCTTGGCGATGCCATAGGCAGGAGAGTGCGCCTGAGCGTGTTGCGCAATGCCAAGTTCCTGTCCGTGCTCTCACCCATCGAGACCCCCGAAGTGGAGTGTGTGGTGCGCAAGATAAGCATGGATGGCGAAGAGGTGAGCGGCACGTCAGAGATACGCAGCAAGGAGAGCGTCATAGCCCGTATATCCTTGATTTGCCATATATTTTAGACTTCAGTATGGATAAGAAGCTGTGTAAGACCCTGATGCACGAGCGCGCAATCTGCGTTATCATACCGACATACAACAATGGCGGCAGCATAGCGCGTGTAGTGGCGGATGTGCAGGAATACTGTTCCGATGTGTATGTGGTTGACGATGGCAGTACCGACACCACCTCTGCCACCCTGGCTTCCATAGACGGCATCACCGTGATTACCAACTCGCGCAACCGCGGTAAGGGTCATGCTCTGAAGCGCGCCTTCCGTCGTGCCCGCAAAGAAGGATTTGCCTACGCCGTCACCATAGATGCCGACGGTCAGCACTACGCCAGCGACCTGCCTGGGTTTGTTGAAGCCAACATGGAGCACCCCGGGTCATTGATAGTGGGCAGCAGACAGATGGACGGAGCAGAGAGGAGCAAGGGCAGCACCTTTGCCAACAAATTCTCCAATTTCTGGTTTGCCGTTCAGACAGGTCGTGTGCTGCCCGACACCCAGACTGGCTATCGGCTCTATCCTCTGAAGAAACTGTGGGGCTTGTGGTTGACTACCAACCGCTACGAGTCGGAACTGGAGTTACTGGTAGGATCGTCATGGCATGGAGTGCCTATCCACAGCATCCCTGTGAGCGTGTATTACCCGCCTCGTGAGGAGCGAGTGAGTCATTTCCGTCCTATGGTCGACTTTAGTCGCATCACCGTTCTCAACACCGTGTTGTGTCTGTTGGCCGTGGTCTATGCCCTCCCCCTTGCCGTGCTCCGCTTTCTGTTGCGCACAGTGCGCACCGTCTACTCATTGTTAGTGCTTGTGCTCTTCTGTTTCCTGATAGCCACCCCCTTGGTATGGATATATGTGAAGACCCGTCGCATGAACGAGCAGCGTCAGTTGCGCCTGCACCGTTGGATACAGCTCACCGCCAGTTTCTTTATGGAGCGTCACGGCATCCCTGGCGCCCGTTTCACCAAACAAGTGTCGGGAGCGGTAGATTTCGACAAGCCCCACATCGTGATATGCAACCATCAGTCGCATCTGGACCTGATGTGCCAGTTGCTGTTCACCCCCCGAATGGTTTTCCTGACCAACAACTGGGTGTGGCGCAACCCCTTCTACGGTTTCATCATCCGTCAGGCCGAGTTCTACCCTGTAGCCGACGGCATAGAGGCATTGCTTCCCCGTCTGCGTTCCTTGGCAGAGCGTGGCTACAGCATAGCCATCTATCCAGAGGGCACACGCAGTGCCGACTGCCGCATAGGCCGTTTCCATCAGGGCGCCTTCTGGGTGGCCCGTCAGTTGCAGTTGCCCATATTGCCCATGTACCTGTATGGTGCCGGCAAGGTGCTTCCCAAGAAGAGTCACCGTCTGCACAGCGGTCGCATCCACATAGAAGTGGACGAGGCCATGAGTTGCGAGCAGATGGACGCCATGGGCAGCGAGCGTGAGCAGGCCCGTGAGATGCGCAAGATATACCGAGAACGATACCAGAAGATAGCCAACCGTATAGAACAAGATGTGTAAGCATGTAGTGATAATAGGCAGCGGACTGGGCGGACTCTCGTGTGGAGTGGTGCTGGCCAAGAACGGTTACCGTGTGACCGTGTTAGAACAGGGCACACAGGTGGGCGGTTGCTTGCAGTGCTTCACGCGTCAGGGAGTGAAATACGAGACCGGCATGCACTTTATAGGCAGTGCATCGAAGGGTCAGACCCTGCACCGTCTGATGAATTTTCTGGAGATAACAGACAAAGTACAACTGTCGCCCCTCGACCCCTTGGGTTATGATGTGATAGACATAGACGGCAGGCGTTACCCCTTTGCCATGGGCAGAGAAGCGTTCATAGACCAGCTGTCACAACACTTCCCCAATCAAAGGCACCAACTGGAACGCTATTTCGACTTAGTGAAGCAAGTGTCGGGAGCCTCATCGCTCCATTCCCTCCGCAGTGCCAGCAAAGACATCTTCAACACCGAGTATCAGTTGCGCTCCGTGAACGAAGTGGTTGAGAGCATCATCGACGACCCGTTGCTGGCTCGTGTGCTTGTTGGCAACCTGCCCCTGTATGCCGGTGAGCGCGACAAGACCCCCTTTGCCACCCATGCCTTCATCATGGACTTCTACAACGAGAGTGCCTACCGCATAGTGGGTGGCAGCGACACTGTGGCCCATGCCTTATTGAGCGTGTTGGAGCGTTATGGCGGCCGGGTGTTCACCCGCAAGCGTGTGACCCGCATAGAATGTGATGAGCGAAGAGCCACTAGCGTGCTCACCACTGACGGAGAGCGGATAGAGGCCGACATCATCATCTCCGATGCCCATCCCATGCGCACCATGGAGATGCTCGAGAGTCCTCTAATACGCCCTGCCTTCCGTCGCCGCATCAAAAATCTCCCCCAGACAGTGGGCGGTTTCAGCGTGTATCTTCACTTCCGCAATCAGAGCATGCCCTATATGAACCACAACTACTACGGCTATGAGTGTGGCACCCCCTGGGGTTGCGAGCACTACGATGCCGAGAGTTGGCCAAAGGGTTTCCTGTACATGCACTTCTGTCACGAGCAAGACCCTATATGGGCGCAGGGCGGTGTGATACTGAGTTACATGCAGATGGATGACGTGGCACGCTGGCGCGGCACGCGTCCTGGCCGTCGCGGTGCCGACTACGAAGCCATGAAGCATGAGCATGCCGAGCGTCTGATAGACGTGGTGGAGCGTCATGTGCCCGGTCTGCGTGCCAGCTTAGCCGGATATCACACCAGCACCCCCCTGACCTATTACGACTATACTGGCAGCGAGGGCGGCAGCATGTACGGAGTGGCCAAGGACATACACCTGGGCGTGGCGTGCCGAGTGCCCCATCGCACCCGCGTGCCCAACGTGCTTCAGACCGGTCAGAACATCAATTCTCACGGCATGCTGGGCGTGCTCGTAGGTACCATGGTGACCTGCGGCGAGCTGATAGGCAGCGGCCGGCTGTATGAACAACTAAACAAGGACAGCGAATGAGAGGAACAGTATGTATCATAGGAGGCGGACTGGGCGGACTCTTCTGCGGTGCCCTTCTGGCAAAGAACGGCTACGAAGTAACCGTATTGGAGAAGAACGCCACCATAGGCGGTGGTCTGCAGTCGTTCCGTCGCCACGGCGAGTTGTGGGACACCGGCATGCACGTTATAGGCGGCATGGAGGAGGGCGGCAACATACGCAGCATCTGCCAATACCTGGGCATCATGGACGAGATACATATACGAGCTGTAGACGACTGCTGCACCGACAGTCTGTACTTTGCCGAAGACCAGCGCACCTATAAGATGGCGCGTGGCAGAGGTCCCTTTGTAGACCGTCTGGCAGAATACTTCCCCGAGGAGCGCAGCGGCATAGAGCGCTATGTGGATGCCATATACAAGATGACCGATGCAGTAGACCAGTTCAACCTTCGTCCGAGCGACGGCGGCATCAAGCTGTTTACCAAAAGCGAGGAATTCCTATTGGCAGCCGATGCTTTCATCGCTCAGTATGTGAGCGACCCTCATCTGCGCAGCGTACTGGCCTATATGAACCCCCTGTACGGAGGTCGTGCTGGTCAGACCCCTGCCTACATCCATGCCATAATCAGCGTGCTCTACATCAACGGCACCAGCCGTTTTGTAGGTGGTTCGCAGCATACGGCCGACCTGCTGGCCCGTGTGATAACCGATCATGGCGGCAGAGTGGAGCGCGGCGATGCCGTGGAGTGGATAGAAGTGGTTGAGAGGAAAGTGCAGTACGTTCGCACGAGCAAGGGCAGAGAGTACCGTGCAGACCACTATATCAGTGCCATACACCCCTGCACCATGCTACGTCTGATGCCAGAGAGTGCCCTGCCCCGTTCATACCGCAACCGTATAGACAGCATCCCCAATGCCTACTCAGCCTTCTTGCTGTACGTGAAACTCAAGCCCTGCACTTTCCCATACATCAACCATTCCGAATACTATATGACCCGCTATGCCGACATCTGGAAGATAGATAACGAGTCGGCATCCTGGCCCTTAGGTTTCCTGATGATGACACCTCCAGATGAGAATCAAGGAGAATGGGCTAGCAAGGTACTGGTAACCGCCCCTATGCGGTGGGCCATGGTGAGAGAGTGGGAAGCCACGAAGAGCGGGCACAGAGGTTCCGAATACGCGAAGTGGAAAGAGGCCCAGAGCCAGTTGCTGATAGACAAGATAGAAGAGATGCACCCTGGTTTCAGGGATTGCATAGAGCTGGTGGAGACAGCCTCGCCCCTCACCATCCGCGACTACTACGGTTCGAAAGAAGGTACCATCAGCGGTTTCAGCAAAGACTGCCACAACATAGCCCTCTCACAGGTGCCCGTAGTGACCAAGATATCCAACCTGCTGCTGACGGGTCAGAACAACAACCTTCATGGTTTCTGCGGCGTGCCCCTGACCGCCATAAGCACATGTGAGGCTATCATGGGAGTTAACGAATTGATAAACAAGATAAACAAATGCGAGAGAAAGCACTGACACTACTGACAGCCATGCTGCTGAGCGCAGTTAGCGCCCTTGCCCAGGAGAACATCTGGGCGGGCGTGAAGGACAAGCCCCGTGTGGAACTGACACCCTATCTGGCAGCCGGTGGCAGTGGGCAGAGCGTGATAGTATGTCCTGGCGGAAGCTACTTCTGGCACGACACCGAGACCGAGGGCACCGGTGTAGCGCGCTGGTTACAGGCACATGGCATCAGCGCCTTCGTGCTGCGCTACCGCACCGCCATGGTACCCGCCTTCGTCACCCATTTCCGTCTGCTCTTCCGCGGCCGCCGCTATCCCGACGCGCAGGACGACCTGACCCAGGCCCTTCGCCATGTGCGTCGCAATGCGAGCAGATACGGCATCGACCCCAAGCAGGTAGGCGCCATGGGATTCTCTGCCGGCGGCCATCTGGTGATGTGGGCAGCCGAGAACCTGAATAGCTCAGAACGCCCATCGTTTGTAGTGAGCGCCTATCCCGTAGTGAGCATGGAAGCCCCGTGTACCCACCGCCGTTCCCGTCGCGGTCTGCTGGGCGACAGTCGCACCGGCAACAGCGCCTTGCGTCACCAGTTGTCGCTGGAGCATCATGTGCCAGCCGACTGCGTGCCCGTGCTGCTCGTATGCTGTGACGACGACCCCGTGGTAGACCCGAAGAACAGCCTTCTGCTCGACTCCGCCCTCACTGTGCAGAAAGTGCCCCACCGTTTTCTGCACTATGCCACCGGCGGTCACGGTTTCGGGATGAGCGACGAGAAAGGCACCGCCGAGAGCAGGCAATGGCGCGAAGAGTGCCTGGAATGGATGAAGGCCCTGAAACAAAAAGAAAAAAACAACAGACCATGATACGAGACCCGAGATTTGACGACATACGTCCTTATTACGAAGAAGAAGTCAGTGCTGCCCTGCATCGGATAGCCTCGAGCGAGGTATTTCCTCTGATGGCCACCTACCTCTATCCCAACCGCGACATAGAGCAGGTGCGCCGGCACATCTGCGAGATGGGCAGCAGGCGCGAGTTTCAGCACGACACCATGTGGCGCTTCAACGCCCAGGTAATAGAGCGCAGCATCAGCGAGTTCAGCTGTCATGGTCTGGAGCGTCTTGACCCCAAGAAGCAGTACCTGTATGTGAGCAACCACCGTGACATAGTGCTCGACTCCTCCCTGTTGCAGTACGAGTTAGTGAACCAGGGTTTTGAGACCACCGAGATCACCTTTGGTGCCAACCTTATGATAAACCCCTTGGTGGTAGACATCGGCAAGACCAACAAGATGTTTCGTGTGGAGCGTCCTGGCGGCAGTGCTCGTGAGTTCTACCAGAAGTCCCTTCACCTGTCGGAATACATACGCCATGTCATACGCGAGAAGGGCGAATCGGTATGGATAGCCCAGCGCAACGGTCGCACGAAGAACGGCATTGACGCCACCGACCAGGGCATAATAAAGATGTTCTGCATGAGCAGGAGCGACGACAAGATAGCGGCATTGAGCGAGTTGCACATAGTGCCCGTGAGCGTATCCTACGAATGGGAGTCGTGCGACGTGCTGAAAGCCTTGGAGTTGTACGTCAGCGAGTCTGGTCCTTACACCAAGAAGCACGGCGAGGATCTGAACAGCGTGCTCACCGGCATACTTCAGCCCAAGGGCAGAGTACACATAGAAGTGTGCGAGCCCATCAGCGAAGAGGAGTTGCAAGAGTGGGACCACAGCACCAACAACGAGTATCACAAGAACGTGGCACAGTTGATAGACCACAGGATAAACAGTGCCTACCGTCTGTATGCCAACAACTACATAGCCCATGACCTGCTCTACGGTCAGAGCCGTCACCGTAATCATTACGACGAGCAGCAGCGTGAGGCCTTCCTAGCCCATGCAGCCCAATTGCGAGAGTATGACACCTGCGACCAGGAGCACCTGTACGAGTTGTTCCTGGGCATATACGCCAACCCAGTAGACACCCATATCAAAGCCTGCCGATGAGTAATATCGTGATACGTCTGTACGACTGGCTGCGCCGTCACCGTGGTTTGCGCTGGTTGTCGCTTACCGCCATCACCCTGTTGTTGGTGTGGTTAGTGAGCGGCCTGCGGTATGAGGAGGACATCACCGCCTTTATGCCTCTGGATGCCAGTGAGCGCACTGCCTTGGACGTATATCAGCACACCGCCGGTGCCAACCGTATCATAGTGAGCATAGGCAGCCGTGACAGCAGCGTGGTGGAGGCCGACACCCTCGTGGCAGCCATAGACCAGATGAAGACACTGTGGGAGGCAGACAGTGCCCTGTCGGTACACGGCACCATGACCACCGACATAGATATGGATGCCATGAGCGAGGTGAGCGAATATGTGTATGAGCATATTCCATACTTTCTGAGAGAGAGCGACCTGCAGCGCATGGACAGTCTGCTGAGCCAGCCCGACTACATAGACAGGCGCATAGAGGCCGACAAGCAGATGCTGCTGCTGCCCCTCTCCGGTCAGTGGAGTGGCAGCATACAGTACGACCCCCTCGGGCTGTTCACCCCCATAGTGGAGCAGATGCAGCACCGCGGCAGCCACCCCCAATATGAGTTGTACGACGGCCATATTTTCACCCCCGACATGAGCAGAGCCATATCCCTACTCTCCACCCCCTACGGCAGCAGTGAGACCGACCGCAACACTGCGCTCGTGAGCTCCCTGCAACAGATGGCAGACAGCGTGGAGACACACCATCCCTCAGTGCGCGTACACCTGACCGGAGCCCCCGTGGTGGCAGTGGGCAACGCCAGCCAGATAAAGACCGACAGTGTGTGGGCAGTAGGCATAGCCATAGTGCTCATAGTGTTGCTGCTATGGCTGAGTTTCAGGAGCGTGGCCAACATCATGCTCATAGTGCTGTCCATTGGCTGGGGCGGACTGGTGGCCCTTGCAGGCATGGCATTGTTGCACGATGAAGTGTCGGTGATAGTGATAGGCATATCGTCAGTCATCATCGGCATAGCCGTGAACTACCCCCTTCATCTGACCGCCCATCTGAATCACACCCCCGACGTACGCAGCGCCCTCAGAGAGATAGTAGCCCCCCTGGTAGTAGGCAATGTGACAACCGTGGGTGCCTTTCTCGCCCTCGTGCCACTGCGCAGCACTGCCCTGCGCGACCTGGGCCTCTTCAGTGCCCTGCTGTTGGTAGGCACCATCATCTTCGTGCTGCTCTACCTGCCCCATCTGGTTCGCGTGCATCAGAAGTCGAGAGTCAGCGCCATGCACCGTCTGGGCGATATGAGCATAGACAACAAGCCCTGGATAGTAGGCGTGGTGTGCCTGCTGACCGTCGTCTTGGCGTATTACAGCACCCAGACCACCTTTGACTCCGACATGCAGAGCATCAACTACATGACCGATGAACAGCGAGAAGACTTGGACTATCTGCAGCGCACCATGCAGGGACGCGACAGCGGCTTGCACAGCGTGTATGTGCTGAGCAGCGGCGACACAGCCGAAGAAGCCCTGGTACGTCAAGGGAAGTATCAGGATGCACTGCATGAGTTGCAAGCACGCGGTCTGGTACAGAGCGTTCAGACAGCCGTCCCGTTTGTCAGCGACAGCAGCGAACAGCGTCAGCGTCTGGAGCGTTGGGAACGCTGGACTGCCGAGCACGGTGCCATGCTTAAGCAGCAGATAAGAGCTTCAGCAGCGCGGCATGGCTTTGCTCCCGACACCTTCGAGCCCTTCCTAACACTGACAGACAAGCATTTTGAGCCCATAGACATGAGCGAACTGTCTCCCCTGACCACCACCCTGCTCAGCAGCAACCTATATGCCGACAGCCTGCACGGGAAGTATCATGTGGTAGACCAGTTGATGTGCACAGCAGATAATGAGAGTGCGGTACTCGCTGCCCTCATCCATCACCCCTCAGGCATCTACGCCTTCGACATCTGTGCGCTGAACAGCAGCGTGGCAAGCAGCATGAGCGAAGATTTCAACTACATCGGTTGGGCTTGCAGTGCCATCGTCTTCCTCTTCCTCTGGCTGTCATTAGGCAGCATAGAACTGGCCCTGTTGTCGTTCCTGCCCATGGCAGTGAGTTGGCTGTGGATACTGGGACTTATGTCACTCTTCGACATACATTTCAATGTAGTGAACGTGATACTCGCCACCTTCATCTTCGGTCAGGGCGACGACTACACCATCTTCATGACCGAGGGTTGCCAGTGGGAATACGCCTATCGCCGCCGCATGCTGTCCTCCTACAAGAACAGCATTATCCTCTCCGCTCTCATCATGTTCATTGGCATAGGCGCACTGATAACCGCCCGCCATCCAGCCCTCCGCTCCCTGGCCCTTGTGACCATAGTGGGCATGTCGAGCGTGGTACTCATGGCCTACCTCTTCCCCCCGTTGATATTCCGGTGGCTGGTGAGAAGCCGTGGCAGCGAGCGCTATCGCCCCCTCACCCTGCGCGGCATAGTGCTGCGGCTGACAGGCAGAGGCGATGAGAGCCACAGGCGTGAGAATGAGGGCGAAGCCTACTACAGGCAGTTGGTGCTGGACCGCTACCGTTATCGTGGCGCCGAGATAAGCAGAGCCGTGCGAAAGAGTTTGCGCCATGCAGCAGGGTCGGCAGAGAGCGACGACAGCACAGAACGCACCGTAGTGATAGAGAACAGCGGATGGGGTTCAGAGACCCTGCTAATGGCCCTGCAGCACCCCACATGGCACATACACGCCATAGAGCGCGACGACGAGAAGCGCAGCGTAGCCATACATGCAGCAGAAGGCGTGGCACCACAGTTGCATTATCACCCCAGTGCAGAAGAAGCAAACATACAAACAAACGAAATATCATGACAAAGAAAGAAGAGATACGCCAGATGATAGAGGAAGTAGTGCCACTGGTAGATGCCGACAGCGATTTTCTGTTTGCCGAACTCGACTCGCTCGGCGTGACCGCCATACTCATGACCTTGGCACGCAGATACGGCATAAGTCTTGAGGCTGAGGATGCCACCCCACGCAATCTGAAAGATTTAGACAGCATAGTGACGATGGTAGAGAGGAAACAGCAGCAATGACCACCATAGAACAGTACATACGTCAGCATGCCCTGGAGCGTGGCGAGAGCATAGCCATGACCGATGGCAAGGAGAGTGTGACCTACGGCGAGTTGTGGACACGCATAGAGGAGCGCGCCGAGTGGTATAGCAGTCTGACCGAATGGGGCGAGATAGTGGCAGTGCGCTGCCGTCAGACGATAGACTTCCTAATAGACTACTTCGCCCTGCACCTGTGCGGCGCCGTGGCGATGCCATTGGAACACGACCTGCCGCAGGAGCGCTTCGATGCCCTCAGCCGGAGGTATGCCCATTATCGCGCCCCCGAGGGAGTGGCAGACGTGCTGTTCACCACCGGCACCACCGGCACCGCCAAGGGCGTGATGGTATCGCACCGCGCCATCCTGGCAGACTGTGAGAATCTGATCAGCCGATTAGGTTTCCGTCCCGACACCACCTTCATCATCTGCGGCCCCCTCAACCACATCGGTTCGCTATCAAAGGTGCACCCGGTGATGCAGCAGGGCGGCACCCTGTATCTGCTCGAAGGTATGAAAGACATGGGTGCATGGTACCGCGCAATAGAGTATGGTGAGGGCAAGGTAGCCACCTTCATGGTGCCGGCGAGCATACGGATGCTGCTGGGTGTGGGTGGCGAGCGTCTGAGCCAGTATGCCGACCGTATAGACTTCATCGAGTGTGGCGGCGCCGCACTGCCCGAAGCCGACATGCGCAGTCTGTGCCGTCTGTTGCCCCGCACCCGTCTGTACAACACCTACGCCAGCACCGAGACAGGCATAGTGTGCAGTTACGACTACAACGTGGCAGATGCCAAAAGCGGATGCATGGGCACCGTGATGCCCCGCAGCCTACTGCGCATAGATGCTGACGGCAGGGTGATATGCGGCGGCGACACCATCATGAGCGGATATGCCGACGAGCCCGAGATGACCAGTGAGGTGCTGTGCGACGGCGAGATATACACCGCCGACCAAGGGTGGACGGACAGCGAGGGCATGTTGCACCTGAGCGGCAGGGCAGACGACGTGATAAACATAGGCGGCTATAAGGTATCGCCTGTGGAAGTGGAGGATGCCGCCTACGGCTGGCCCCAGGTGAAAGACTGCATCTGCGTGGCAGAAGAGAGCGACGTGTGGGGCACCGTACTGAAACTGATAGTGCAGCCCCGTGAGGGTGAGGTGCTGGACCGCCGCCGTCTGGCACGTCATATAGCAGAGCGATTGGAGCGCTACAAGGTGCCCATGGTGTATGAAGAGACGGAGCGCATAGAGCGCACATACAATGGAAAACTAAACCGCAAAGCGTATGCAGGCAAGAAATGAACGAATATACTGGATAGACATGGTGCGCGGCATGTGCATGGCAGCGATACTGTGGTTTCACTCCGAGGCATACTACGCCGACGACCTGCTCACCCCCTACTCCATGTACGTAAACACCGTGCTGGGCTGTTTCTTCTTCATCTCCGGCTATCTGCTCTACCCCGTCCGCTGGCACGCCCGTCAGAAATACCGCGCCGTGCTCAGGTGGCTGTTGTTGCCCTACGTGCTCTTCACCCTGGCGATGATGGTGGTGAAGGTGCTGGCTCACTACCAAGATGCCACATGGCAGACGGAGTTGACCGACATACTCACGGGCAGAGCCTCATGGTTTGTGGCAGCCCTGATAGTGGCGCAGTGTGTGATGGTAGGCGTGCTGAGTCTGAGCAAGGGCAGCACGGGCTCCGTGGCACTGCTCTTTGTGTCAAGCATCATCATGACAGGAGTGGCAGGCAATGAATTCTCACCTTGGTATATAGAGGCCAATCCATGGTCGGTGCATGAAGCCCTCGTAGGCATAGCATGCATGTGCTTGGGCTATGCCTATCATGTGAAAGAAGAGCGACTGTGGCAGCACAGGCGAGCGGTCATGGCAGTGTCGGCAATGGTGCTCGTGGCAGTGAAGTACCTCGTCTACATTGGCGACCTATGGATGACCTTCGCCCCCGTGCGTGTGAGCAACCTGCTGCTCTTCTTCGCCGACATACTGAGCGGTTCGGTGCTGATATGCATGGTGATGCGCATGTTGCCCCGAATAGGCATATTGGAATGGACCGGCCGTCACTGCATAGTGTATTATTTCATCTGCGGCGCAGTGCCCATGAGCGTGTCGTGGGCAGTGTATCGCATGGGCATGAGCGCCGAGAACTATCCTAATGTGGCAGTGGTATTCGTGCTATCATGGATAGCGAGCACCATCGTGGCATGGGCAGTATACCGCTACACCCGGATAGTGCGGTGAGTCTCTCAGGCATTTAGTCTTTTTCTCTCGTAGTAGTCTGCCGTGGCGGTGAAGAACACATCGGCACTGCTATTGAACGCCGTCTCCACACTATCCTGCACCACTCCGATGATAAAACCTACCGCCACCGCCTGCATCGCCACATCAGTGGGAATGCCAAAAAACGAGCATGCCATGGGTACCAGGAGCAGCGAACCACCCGCCACACCCGACGAGCCGCATGCCCCCAGAGTGGACACGGCACAGAGCATGAGAGCCGAGGGCACAGACACCTCCACCCCCACGGTATGTGCCACGGCGAGCGACATGACGGTGATGGTGACCGCCGCCCCGTTCATATTGATAGTGGCACCGAGCGGTATGCTGACGGAATAGAAATGCTCGTCGAGACCGAGGCGCTGGCATAGCGTCATGTTTATAGGAATATTCGCTGCCGAGGAACGGGTGAAGAACGCCGAGAGCCCACTGCTGTGCAGACAGGTGAAGAGCAGCGGGTACGGGTTTCGCCGGAGCAGAAGGAACGCAATGAGGGGGTTGAACACCAGCGAACTCACCATCATACATCCCACCAGAAGCATCAGCAGTTGCCCATAAGTAGTGAATATCTCCAGTCCGCTTTCCGACACGGCAGCAAACACCAGGCCCATGATACCAAAAGGAGCCATCTGAATAATCCACTTAACCAC
>CAMHPC010000027.1 GCA_946186945.1 uncultured Prevotella sp.
TGTATCAGCATGCCTTTTGTTTCGCGGTGTATAGCCATGCTGTTCACCATCTCAGCCACTCCATAGGCTATCAGGCACAGTCCGATGATGATGAGTGGCACCGAGGCAGCCTTGATGGGGTTGAAGAGCATGAAGATGCTCACCGCCAGCAAGGTGATGGGGGTGAGCCAGTAGCCTATACCAAATATCACGTACTTGCGCACCTGATACAGTGCCATCATCTGATTCACGGCACCCAGTATCACCATGGCACTGAGCACGTACATCAGAGACTCTATAAACCAGGAGGGGGTGAAGGTCATAAACAGACCCAGCAAAGTGCTGCCTATCGCCACTATGGGAAGGGTGATGGCGGAGTAGTCGCGCTCACCACCACCTTCTTCTTCCCTGCGTGACTGTATGGCTCGCCAATACGTGAAGCACGAGAGTACCCCCGGCACCAGAAACAGCAACCCTATGCCTATGGTGATGCCCTTCACTGTGCTGGTGGGGTAGAAGAGTAGCAGCAGACCTATGGCCAGGGCACATACTGCACGGAAGAAGGAACTCTGAAGTATCTTGATGGTCTCAACTCTTTTTGTCATAAGCATGTACGGGATAATCTATGGTGAAATGTAATCCCCTGCACTCTTTGCGCTCTATAGCCCAGCGAGTAATCAGGTAACCCACGTTGATCATGTTGCGCAACTCGCAGATATCCCTGCTCGCTTTCACTCGCTTAAACAGGTTCTCCGTCTCCTCATACAACATGTCTAGACGGTCCCACGCGCGTTTCAGACGCAAGTCGCTGCGCACTATGCCTACGTAGTTCGACATTATCTCGCCCACTTCCTTCACACTCTGGGTGATGAGCACCTGCTCCTCGTTGGTCATAGTGCCCTCATCATTCCACTCCGGCACCTTCTCATTGAAGTCGTACAGGTCAACATGCTCCAGTGAGTGACGGGCGGCAGCATCGGCATAGACCACAGCCTCTATCAGCGAGTTGCTCGCCAGTCGGTTGCCACCATGCAGTCCGGTGCACGAGCACTCGCCTATAGCATACAGACGCTCTATGCTCGAACATCCGTTCAGGTCAACCTTTATGCCGCCGCACATATAGTGGGCTGCCGGGCGCACAGGTATATAGTCGGTGGTGATGTCTATGCCCATGGTCTTACACTTGTGGTATATGTTGGGGAAGTGCTTCTTCGTCTCCTCGGCATCCTTGTGCGTCACATCCAGACATACATGGTCCAGTCCGTGTATCTTCATCTCCTTGTCTATGGCACGCGCCACTATGTCGCGCGGAGCCAGAGACAGACGCTTGTCATACTTCTCCATGAACGAGGTGCCGTCGGGCAGACGCAGTATGCCGCCATAGCCACGCATAGCCTCGGTGATGAGGAAGGCGGGGTGGGTCTCGCCGGGCGAGTAGAGGGCGGTGGGGTGAAACTGCACAAACTCCATGTCCGCCACCGTACCCTTGGCACGGTATACCATCGCCTCACCATCGCCGGTGGCTATCACAGGATTGGTGGTGGTCTGATACACGGCACCGCAACCGCCTGTACACATCAGAGTCACCTTGCTCAGATAGGTGTCCACCTTCTGCGTGTCGGGGTTGAGCACGTAGGCTCCATAGCAGTTGATATATGGTGTACGGCGTGTCACACGCGCTCCCAGATGGTGCTGGGTGATTATCTCCACGGCGAAATGGTTCTCCTTCACAGTGATATCCGGACAGGCACGCACGGCAGCCATCAGTCCACGCTGTATTTCTGCACCAGTGTCGTCGGCATGGTGAAGGATACGAAATTCGGAATGGCCACCCTCGCGGTGCAGGTCGAACTGCCCATCTTCCTTGCGGTCGAAGTTCACACCCCATTTCACCAACTCCTCTATCTGAGAGGGGGCATTGCGCACTACCTGCTCCACGGCTCCACGGTCGCTGATGTAGTCACCGGCTATCATCGTGTCCTCTATATGCTTGTCAAAGTTGTCCAACGCCAGGTTGGTCACCGAGGCTACACCACCCTGGGCAAAGGAGGTGTTGGCCTCGTCAAGCGAGGTCTTGCATATCATACACACACTGCCCTTCTTGGCACGTGCCACCTTTAACGCATAACTCATGCCGGCAACACCGGCACCGATAATGAGAAAATCATACTCGTATATCATACAATTGTAGTTTTATTCCACTGCAAATGTAGTAAATATGCTGGGAAAAATAAAAAAAATCAAAAAATAATATACAATCGTTTGCTCAATAGCCTAAATTATTGTAACTTTGAGCGACTTTTTGATATTCAACCAAACTATACCATAACATTTATCTACTATGAGTTATTTGCGATTAGAAAAAGCGCTGATGACTAATCTGGAGGAATCACTGCCGCGCGAACTTCTGCGTACCAACCGCTCGGGAGCGTATTCTTGTTCCACGATTGTAGACTGTAACACCAGAAAATACCACGGACTGCTCGTGGTTCCCGTACCCGAACTCGACGACGAGAACCATGTGCTGCTCTCGTCACTCGACGTCACCGTGGTACAGCATGGGGCAGAATTCAATCTCGGACTCCATAGGTATCAGGGCAACAACTACAGTCCTAAAGGTCATAAGTACATACGAGAGTTTGACTGTGACAAAGTGCCAACAACCGTATATAGGGTGGGAGGCGTAATCCTAAGAAAAGAGGTGGTGTTCCAACACTACGAGGACCGTATCCTCATCAGATATACTCTCGATGATGCTCACTCTGCCACAACACTGCGCTTCAGACCCTTCCTGGCCTTCAGAAGCGTCAGACAGTTCACGCACGAGAACAATATCGCATCCAGAGAGTATCACGATGTGGACAACGGTATCAGAACATGTATGTACGCAGGATACCCCGACCTCTACATGCAGTTCTCTAAAAAGAATGAATTTGTGTTCCAGCCCGACTGGTACAGAAACGTGGAGTATCCCAAAGAGCAGGAAAGAGGATATGCTTCCAATGAGGACCTGTATGTGCCCGGATACTTCGAAATGCCTATCAAGAAGGGGGAGAGTATCGTCTTCTCTGCTTCTACTTCGGAAATAAAGAGTTCTACTCTCAAGAAACTTATAGAAAAGGAAATCGATGACCGCTCACCGCGCGACAATTTCTTCCACTGTCTGGTCAATGCCGCTCACCAGTTCCACAAACGTGAGAAGAACGACGACCGCTACCTGCTCGCTGGATACCCCTGGTTCAAATGCAGGGCGCGCGATACGTTCATCGCACTGCCAGGACTCACTCTCGCCATAGAGGAACAGGACTACTTCGAACTCGTGATGAAGACCGCAGAGAAGGGACTTCGCGAGTTTATGAAGGGAAAACCCCTCACGGTGAAAATATATGAGATGGACCAGCCCGACGTACCCTTGTGGGCCGTTTGGTCCGTGCAACAGTACGCCAAGGAATGCGGCAGGGAAAAGGCATTCAAGATGTACGGAGCCCTCATCAATGACATAGTGGACTATATAGCCGAAGACGGACATCCCATACTCGAACTGCACGACAACGGACTGCTCTATGCCGACGGACGCAACAAGGCCATCACATGGATGAACTCTACTGCCAACGGGCACCCCGTGGTGCCGCGCTCAGGATATATAGTGGAATTCAACGCCCTGTGGTACAATGCTCTCCGCTTCGTGGCTTCGCTCGACAGAGACAACGGCAAAGAGAAGAAAGCCGACCAACTCGAGGCTCTCGCAGAGAAGTGTAAGACTGCCTTCGTAGATACGTTCCTCAATGAATACGGATACCTCTACGACTATGTGGATGGCAACATGGTGGACTGGAGCGTCAGACCCAACATGATATTCCCCGTGGCATTCGACTTCTCACCACTCTCCCAGGAACAGAAGAAAGGGGTGCTCGATGTGTGCACCCGTGAACTCCTCACACCCAAGGGACTGCGCTCGCTCTCACCAAAGAGCGGTGGATACAATCCTATGTATGTGGGACCGCAGACGCAGCGCGACTATGCTTACCACCAGGGCACGGCATGGCCATGGCTCGGTGGCTTCTATATGGAGGCTTGCCTGAAACTGTACCGCCGTACACGACTCAGTTTCATACAGAGACAGATGGTGGGATATGAGGACGAGATGGACTACCACTGCCTAGGCACTATTAGCGAACTCTTCGACGGCAACCCACCGTTCCACGGACGTGGTGCCATGTCATTCGCTATGAATGTGGCTGAGGTGCTGCGCACGCTCAATCTTTTAGAATCGTATAACTATCAGAAGTAATCAGGGAGGAACAATTATATGAAAGTACTAATGTTTGGATGGGAGTATCCTCCCCACGTGTTTGGCGGACTGGCAACAGCCAACTATGGTATATCTGAAGGATTGCATGCTCAGGGCGACATGGATATCACTCTCTGCTTGCCTCACCCCTTTGGCGATGAAGACCAATCGGCTGCTCGAATCGTGGCTATGAATGCTGTGCCTATAGCATGGCGTGATGTCAACTACGATTATGTGAAGGAAAGGGTAGGCAATATCATGGACCCGGAATATTATTTCCGACTCAGAGACCATATCTATGCCGACTTCAACTACATGCATGTCAATGACCTCGGTGCTATGGAGTTTGCCGGAGGATATCCGAAAAACTTGCACGAGGAAATCAATAACTATTCTATCATTGCCGGTGTGGTGGCGCGTACAGAGGAGTTTGATATCATACACGCTCACGACTGGCTCACTTATCCCGCTGGCATCCATGCCAAGAACGTAAGCGGAAAACCACTGTGCATACACGTTCACGCTACCGACTTCGACCGCTCCAGAGGAAAGGTGAACCCTACTGTATATGGCATAGAAAAGGACGGTATGGACAATGCCGACTGCATCATGTGCGTGTCTGAACTGACCAGACAGACGGTGATCAATCACTACTATCAGGACCCGAGAAAGGTGTTTACCGTGCACAACGCGGTATACCCGCTCAAACAGGAACTGCAGGAGATACCTCGCCCCGACCATACCGGCAAGGACAAGGTGGTCACATTCCTCGGACGTATCACTATGCAGAAAGGACCTGAGTACTTCGTAGAGGCTGCCACTATGGTGCTGCACCGTACACGAAACGTCAGATTCTGTATGGCTGGCTCGGGCGATATGATGGATGCCATGATTTATCTCGCTGCAGAGAGAGGTATTGCCGACCGCTTCCACTTCCCGGGATTTATGAGGGGAAAACAGGTGTACGAATGCCTCAAAGACTCTGATGTCTATGTCATGCCCTCGGTCAGCGAACCCTTTGGCATATCACCGCTCGAGGCTATGCAATGCGGTACACCCACCATCATCTCAAAACAAAGCGGATGCGCAGAGATACTCGACAACTGTATAAAAGTCGACTACTGGGATATCCATGCCTTGGCAGACGCTATCTACTCCATATGCCACAACGACTCGCTCTTCCAATACCTGCAAGAGGAAGGTAAACGGGAAGTGGACCAGATCACATGGGAGAAAGTGGGAGCATGGATCAAAGAACTCTATATACGCACAATTAACAAATAACGAAAATTCTCAATACAATGAAAACTATATGCCTATATTTTGAGATACACCAAATCATACATCTCAAACGCTACCGCTTCTTCGATATCGGTACAGACCACTACTATTATGACGACTACGAGAACGAACGCTCTATCTCTGAGATAGCACAGCGCTCATACATGCCCGCTCTCAATGCTCTGCAAGAGATGATTGCCGCTCACGGAGATTATTTCAAGGTGGCATTCTCGCTCTCGGGCGTGGGTATTGAACAACTCGAAATGCATGCCCCGCAGGTGCTCGAGAAACTGCAGGAACTCAATGCCACGGGATGCGTGGAGTTCCTCGCCGAGCCCTATTCGCACGGCCTCTCTTCTCTGGTCAATGAGGAGACTTTTGCCGATGAGGTGAAACGCCAGGCTGTGAAGATACAGGAGTACTTCGGACAGAAACCTCAGGTGATGCGTAACTCTTCGCTCATCTATAGCGATGATATCGGTGCACAGGTGGCTGCCATGGGATTCAAGGGCATGCTCACCGAGGGCGCAAAACATGTGCTCGGATGGAAATCTCCCCACTATGTGTATCACTGTGCCATGGCTCCCAACCTGAAACTGCTGTTGCGCGACGTGACTCTCTCTGATGATATCTCGCTGCGCTTCAACAACAGCGACTGGGAGGGATATCCGCTCTTCGCCGACAATTACATCAAGCGTATAGCCGACTTCCCACAGGAAGAGCAGATTATAAACATCTTTATGGAACTCTCTGCACTGGGTATGGCTCAGCCGCTCTCCAGCAACATACTCGAATTTATCAAAGCACTGCCGGCATGCGCCAAGGCTGAGGGTATCACATTCTCTACACCTACCGAGATATGCAAGAAGATGAAGAGCGTGGGACAACTCGATGTGCCCGACACCCTCTCATGGGTCGACGAGGAGCGCGACGTGAGTTGCTGGCTCGGCAACCCCATGCAGCGTGAGGCTTTCAATAAACTCTATAGCGTGGCAGACCGTGTGAGGATAGCCAACGACCCACGTATCAACCAGGACTGGGACTACCTGCAGGCTTCCAACAACTTCCGCTTCATGACTACAAAACCCTCTAACGTAGGACTGGACCGTGGTATCTATCAGTCGCCTTTCGATGCCTTCACTAACTATATGAATGTGCTGGGCGACTTCATCAACCGTGTGAAATCTCTCTATCCCGAGGAGATAGATAATGATGAACTCAACTCGCTGCTTACCACTATCAAAAACCAGGGCGATGAGATACAGATGAAGGATAAGGAAATCACTCGCCTGCAAGCCAAAGTGGAGAAAATGCAGCAAGAGGAGGATAAACTGAAAGCCAAACTCGATAAGGCAAAGGCACCCGCTAAGAAACCCGCTGCCAAGAAACCCGTTGCCAAGAAGGCTGACGAAACTAAAGAGTAAGCGTGATTATCATTTTCTTATGATATCTGGTTGGGCATCGGCAGAATGCCGGTGCCCAACTCTTTTTCCTTCATTAACCACTATAAAAAACTATGGGATATACTCCTCCAACCCCACCTCCCTTCCAGCAAGGACCACCGCAGTGGCAACCTTCTCAGTCACCGCAGTGGCAACCTTCACAACTGTCGTATGGCAACAGGATACAGTTGTGTCAGGATGGTAAGTATCGTTGGATTTACGAGTTCAGCATGATGAAGAACCCTATGCTCTTCATCACGATATATAAAGTCATCTGCCTGTCGTGTCTTATCGTATGGCTCTTGCTCAACGTTATATCTCTCTTCAGTGGCGATTTCCCTGATACGGTGTGGACAAATACCAAAATAGTACTTCTTATCTTTGCTATCTTTGCCGTGCTCGTGCCCTTTGCCTATCTTATAGTGGCGGCACAAAACGGATGGAAGTATGTGGTGCTCTTTGAAATGGACGACAAGGAAATCATACACCGACAGATGAATAAGCAGGTGAAGAAAGCCAAAGCCATAGGATGGCTCACCGTGTTGGCAGGACTGGTAGGCGGCAGTCGGGGTGCCGTAAGTGCTGGTATCGTTGCTGCTACTCATACCACTACTATCTCCACTTTCCACTACGTGAAGAAAGTGAAACCCTACCGTAAGTGGAATACTATAAAGGTGAATCAACCGCTGTCAAAGAATCAGGTGTATGCCGATATTGAAGACTTTGACTGGCTCTACCAATACATAGTATCACACTGCCCAAAAGTGAAATGGTGAGCGCATGCCACCTAACTGATACTTAATATCAGTTGCTCCATACCATTCTTCGATAGTTGCACTTCCATCTTGGTGCCGTCGGGAGCCTGAAGCAGGCACTGTGCCTTCTTAGAATTGATCTTGTATACCATTCGTTTGTTGATGATGTGCTGACGGTCGGTTCTCACGAAGTTGCAGTCTTGCAACCTGCGCTCTATGCCTATCAGACTCTCCATCACCATCACCTCCTCGGCAGAAGTCACTACCACGGAGTAGTTGCCGTTGCTGCGTATGAAGAAGATATCGTCGGTGCTCACAAACAGGTGACCGGACGCCGTGCGAAACAGGCATTTGCCACCATGACGTGTCTCTTCTATCAGTTGGTCGTGCCTGCACAGTTTCTCTACCTTGTCTATGGCAGCCGACAACTCCTTCTTGTCTATGGGCTTCAGCAGGTAGTCCACTGCCTGCATTCGTATGGCATTGAGCAGATATTCCTGCTTGTCGTACGCCGTGGTAAAGATGACGTAGGGCGAAGGGGATGACTGGCGCAGTTCCTTCAGCATGTCTATGCTGTTCCTGCCATGGAGTTGTATGTCGAGAAACACCAGTTGGGGCTTTGTGCGCTTTATCGTCTCAAGCGCAGTCTCGTAATTGTCGCAACTATCTGTTATCTCCACTCTCGGCCACAGAGCCTTGAGTTTCTGCAACAGTGCCAGCCGGGGCAACTGCTCATCCTCCACTACTACGGTCTTGATTGGTTCCATTAGCATTAAGTCTTTTTTGTGTCATAGCGGTAACCTTCGGGTATCTCCATCACATATTGGGTGCCTAAGGGCTTGCCGATGGAATCCTTCAGGTCGGTTACATGTTGTGTGATGTGCAAACGGTTCATCTGGTTCAACAGTTGCACTTGTTCCATTAGTATGTTTAGTCCCATCTTGTTGGTCTTCTCATGCAACTGACCTGCCGCCTTGCGTCCTATGCCGTCGTCGGTCACGCTCACTATCACCCATCGGTGTCCTTCCCGTATCTTGCTACTCACCCGCACATCCACATTTCCAGGGCTGTCCTTGTGGGTGATGCCGTGCTTTATGGCATTCTCGGTGTAGGTGTGCAGCAGCATGTTGGGTATCAGTGCCTGCCTGTTCACGTCATCGTCCACAGTGATGCTGTAGGTCAGTTTGTCGCCATACCTCATCTTCTGCAACTTCAGGTAGTTCTCCAGATAGTCCACTTCCTCATCTACTGTCCTGGCTGCCCTGTCTATGTCGGCGAGGGTGGTGTTGGTAAAGCGTGAATACAGTCCTAAGTAGTAGGTGGCTTCATCCACCGAATGGTTCATCACAAAATATTCTATGCCAGAGAGCACGTTGCTGTTGAAGTGGGGTATCGATTTCAACCTTATTGCGTTCACCTGCAGTTCCTTCAGCGTCTTCTCGCGTTCTATGGTCGCCATCTGTCGCCTGGTTCTCTGTCGCTCGTATCTGCGTGCCAATATCCATATCATTGCCACAATCGGAATGAGCAATGCCAGCCATATCCACCACCGCTGCCACCAGCGGGTCTGTGGGGTGGCGTACATGTCGGAATATTTCTGCTGCATCAGCCGTTCCACATCAAACGATACCATCTCTTCCAGTCCTGCCAGCCAGATGATGCCGGTGCTCGTCTCTGCCATGGGCGACTGTTGGGGTTCTACTATCGCAAAACCGTTGTTGTAGTTGAACAGGGTAGCGCCGCTCACGTTCATCGCACTGTCCACACGTGCTACTATCAAACCGTCAATCACTCCCACTACCAGATAGCCTTTTGGCGACACATGCACCGAACGCACCTCATGACCGTGCAACAGGGGCATACGGCTGTTCAACTCGCTTATCGCTCCATTGCGTATCACGAACAGCGAGTCTACTGAGGAGAAGACGATGTTGCCGTATCTGTCAGCATCCATCGCCGTAGCCACCAGGTTTTGTGGGTAGTCTATGCAGGTGCTCTGCCATGCTCCGTTGCTCTGCCTGCTCAGTTTGTATACGTAGCCGGTGGTGCCTACCCACAGGTTGCCGCTGTCATCGGCAGCAGCGCACCAAGGGTGGGGTAGGTCAGTGCATAGCGTATCGGTGGTGCCACTGCCGGTATCGTATGCCAGTACCATGTTGCGGGCACCAAACACCACTTTGCCCAAGGCTGAGGTGACAAACTGATAGCGGTTGTACGGCAGGTTCAGTCTTTGTGCTGTGTGCCCCTCTATGCAGTGCAGGTCGTCTCTGCCTGCCACATATACCTTGTCGCCCAGCACGGCACTGCCGGCTATGTAGAAATAGTCGGGGGTGTCGCTCACCACGTCATCGCCAACCAGCACCTTGCCATTGAGAGTAGCCATCACCACCTCTCCACCACTGTTCACTGCCAGTGCCCTTACTATGTCGTTCCCATCGGTCAGATGGTGACGGTTGAAGTTCATGGTGAAATAGCAGTACAGTCCCTGATAGGTGGTCAGCCACAGCCTGCCCCACTTGTCTGTCAACAAGCCTTTTATCAGGTTGAAACCGTCTGCCACCTTCGTCACCTCCTTGCCATCATACACGTATATGGAGTGGCTGTCGGCTATGATGAGTCTGCCCTGTTGGTCATGGCTGGCTGTCAATCCATAGTCGGTGGCTTCGAAGGTATAGGCTTTATTCAGTGTCACCTTGCCGCCTGACACGGTATATAAACCATCGCCTGCCAGGGCATAGAGAAGGTTGCCTGTGCGGTGCAGTGCAAAAAAGTCAGTCTTGTCTGATATCTGTCTGAACCGCTTGCCGTCATACATATACAGTCCGTCGTCGGTGGGCATGTACAACTTGTTGGCCATGGATGCTGCATCTGTCACACTCTCCGCATCTATATAGAGTTTGCGGTCGGGCATCATCCTGTCCATCAGGGTGTCTGCCAGCAACACACTGAACCCGCTCTCTTCCAGACGGCACAGACGGCGGTGGCTCTCCTTGTCGTCCTCCAGCAGTATGATACCTGAGGGCAAAGCAGGCGAATTGAAGTTATTGATCAGCCACTGTCTGCTTTCGTCTATCTGATGCATGCTCACGTCATCGCCATCTACTATCCACTGCCGGCGGAACCCCAGGGCATGCACCTTGCCGTCTATCTCGGCAAAGGCAAGGATGTTGTCGCGGTGACCATAGAGCAGGGGGGTGAGGGTGTTGCCATCGTAGCGGGCAAAACCAGAGAGTGTGCCCACATACACGTAGCCACGACTGTCTTGCCACACCGTCTCGGTTTGCATCTGCGGCAAACCCTCCAAGGTGGTGAAGCGGCGACTGCACAAACTATTGGTCATACCCGTGCTACCCTCGGCGCATACAACAGAAGCAAGAAGGGTGAAAAGGGTCAGCAGCACCATTCTATGTATGAAGTGACGTTTCATCACTTGCAAATATACGATATTTCCTTTATTCTTACAATACATCGGTGATTGTTAAGTAAATCTTTTTCACTTCATCATCCCAAAACAGACGTTCGTCACTCCCTGTTTGAGGTTCGTAAAAATCTAATTTTTGCACATTCCAACTATGGATTGTTTTTTATAAATTTGCAGAAACCAGCATTGATTTCAGAAATTTCAGAGCAGGTGGGAAGCCTGAACTCACGTATAGGCAACGACGTACCTTCTTCTATGCTGAGAAAGAAAAACCAGATTCGGACTATTCACTCGTCACTGTCCATCGAGAATAATACGCTTTCGCTGAAACAGGTGACGGATATCATCGACGGCAAACATGTGCTTGGTGCTCCTGACGAGATACAGGAAGTGAAGAATGCTATCGAGGCCTATCGACTCATGCCTCAGTTGGACGCTTTCAAAGAGAAAGACTTGTAGAAGGCTCACGGATTGATGATGGGTGAGTTGGTACGTAATGCCGGTCACTATCGTCAAGAGGGCGTCGGAGTGTTCGATGGGAATGGCAACTGTCTGCACATGGCTCCTCCACCTGCAAGAGTACCAGAACTGATGGGTGATTTGTTTCATTGGGTAAAGAACTGCAAGACGCATCCGCTGGTCTATTCGTGCGTGTTCCATTATGAGTTTGAATTTATCCATCCCTTCATCGATTGTAACGGGCGTATGGGACGCTATTGGCAGGACCGAGACAGGTCGGAAAAACTACACTTGTCGGTCAGGTTCTGGACGATATCTCCATTCCGTATACCTTAAACGTGGCTCCGTGCCTAAATACCAGGTATATAACAATGCACTGTTGACCGCCTATAAAGGTCATTCGTTCCTTGCCGACCGGACTGACACAATGCTTTGGGGACGATGGGTAGAGAGTGCTATAGGAGCACACTTCCTTAGTGTGGCAGAAGAGCAGGACTACAAGGTGTATTATTGGCGAGAGCCGTCAAGGAATAAAGACAAGTGTGATAAAGAGGTTGATTTCATTATAGATAACGATGGTGAGTTGACAGCTATAGAGGTGAAAAGCGGTCGTCGCGGAATGAACTCTGGTCTGCCTGCTTTCGTTGAAGCATTCCATCCTAAACAGGCTTTTGTCGTGGGTACGGGTGGCGTTTCTCTGGAAGATTTCCTGAATTGTGATATTGAAAGTCTGCTTAATCAGTAAATCTTATGTACATACTACATTTTTACAATGAATCTGCCATTCTTACGTTATCTTATTGAGGCTATAAATGTTCTAATTCGATGATTATGGCAAAAAGTGTGGAAAATCTGAGCCTGAACTTCGTCAGTTTACTGGCTGAGGACGAGAAGCAATACTATGTGGATGAACACATCTATATCACGATGAATGCGAAGGACTTCGGACTGAAACACCTGCGCACCGACCAGCCCTATCGAGTGGATGAGGGACGCGTGATGATGGTTTCTAAGGGATGGGTACGTGTGGTTGTCAATCTGGAGGAACAGCGCCTGGAGCAACAGTCGCTCATCGTGCTGGTGGCTGACAGCATCTTCGAGATACTGGAGTGGAGCGATGATTTCGACATACGAGCCTTCTCATTCAAAGACCTGCCGCTGTTCACCTCTGTCAGTCAGCAGATATGTCTGACACTTGACGACGATGAGTGGCTGTTGGTCAATGAATACGTAGAACTGATGTGGCACGAGACGAGGCGCCAGCCCTTGCTGCCCGAGGTCATCACCTACCTGCAGACAGCCCTGCTCATGGAACTGAAACGCATCGAAGACCGTGAAGAAGCCATACGGCAACAGACGGCTACACGACAAGATAAAATCTTCCGCCAGTTCCTCAGCATCGTCAATCAGTATGGATTGCACGAGCGCAAGATTGAGTTTTACGCCAACAAACTCTGTGTCACGCCCAACCATCTCGGGGCTGTCATCAAGAAGGCCAGTGGTCTCACCGTCATGCAGTGGCTCAACCGACATGCCATACAGAAGGCCAAGGTGCTGTTGAGATACAGCGACCTCCCCATCTGGGAAGTTGCAGAGAGCATGAATTTTGCCAACCCCTCGTTCTTCTCAAAATTCTTCAAAGGTGAGGTGGGCATGACACCTGGTGAGTACCGCAGCGGGAAGTAACATCTTTCTGATGTGTTATCAGGGAACCATTGCAAGGGCTTGACTGTCGTGGATGATATGCAAGTCGCGCTGGGGGAACGGGATGCTGATACCATTGTCGTTGAGTGTGGTGTAGATGGCTTCCAGTATCTCGCCGTCGTTGCTGTACTGAGAGGCTACGGGCACCCATACCAGCACTTTCAATACTATGCTGCTGTCGCCAAACTCGCGCAGCACCACACGTACAGGGCGCTCCTTGTTCACACAGTCCAACTTACTCACGGCTGATATCAGCAATTTGCGGCACTTCTCTATGTCGGTGCCGTACGCAACACCCACTTCCAGTATGTCGAGTTCGTAGCCGTGGTTGCGAGTCAGGTTCTTGTAGTTCTTGGTAAACAACTGACTGTTCTGAAAGGCTATCTGCGAACCGTCTATGGCATCTACCATGGTGCTCACGTAACTGATGCTCGTCACCTTGCCACGCACACCGTCTACCATTATCCAGTCGCCTATCTTGATGCGGCCTGCCATAAGGGATATGCCGTAATAGATGTTCTCCAGTATGTCCTTGGATGCAAAACCCAAACCGGTGGACAGACCGCCGGACACCACTACCAGCCAGGTGAAACTGATGTTGCAGATGGCAAGCGTGATGATGAGCCACAGTCCCCATACCAATACCTGAAGCACATTCTTCGTCATCATCATCCTACTCTCGGCACCAGAGGCATCCTTAGCCTCGAAGTACATACGCATGAGCGACTTTGCCGTGCGGTTGATATAGGAGAAGATGAACCATAGGATTATGGCTACGGCTATGTTGAGGATGCTGATGCTGAAGTTCTCGGCATTGATAAACTCGTAGGTGAAGATGCGCCAGGTCAGGTCGCTCAGGTTGAATACATCGGCTGCCCAGTATATGGCTACTATCACCGACAATACACCCATCGAGGGCAGGAATACACGATACAGAAGGTCGTAAAACCATGTCTTCGTTACCGGCTTGTCCCTCAGATGCTTGCGCTCGCCATAATTCTTCACCCATCCTTGTATGCAATTGATGGTGAGGATGCAGGTCAACTGCATGAACCACCATATCAGCATCTGCACGCTCAGAAGGGTGTAGCCCATCCATGAACTTATCACCGAGGCAATGAATACTGCGAGCGAGATGTAACTGTATACCATGTCGCTGCGAGGAATATTGGTGTTGTGGCGCTTTATCACACGCCACTGCCACAGCATGCTTAACAGTAGGATAGGGGGCAATACCAGGTTTACCATGTCGTTGGGCACCAGGATGATACGGAAGGCTATCACTATAAAGCCTACTGCAAGCAGTGGGGCGTAAATGCGGAATGCACTGCCTATCTGGTCACCGCTCACACGCAAAAGGAGGGAAATCAGAATCACACCCAACAACCACGCAAACTCTATCAGCAGACCACTTGCCATTATCAGGAAGTTCTGCTCCATCATCAGGCGTACCACACCCAGTATGATGGCAAAGGTGATGACCGAGGTGGCGATGATGATGCTGCTGCGCTTGGCATTAAATGAGTTGTTGCGGATACGGCGAGACAACAGACGCACTGCCACGAAATTGATTAAACCTGCAAAAGTGGCGTATGCCAAAAGGGTGAGAAACAGATAGAGTATCATGTGGCTGTCCCATTGAGACTCTACCTTGGTGTATGGCATGTATTTCTCCATGACGGTCTCCGTGGTCTGAGAGAGATGTGCAGGCAATTGGGAGAGGATGGTGAAGTAGTTGGTGCCGCCATTCACAAAGATGTTGTTCTGTATCTCGTTGTAACGGTGGTTGGCATAATCGTATAGATTGGCAAGACGCTCCTCTGTGTCCTTGGAGAATTTAATGTACTCCGACATGCTCTCACGATTCTCACGAAGGGTCCTGAGAATGTTGACCGACAGCGTGAGACACACATTCCTGTTCACTGCCGCCCGTTCGTCCAGCATGCGGCTGCTCATCTTGTTCAGACTCACTACCAGACTGTCGTAACGCGCTATCTCACTGTCATACTCGTCCACTATGTTGCGAAATGGGGCTATGGTCCTCTTGAAATTGTGATACATCTCTGTGGCCTCATGACAGGCATAGGTCAGGTCGAACACATACTCCGACTTCTGACTGTAAAGCATCAGGGCATTCTGATTGCTCTGCTGCACCACATGCATCAACTGACGGAACACTTGCTGACGCATCATCTTGCTGCTCTCTGACTGCAACTGCTGGTCGCGGTAGTATTTCTCCAGTTCCTGACGCAGTATGCTCAGGGTACTCTCCAGGTCAGCCTCCTTCAGCACGGCATGGGCAGGCAGAAACATACCCAGCAACAACAGTATGGCAAGAAAAAATCTCAACTTCATGGCTCTCAACGGAAATCCTGCAAACGGGCAATGTACTTGCCCAGGATGTCAAACTCTATGTTTACTACGCTGCCTGGCTTGATATCGCAGAAATTGGTGTTCTCACGGGTGTAGGGGATGATTGCTACCTCAAAAGTGTGACTCGTGGGACTGCACACGGTCAGAGACACCCCGTTCACCGTCACACTGCCCTTGTCTACGGTGAAATAACCACGACGAGCCATATCACGGTTCTCATCATACTCAAACTCAAAATAGGTACTGCCACCGGCATCGCGCATGCCCGTACAACGCGCCGTCTCGTCCACATGACCCTGAACGATATGACCGTCCAACCGACCGTTCATCAGCATCGAACGCTCTACGTTCACCCTGTCGCCTACCTTCAGCATGCCCAGGTTGCTGCGCTCCAGGGTCTCGCGCATGGCGGTCACCGTGTACTGACCGTCATGTATCGACACTACTGTCAGACATACTCCATTGTGAGATATACTCTGGTCTATCTTCAATTCGTCGACAAAAGAACAACGCAAGGTGAAATGTATGTTTTCATCCTCACGCTCTATTGCTGTCACTACAGCCATCTCTTCTACTATTCCGGAGAACATATACGTATAAAGTTTGAATGAATAATAATAAAAAAGTAGGTCGTATCGTGATTGTGATGATGACTCCGAGTGTAATGATTTGAGAGTCCCCCGCCTTTGTAATCCACCGGCAATAATGCTACCCGAAAGGGCGTGGCCCGCCATTGGTCGGAAGATCCTTCTCGGTTGTGTGATATTGTTTGATGAGTATCCCGATCTAACCGATACGACCTAAGCGATGCAAAAGTACAACTTTCTCACCATACCACAAAGTTTTTCACATTTTTTTGAAATTCATCATTACTCTCGTCTATTTTCACGCATTTTCTTGCTTTTTTCATCCAAGTGTGTTAACTTTGCACTGAAAACGTTGCATTGACGTCTCTACTTTATACTTCAAATATGAGAAAAATCCTCCTTCTGCTCGTTTCGCTTCTCGCATGCCACATCTCATATGCAGAAGCCAACCGCTACCCTTGGGGCAAGACATATATGTTCAGATTGTACCTTTCAGATAAGAAAGGTTCGCCTGCATCGCTGAAACAACCCGAACAGTTCCTCTCTCAGAAAGCACTGAAAAGAAGAAACAGACAGCATATCAGGGTAGATTCTACCGACCTGCCTCTCTCTACTGCCTATCTGAAGCAGATACAGATGATGGGAGCCACTATAATGTCGAAGAGTAAATGGAACAATACTGTGGTGGTGCGCACTGCCGACTCTACCATGGCGACGGCTTTCGGCGCATTGCCTTTCGTCAGGGAAGTGGTGCACGTATGGACGGCACCCGATACCCTCAAGGTGGTGACAAGAGACAAGGTGGTGTCGCAGATGAAGGAATCGTCACGCGTGAAGGACAGACATTATGGCAATGGAGGCAGCCAGATAGGACTGCTCAACGGCAAAGGCCTTCACGACAAGGGATACCGCGGTCAGGGCATGACTATCGCTGTGCTCGACGGGGGATTTATGAATGCCGACAGAATCAAGGCCATACAGGATATCAAAATCCTGGGATATAAGGACTGCGTGGTCACTCCCACTCCTACCATATTCGCCGAGACAGATCACGGCACACAGGTGCTCTCGTGCATGGGTGCTAATGTGCCGGAATTTCTGGTGGGCACAGCACCCGAGGCGCAATTCTGGCTCATAAGGGCTGAAGAGGTGGCCACGGAGATGCTCGTCGAGGAGGACTACTGGGCTGCAGCAGCCGAATTTGCCGACAGCGTGGGTGTAGACCTCATCAACAGTTCACTCGGATACCAAGACTTCGATATCAAGGCGCAAGACCATACATACGTACAGCAGGATGGCTACTCCACACTCATTTCCAGAACGGCTTCCATGCTCGCACATAAAGGGATAATCCTATGCAACAGTGCTGGTAATGACGGCATGGGACAGTGGAAGAAAATCAATTTCCCTGCCGATGCACATAATATTCTCGCTGTGGGGGCTATCAACGTGTCTAAAAATAATGCTGTGTTCAGCAGTGTGGGACCCTCGCAGGACCTCAGGGTGAAACCCGATGTCATGGCGCTCGGCTCGCCTGCCGCTACCATCGGTGGCGACGGGGAGATATCATGGAGTATGGGCACTTCCTTCTCTTCACCTATAATGTGTGGCATGGTGGCATGCCTGTGGCAGGCTCTGCCTACACTCACTGCCACAGAGGTGATGAACCTCGTCAGAATGAGTGCTGACAACTACACCACTCCAAATAATGTGTTCGGATATGGATTGCCCGATTTCATGAAAGCATACGAAATGGGTAAAAACAAATAACCTGCTCACTGCCATGAACCTCCATCCACAGCATCTCTCACTCTTCGAACTCAACCGGTTGGTAGCCAACCTGGTGCAACTGGAGATGCCTGAATACTACTGGGTGGAGGCGGAACTGATGGACCTGAGGGAATCCAACGGCCACTGCTACATGGAATTCATACAGAAGGACGAGGCGAAGACTACTGTGGCAAAGGCGGCTGCCAGATGCTGGAGAAACACCTGGACAACGGTGAAAAGACAGTTCACACAGGTCACCGGACAAATGCCTGCCTCGGGCATGAAGGTGCTCGCCAAGGTGAAAGCCTCCTTCCACGAAAACTATGGTTTCGCATATATCATTGCCGATATCGACCCTACATTCACCCTCGGAGATATGGCACGCAAACGCCGTGAGATAGTGGAAACGCTGAAGAGAAAAGGTATCTTCGATGATAATCACGCTCTCGCTCTGCCTCTCTTCTGCCAAAATATAGCGGTCATCTCTGCACAAAACGCAGCCGGATATGGCGACTTCTGCAAACAACTTCTGCTCAATGACTACCACCTGCGTTTCTCTGTCACTCTCTTCCCCGCTACCGTGCAGGGCGAAGGACTGGAACAGAGTGTCATCGCTGCTCTCAATGATGTGGCGGAAAGGGAAGAAGAATTCGACTGCGTGGTGATCATGAGGGGAGGAGGAAGCACCAGCGACCTTTCTGGATTTGACTCGCTGCCACTGGCAGAGAACGTGGCAAACTTCCCCATACCGGTAATCACTGCTATCGGACACGACAGAGACGAGACGGTGCTCGACCTTATAGCACATGCCAGCGTGAAAACTCCTACCGCGGCTGCCACATTCTTCACAGACCGCCTGCTCAAGGTGATGGAACGGATAACCAGGGCACAACAGACCCTCTACTCCGTGGTGACACAAAGGATAAAACACGAACTGCTGCATGTGGAACACCTGGCTGCAAGCATACCACGACTCTTTGACGCTTCGGCAAACCGACAAAAAATCAAACTGCAACGTATCAACTACAGCATCTCTGCCAGGGCACAACACACTATTGCCGAGGCGAAAAACCGACTGCAGAGGATAGAGACGAAACTGCCGGCAGCGGCACAATCAATCATCACCGGCGAAAAACACAGAGTGCAACTGATAGAGCAACAAATAACACTGCTCGACCCACAACAACTGCTCAACCGTGGATACAGTATCACTACATACCAGGGACGGGCTGTTACCGATGTATCATCACTGCCCGAAGGTGCTATCATCCATACACGGGTGAAACACGGCACTGTCATATCCAAAACACTTTCTAATGAACAATAAATACAATCTCTCTATATGAAGGAAAGTTTCAAATACGAACAGGCGATGAAAGAACTGGAAGACATCGTCAGAAAAATGGAAAACGACCAATTGGACATTGACTCAATGACCCAGCAACTGAAAAAGGCTAAGACTCTTATCGCTGACTGTAAACAGCGACTGGTAGACACTGAACAGGAAATAAAGAAAATACTCGACGAGAAAGACTGAGCTAAAAACAATCGACAAGTAATAAAAATATAATACACACGTCTTATGGAATCACCTAACTATTGGATGCTGGCGCTACGTATGCTTGGTTCTCTGGCGCTGCTTATGTATGGCATGAAAGCCATGAGTGACGCACTGCAGAAAATGGCGGGACCACAACTGCGCCATATTCTCGGGGCAATGACCACCAACCGTTTCACAGGTATGCTCACCGGAGTCTTCGTCACCGCTGCCGTACAGTCATCAACGGCCACCACGGTTATGACGGTATCTTTCGTCAGTGCCGGACTGCTTACCCTGGCACAAGCCATCAGTGTTATCATGGGTGCCAATATCGGTACCACGCTCACGGCATGGATCATGTCGGCAGGATTCTCATTCAATATCACCGACTTCGTCTATCCTGCGTTCTTCATCGCTATCATCCTCATATACAATAAGAAAAGAAGGGTAGTGGGCGATTTCATATACGGCATCGCCTTCATGTTCCTCGGACTGGGCACTCTGCGCGCCACAGGTATCGACATGAACCTGGGAGAAAACGAGGCTGTACTTTCCTTCTTCTCCAGTTTCGACCCCGACAGTTTCCTCACTACTATCACATTCCTGCTCATAGGCGGACTGCTCACCATGTGCGTGCAGTCATCGGCAGCGGTCATGGCTATTACCATGATACTGTGCTCATCAGGCGTGCTGCCCATCTATCAGGGCATAGCACTCGTGATGGGTGAAAATATCGGTACTACGGTCACTTCTAATATCGTGGCTCTGTCGGCAGGAACACAGGCCAGAAGGGCGGCTTTCGCACACATGTTCTTCAACCTCTTCGGCGTGGTGTGGGTGCTCATCCTGTTCAAACCGTTTGTCAATATGGTGTGCTCGCTCGTAGGATATGACGTGGAGATGACAAACGATTCACCCAACTTCCTGGCTAATGCCGCAAAACTCAGTTTTGTGCTCGCTGCTTTCCATACGTGCTTCAACCTTATCAATACCGCCATCCTCATTGGATTCATTCCGCAGATAGAGAAACTGGTGTGCAAGGTGATCAAGATTAAGGACGAGGGAGATGAGGACACCCGACTGCGCTATATACAGGGCGGACTGATGAAAACTCCGGAAATATCTGTCTATCAGGCACAGAAGGAAATCACACTCTTCGGCACACGCATACAACGTATGTACAGGATGACTCTCGAACTGCTGCCTATGACGGACAATGAGAAAGACGACAAGGAGTTTGATAAACTCTTCGACCGTATAGAGAAGTACGAGGGCATATCAGACAATATGGAGATTGAAATAGCACGCTACCTCGAACAGGTGAGCAATGCACACCTCTCCGATGAAACCAAGGGCAAGATACGACAGATGATGCGCGAGATAAGCGAAATAGAAAGTATAGGCGATGCTTGCTACAACCTGGCACGCACCATGAAACGTAAACGTCAGGCAAAGGAGAAGTTCAACGAACAACAGTCTAAGTCGCTCAATGAAATGCTCTCGCTCACCGACAAGGCTCTCTCACAGATGAACGTGGTAATGGCTGGCAGAAAAGAGGAGATAAACGCTAAGGAGACGTTCCGGATAGAAAACGAAATCAATTCTCTCAGAAATACGCTCAAAGCCAACAATATACAGTCGGTCAACGACCATGAATACGACTACTCGGTAGGCACACTCTACATCGACATGGTAAACGAATGCGAAAAACTGGGCGACTACGTGGTCAATGTGGTCGAGGCAAGAATGGCTTGATAATGTGTGTGGAAAAAAAACAAATATATTTGGTTTTTAATGTGCTTAATAGTACCTTTGCACAGCAATTTTTAAATTATACTGTATGAAAAATTTAGATTGGGCTAACCTTAACTTTGGTTACAGAAAAACTGATTATAACGTGCGCTGTTACTACCGCGATGGTAAATGGGGCGAAATAGAGGTGTCATCCGAGGAAACTCTCACTCTACACATGGCTGCCACATGCCTGCACTACGGACAGGAGGGCTTCGAGGGACTGAAAGCCTATAGATGCCCCGACGGAAAGGTGCGCACATTCAGAGTGGACGAGAATGCCGCACGCCTGCAGAGCACTTGCCGCGGACTGATGATGCCGGAAGTTCCTACTGAACTGTTCGTCGAAATGATAAACAAGGTGGTTCGTCTCAACCAAGAGTATATACCTACATACGAGAGTGGTGCCACACTGTACCTCAGACCTCTCATCATCGGCACAAGCGCACAGGTGGGCGTACACCCGGCTTCGGAATATCTCTTCCTTATATTCGCCACTCCCGTGGGACCGTATTTCAAAGGAGGATTCTCTACCAACCCATACGTCATAGTACGCGACTTCGACCGCTCGGCTCCTCTCGGAACGGGTGTGTACAAGGTGGGTGGCAACTATGCCGCTTCACTCAGAGCCAACCATATCGCCCACGAAAAGGGATACGCATGCGAGTTCTATCTCGATGCTAAGGAGAAGAAATATATGGACGAGTGCGGAGCAGCCAACTTCTTCGCTATCAAAGACAATACATACGTCACTCCCAAGTCTACTTCCATACTCCCCTCTATCACCAACAAGAGTCTGATGCAACTGGCTGAAGACCTGGGCATGAAGGTGGAGCGCAGACCTATTCCCGAAGAGGAACTCTCTACATTCGATGAGGCTGGAGCATGCGGCACCGCGGCGGTCATCTCGCCCATCTCGTATATCGACAATCTGGATACCGGCGTCCGCTATACTTTCTCCGAGGATGGCAAACCCGGTCCTATCTCGCAAAAACTGTACAACCTGCTCAGGGCTATCCAGTATGGTACCGAGCCCGATAAGCATGGCTGGACTCAAGTGGTCATAGAATGAGTAAAGGCAAACTTCAGAAATTCGCTGACCTCGATTCATACAACAACGTGTTCCAATACCCGTTCTCGGTAATGGAACACGTTGAATTTGATATGAAAGGTAGGTGGCGGGAATTGTATTTCCACAACGATCATCCTATCGTGCTCGAACTGGGGTGCGGCAAAGGGGAGTATACGGTGGCTCTGGCACGACTCTTTCCAGAGGTCAACTTCATCGGAGTGGATATAAAAGGGGCAAGACTGTGGTCGGGGGCTACGGAGGCTCTGCGCGATGACATGAGCAATGTGGCTTTCCTGCGCACCAACATCGAGATTATCGACCGCTTCTTCGCTCCTGATGAGGTGCAGGAGATATGGCTCACTTTCTCCGACCCGCAGATGAAAAACCCACGCAAACGCCTCACCTCTTCATACTTCATGGAGAGGTACAGACGTTTCCTTGTACCTGGGGGCATCGTGCACCTGAAGACAGACTCGGCTTTCCTCTATCAGTATACATTGCTCATGGCGCAGCATAATGCTCTGCCACTGCTGTTCCATACCGACGACCTCTATCACTGCACTGAGATAGATGAGGAAACACGACGTATTCTTGAGATAAAGACATATTATGAACGGCAATGGATTGAGCGTGGACTGTCTATCAAATACTTGAAACTCTCTCTCACTCACGATACTCCACTTTCTGAGTCGGAGATAGAGATTGAACTCGACGACTATCGTAGTTATAAACGCTTCTCCAGAAGTCCGGTTGAAAAGAGGGTCTGAATTTTTGTGATACATATAAAAATCTCCCTGCATCCATCATGGGTGCAGGGAGATTTTTATTGAGAGGGTAGGGTGATTATTTCACCACTACCTTCTTGCCGTTGATTACATAGATACCCTTCTTCAAGGTCTTCATAGCCTCACCAGCTACTGCATCCTTGCGAACCAGTTGACCGTCGATGCTGTATACATCTACTGTATCGTAGTATATCTTGGTCACATCATCGATACTGTTCAATGTGGGAGCTGTGGTCACCTCGTAACCTGTGGCTCCGTCGTAGATGAAGTAGTTTTCACCACTCAGGTTCTCGATGTCTGAGGTCTTGCCACTATCTTCGCCTGTACCGTCATTGATTACGATGTTCACGGGCGATGCGTTGAGTGTGGCAACGTACCATGAACCACCGGCTGACTGCACGTGTGCCATAGCGCCTGAAGGCAGATTTGTTGCAGGTGTCATAGCTGAGCCGGGCCACAGTCCGTTCACGCTGAAGTCGGTGTCAGTCCAAGCATAGAGGTAAGGTGTAGAGGTTGCCTGCACGTAAACGGTGGTTGTTCCTCCGGTTTCACCGCCGCCTTCGATACCTTCAGTAGCAGTAGTAGCACCGTCGTAGGTGTAGTACACGTCGCCGGAAA
>CAMHPC010000028.1 GCA_946186945.1 uncultured Prevotella sp.
ATCATGATGCTGCGCGAGCTGTACAACAAATACCATGACCGCGGACTGGAGATATATCAGGTGTCGCTGGACAGCGACGAGCATTTTTGGAAGACACAGACCGCTGCCCTGCCATGGGTGTCGGTGCGCGATAGCGAAGGGCGTTCAAATGCCTATCTGAGCACAGTGGAGAGTGTGCCTTGCAGTTTCATAATAAACCGTGAGAACCAGGTGGTGATGGGTGCATCGGCCATTAAAAATCTGGATACTGACATTGCGAAATATCTATAAACCACTGGTGCTGGCAGTTTTCTGTCTTTGCACCATTGCTGCCAGTGGTCAGGAGTTCTCTCTTGAGGCCAAGTCAGACACCCTGTACCATCTGGTGATGACCAACGGAAGGAGCGTGGACCGCTGGACATTGCGCGGACGTGTGCTGCGTCTGGCCACGGGCGATGTGGACGGCGACGGCAGTACTGACGCCATCGTGGTAATAGAGCGGCGCACACGATACGACCGCCGCCTGCTGCCCCGCCTGTGGCTGTTTCGGAACGTGCGCGGATACATACGTCCCCTCTGGCTGGGCTCGCAGTTGGGTGGCATACTCGTAGATGCGCGGTTCTCCCGCGGACAGGTGTGCTCCCTGCAGAAGACCACCGACGAGCGCTATGTGGCCATGACACACCGATGGATGTCGTTCGGTCTGGGAGCCGACAGCATACTGGTGAAGGGTACTGACAGGGCCACAGCCGAGAAGCACTTCCTGGAATACTGACACCAATCAACCCATGAAATAGTGAAATAAAAAGAGTAATAACCACAAAAAACTTAGCAACATGAAAAAGACACTATTCATTCTGATTCTCATCGTGGCTCACCTGAGTGTATGGGCGCAGGATGACGAGAAAAAACCGTGGATAATGCCTGGCAAAGGCCACATCAATGTGGAGCAGTTGGGTAAGTCTATCAACTACGACATGGACATATCGCAGTTGAGTCTGGCAGAACTGCGCCTCTTGCGCAATGCCGTACCTGCCCGTTACGGCTATGTGTTCAACAGCAGCGACCTGCGTTCTATCTTCATGACAACCAGTTGGTACTTCGAGAGAGCGTACAAGAGGTTTGAGGGTAAGGCCAAGCCTATCAAGTACACCCCGAAGGAGGTGGCTTTCATGGATCGGATAAAGAAGCGTGAAGCCGAACTCAAGGCCGCCAACTACAAGCCCAAGGGTGGTGGCATTGTCAACACTGACAACGTGATAAACCTCTGCCAGTTCAGCAATATGCCGTCGGCAGTGCTTCAGACAGTGAACCGTCAGGGCTTCGGCATAGTACGTGCCGACCACGACCAGCTCTTCCAGGTATATGAAGGCAACCAGTATGGTCAGTTGCCCTCGTTTGTCACCACCGACGTATATCTGCAACTCTTCCATCTGTATTTCGACACCACCCTGCGCAAGGTGGAAGAAGAGACCCTCTCTGCCTCCATCTCACAGCTCTGCGACCAGATGTATCAGCGCATGGCACAGTTGGCCAAGCAGTCACAAGGCCAGCTGAAAGACGCCGCAGAATGGAACCAGGCCTATTTCGCTGTGGCAAAGGCACTTATTTCCAATAAACCTCTGGCAGACGTGCCTGCAGCGTACAAGGAGATGGCAGAGAAAGAGTTGAGGGATGCCATGGAAGCCGAAGACAACTACTCCCAGTTCATGGGATACAACAAGGTGAAGTTTGCCTACAGCCTCTTCCGTCCTCGTGGTCACTACACCCGCTCGGAGGCCTCAAAGCAGTACTTCCGTGCCATGATGTGGTTGCAGACAGTGCCTTTCGGCACCGACAACAACAGTCAGATGCTACGTGCCGCCATCATCTCAGAGCAGTTGGCTGCCGTGCAGCAGGCATACGACCGTGTGGACAAGCCCATCACCTTCCTCATGGGTGCCCCCGACAATGTGACCATAGGACAGTTGCGCGACATAATGGCAGAATGCAATACCACTGCCGCCCAGATGGCTGCCGATGATGCCGCCATCACCCGCGTGGCCGACCGTGTGAATGTGCTTGGCGAGAAGCAGATACGCATACGTCCCTATTTCGAGCGTACCTCACGCATAAAAATCAACTTCATGCCGCAGCGCTACACCCCAGATGCCGAGGTGCTGCTCAAGACCGTCGACTACTATAATGAACCTACAAAGCGCGAGGTGCCCATGGGACTCGACTTCATGGCAGCACGCGGAGTGCAGGCCGCCGACCGCATACTGCACGGCGAGCTCAATGTGATGGGGCAGTGGGATGGCTACGACACATACCTGAACCAGATGAAGCAGCGCATGCAGGAGATAGACTGGTATGGCACATTCTACACACAGTGGGAACAGGCACTGCATAAGCTGTGCATGGCACGTGACCAGCGTATGCCATACTTCATGAAGACCACCCAGTGGGAGAAGAAAAACCTGAATACCGCCCTCGCTTCGTGGGCCGAGCTCAAGCATGATGCCATACTCTACGCAAAGCAGCCCTTCGGAGCAGAGTGTGGAGGTGGCGATGACCTTCCCACACCCGTCACCGTGGCCTTAGTGGAGCCTAACGAGGACTTCTGGCAGGCTGCCGTGGATATCATGAACACCCTCGACAAGGTGCTGACCGATTACCGTCTGTATACCACCGAGACCAAGGAACTGGCTGACTATATGAAGGAAGAGGCACAGTTCCTGCTCGCAGCCACGAAGAAGGAACTGGCTGGCAAGCGACTCTCCGACAAGGAGTATGAGCGCATACGACTGATGGGTAGCGAGTATGAGGATCAGTCACTGAAGATGCTCAAGGAAGGCGATGAAGATTTGTCTGGATGGTACCAGGTGGAGAATGCCGACAAGAAGGTGGCTGTGGTGGCCGATGTGTACACTGCCAATGCCGACAACAACCCCGAGAAGAAAATACTGTACGAGGCCGTAGGTCTGGCAGATGAGATATATGTGGTGGTAGAGGTTGACGGTCTGCTCTATCTGATGCGCGGCGGTGTGTTCTCTTACCGCGAGTTCACCCGTCCTATGGGTGAGCCCCGTATGACCGATGAGGAATGGCAGCAGAGACTGGAGCAGATGCCACGCATGGGCGAACCCTCATGGATGGAGGAGATCATCGTTCCCACCGACACCAAACCCGAGGTTGACGGCACCACATTCTACAGTTCAGAGTGTTGACCCATGCCATCCACCACGGCATTGCTCTCCCTGCACCAGCAGCGCCTGCTGTTGCAGATGGAGTACGAGGCAGAGCGACAGGCCTTTGAACGTCAGTCAGAGGCCGTCGGTCTGCGCCGTAAGGTGAAGCGTGGCGATGCCTGGTGGCCAGTGAGGGTGGGCCGGCATTATTGGAACTCGCTCAATCAACTCACCGTGGAACTGTTTCGCACCACTGACGAGGAGATAGAGCACAGTTTCGAGTTTGGCCGCCCACTGCTGTTTTTCACCCTTTCTGCAGATGCACCACCGTCGGCTCCCGTCAGTTACCTGAAAGAGACTGGTGTGGTGAGTTATGTAGATGGCGACCGCATGGTAGTGGTGCTGCCCGACAACAGCACCGTGGCACACTGGCAGGACAGCGATGGACTGGGGGTGCAGTTGGGTTTCGACGAGACCTCCTACCGTCTGATGTTCGATGCCCTAGACAGAGTGACGCGAGCACGTGACGGTCGTCTGGCATACCTGCGCGACCTCTTCTACGGTATGGCACAGGCACAGACCTTCCATTTCTCCTCCATCACCTTCCCGTGGTTGAATGCCACCCAGCAGCAGGCAGTGAACGATGTGCTCCGTGCCAAGGATGTGCTGGTGGTGCACGGTCCGCCGGGCACTGGCAAGACCACTACCCTGGTAGAAGCCATCAGCGAGACCCTGCGCCGCGAGAGTCAGGTGCTGGTGTGCGCCCAGAGCAACATGGCGGTAGACTGGATAGCGGAGCAGTTGACCGACCGCGGTGTCAATGTGCTGAGAGTGGGTAATCCCACCCGTGTCAACGACAAGATGCTCTCCTTCACCTACGAGCGGCGCTTCGAGGCCCATCCCGACTATCCCCAGCTGTGGAGCATACGCAAGGCGATACGCGAGATACGCGGTCAGAAGCGACGTGCCGAGAGCACACATCAGAAGCTAGATCGGTTGAAGAGCAGGGCCACAGAGATAGAACTCCGCATACACACCCAACTATTTGACGAGGCACGGGTGATAGCGAGCACCCTCACCGGTGCAGCGAACAGAGTGTTGGAGGGCAGGCATTTCACCACACTCTTCATCGACGAGGCAGCACAAGCCCTCGAAGCTGCCTGCTGGATAGCCATTCGTCGCTGTTCGCGCGTCATCTTCGCCGGCGACCACTGTCAGTTGCCGCCCACTGTGAAAAACATAGAAGCCCTGCGTGGCGGACTGGGTGTGACACTCATGGAGCGCATAGTACACCGCAAGCCCGAGGTGGTGCGCCTGTTGCAGGTGCAGTACCGCATGAGTGAACCCATCATGCGCTTCTCGTCAGACTATTTCTATGAGGGCAAGGTGCAGACAGCTCCTGAGATACGGCACCGCAGCGTGCTCGACTACGACATTCCCATGACATGGATAGACACCGCCGACATGGACTTCCAGGAGGAGTTTATTGGCGAGAGCTTCGGCCGGGTGAACATGTCGGAAGCCGAACTCACCCTGCTCACCCTGCAACGCTACTACAGCAGGATAGGAAAGGAGCGCATACTAGAGGAGCGCATAGACTGCGGCATCATATCCCCATATCGCGCACAGGTGCAGTACCTGCGCCGTCAGATACGCCGGCATGCGTTTTTCAAACCCTTCCGCCACCTGATAACGGTCAACACCATTGACGGCTTCCAGGGTCAGGAGCGCGACGTGATACTCATTTCACTGGTTCGCGCCAACGATGAGGGGCAGATAGGATTCCTGCGCGACCTGCGCCGTATGAACGTGGCCATCACCAGAGCCAGGATGAAACTCTTCATACTGGGCGACTCCTCTACCATGACACGACATCCCTTCTACAGAAAACTTTACGAGTACATACAACGATTAAATGACAAGCAATATGAGAACTAAAACATTATTCCTGGTCCTGATGACAACAGTCCTGCTATGGCCCTCAGCCCTGTGCGCACAGAGCCTGAGACATATTCTGACCTTCTCTGACGATGAACAGCAGCAGAAGGCAATGTATGATGAGGTGAACCGTATGATGAACGACAAGGACAACAGTCTGGCCGCCGACGATGCCGAACCTTATATCAAGGATATGGAAAACGACGACTCCACACCGTTTCCGAAGAGTAAATACCAATTTGCCTATGCCCTGCGCTTTATGGAGTGTGGGCATGGTCTAATAGACAAGTACACACCCAATACATGGATGCTCCTCTGTACCAAGATGTTAGAAACCACTTTCTTCACCTGGAAAGTGGGAATACAGGAGAAAAAGGTAGACTTGCTGGATTTTCAGAATAGGGAAAAGACACATCAATTGTGCAAGTCTATCACTCGGTCGTTTGAGGACATGGGAGGAGGCAACCAGTTTGAGATAAACCGATGCTCCTATCTCTACTCGATGATAGGCGACTATCAGGCTCTTTACTACACATACGTGACGTCTCACCACCTCACCTCCTCACCCGAGATATTACGGTTGGTGGAGAATGAGACTCAGGCTTGGTGGGACATGCACGAGGCAGCCGCCAATTTTTATTATTACGTGCTCACAGGCGGTGAGTGGTACAGTATGAAACCGCTTGAGGTATATGGGCTGGAGGGCAACATAGACGAACAGCGGGTGGAGTCTGTCTCTTTGCTTGTCGATCAGAAAGATGTGGCAGATGAGCAGGCCGAGAAGAAGACCTATGATGCCATCTATGCCGAATTCTCTGTAAAGGTGAAAGAGGGCCTACAGTCGGAGAGCGATGACGCACGCCAGTCGGCCCAGTCTATGCTCAATGCATGGACAGCCTTTAAGGATGCCCACCTAGCACTGCCCATATCCAATAAGGCCGCATTGTGGAAGGACCTTGCCCAGTATCTGAATAACATACTCTATTCTTACGTCCTCTATTCTAACATCTACTGAGCGTGGTGACTCCCATGACGGTTAGCACATCGTCACAGACCTGGAATTTCACATCACGACCCGCGAAAGGCATGCCATACACCTTTTGCGGGTCGTGCTGGTATTGGGGGCGTGGGTCGAGAGCCAGCACCTCGGTCAGTTGTGCCCTCTCCTGCTCTGAAAACATCTCGCACCAGGGCGAGGGGAAGAGTACGGTGAGGCGGTGCCATTCGTGGGAGTCGACAAATCCCGAACGCACCTGCGTATGGCTGTCGGCATACTCTACATACGGTTTTATGTCGTAGATGGGTGTGCCGTCCATCAGGTCGGCACCCATCACGTGCAGCACCGGACCATGGGGGGAGTTCCACTCCACCGACTGCAGGCGTACCGATGACAGACCTATGGGGTTGGGACGGAAAGGAGAGCGCGAGGCAAACACCCCGACCGCGCTGTTGCCACCCAGTCGGGGTGGACGCACCACCGGACTGGCGACACGGTGAGGGTTGGCGGAAAACTCCCAGATGAGCCATAGGTAGTCGAAACCCTCAATGCCGCGAAGCGCATCGGCATTGCGGTATTCCGGTGTGAAGACCACCTGTCCGGGTAGGTGGTCTATGATGCCACTCTGTTTTGGTATGCCAAACTTAGATGGGAAGGGCGAATGAAAATGGGCTATAGGTAGGATGTTCATGCTGCGATACTTTTTACCGCTGCCACAATGAGGAAAGTGACTACGGTGAGCAGTAATACTGCCGGCGGTGCCCATGTAAATCGGTATGTGGCAGGCGAGCGGTATCGTGCCAGTCGTCTGAAGGTCAGGAAGCAGAGCGAGGCTGCTGCCAGTCCCACCACGGCTCCAGCCATCAGGTCGCCCAGATAGTGTACGCCCAGGTACATGCGAGAATAGCACATCAGGAGAGTCCATAGTGTCAGCATCCAGGTGAGCAAGCGGTGGCGGAAGATGAAAATCAAGAAGAACGTGATGCCCCAGGCATTGGCTGAATGTGCGGAGGGGAAGCCGAAGGGGCCGCCCCGGTAGTCGTTTACCACATGCACCATGGCAGATACGGGGTTGTCGGGATTGCTGGGGCGCATACGTTCCATCAGTGGGCGCAGGTGATACACCGTCACCTGGTCGGCTATTGCCACCACCACACCACTGAGGAGGAGTATGGCGAGAGTCTTGCGCCATGAGAAGTTGGCAGCGATGAAACCTACCAGACAGATATAAAATGGTATCCACACCCAGCGGTTGCTGAAGAGCACCATAAACTCATCCCAGAACGGGCAGTGCAGCCCATTTATGGCGAGTGTTATGTCTGTGTCTATCTGTATCAGATGTTGCAGCAGGGAAGTTGCAAGTTGTGAGTGCATCGGCAGGTGTGAAGTTTTAGGTTGCAAAGTTAGTGCAAACCGAAGACAATACAAAATGTGCTAGCACATTTTTATTGTTGAGGTGCCGCCTAATTTATTAAAAGTTAGTGCAAACCGAAGACAATACATTGCTCTCCCCCGCAAAACGGGGGAGCCGGAAGGGGTCAGTGCTAGCACATTTTTATTGTTGAGGTGCCGCCTAATTTATTAAAAGTTAGTGCAAACCGAAGACAATACATTGCTCTCCCCCGCAAAACGGGGGAGCCGGAGGGGGTCAGTGCTTGCACATTTTTATTGTTGAGGTGCCGCCTAATTTATTAAAAGTTAGTGTTTTTTTTATTAAAAAATCTGTATTTTTGCACATTATTTGAAGTTATGAGAACAGGATTAGTTTTGGAAGGTGGAGCCATGCGCGGTTTGTTCAGTGCCGGTGTCATGGATGTGTTCATGCAGCAGGGTGTGGTGTTTGATGGTATAGTAGGTGTGTCGGCGGGTGCTGCTTTCGGGTGCAACTACAAGTCGAGGCAGCAGGGTCGTGCCATACGCTACAACAAACGTTTTGCCAACGACCCCCGCTATAGCGGTCTGCGTTCGCTCTTCAAGAGTGGCGATATCTTCAACGCTGAGTTTGCCTACCATGTGGTGCCGGCAGAATACGACATATTTGACGAGGCGGCATACGAGAGTAACCCCACTGAGTTTCATGTGGTTTGCACCGATGTGCTCACAGGCAAGCCAGTGTACAAGTTGCTGCCCAAGGCTGACTACAACTGCTACGAATGGATACGTGCCTCAGCCTCCATGCCTATAGTGTCTAAGGTGGTCGACCTGGAGGGCTATCGCCTGCTCGATGGTGGTATCAGCGACTCCATCCCCCTTCGCTATTTCGAGGACCAGGGTTACGACCGTTGTGTAGTGATACTCACTCAGCCCCTTGGTTATGTGAAGCGCACCAGTAGGTTGCTGCCCGTGATGCGTATGTGGATGCGTAAGTATCCGCAGTTTGTCAGTGCCTTTGCCCACCGGCCGGAGATGTACAATGCTCAGACGGCCTACGTGCGCGAACGTGAGCAGCAGGGCAGGGTGATGGTGATACGCCCCGACGAGCCATTGCCCATAGGACATATAGAGCATGATGCCGACCGTATGCAGAGGGTGTATGATATAGGGCTCCGCAAGGGTGAGCAGATGATAGAGCAGGTGAAGGCCTTCTTGGCGGGCGGGCAGTAATTTTAGATAAATTACGCTGCGTCTCGGGAATACAAAAACAAAAACTTCGTTGTTTGTTTTGTATTCCACTCAACTTGCAGTAATTTTGTCGGCTGAAACGAAATACACATTATAAATATGAAGATAGAAGAGAGGATATCTGCTGCCGCCATAGAGGCAGTAGCCCAGTTGTATGGCCAGCAGGTGCCTGAGAAAATGGTGCAACTGCAGAAGACTAGGAGTGAGTTTGAAGGCAACCTGACACTGGTGGTCTTCCCCTTCCTGAAGATGTCAAAGAAGAAACCCGAGGATACCGCCGCTGAGATAGGTGAATACCTGGTAAACCACTGTGCGGAAGTGAGTTCGTACAATGTGGTGAAAGGATTCCTCAATATCGTGGTGTCGCCTTCGGCATGGATAGAGATGCTCAATGCCATACACCAGGATGCCCATTTCGGTGAGGTCCAGGCCGGAGCCGATGCCCCGCTGGTGATGATAGAATACTCCTCGCCCAATACCAACAAGCCCTTGCACTTGGGACATGTGCGCAACAACCTGCTGGGTTGGTCGCTGGCACAAATCATGGAGGCCAATGGCTGGCGTGTGGTGAAGACCAACATAGTGAACGACCGTGGCATACACATCTGCAAGTCGATGTTGGCATGGCAGAAGTGGGGCAACGGCGAGACCCCTGCCAGCACAGGCAAGAAGGGTGACCACCTGATAGGCGACTATTATGTGGCATTCGACGCTCACTACCGCGCCGAGGTGGCAGAACTCAAGGCGCAGTATGAGAATGAGGGCATGAACCCTGAGAAGGCTGAGGAGAAAGCCAAGGCCGAGGCACCCCTGATTAAGGAGGCACATGCCATGCTGGTGAAATGGGAACAGGGCGATGCCGAGGTGCGTGCCCTGTGGCGCCGCATGAACGAATGGGTGTATGCCGGTTTTGACGAGACCTACAAGGCTTTGGGCGTGGGTTTCGATAAGATATACTATGAGTCGGAAACCTATCTCGAGGGCAAGAAGAAAGTAGAGGAGGGACTGGCACGCGGACTCTTCTTCCGCAAGGATGACAATAGCGTGTGGGCAGACCTGACCGCCGACGGACTGGACCAGAAACTGCTGCTGCGCAGTGATGGCACATCGGTGTACATGACCCAGGATATAGGTACTGCCGACCTGCGCTTCCGCGACTATCCTATCGACAAGATGATATATGTGGTGGGCAATGAGCAAAACTACCACTTCCAGGTGCTGTCCATATTGCTCGACCGTCTGGGCTACAAGTGGGGCAAGGACCTGGTGCACTTCTCCTACGGCATGGTGGAACTGCCCAATGGCAAGATGAAGAGCCGCGAAGGCACTGTAGTGGATGCCGATGACCTGATAGCCACCATGATAGCCGACGCCCGTCAGATGAGCGAAGACAAGGTGAACAAGTTGGAGGGTATCAGCGAGGAGGAGAAACAGGAGATAGCACGCATAGTGGGACTGGGAGCCCTGAAATATTTCATACTCAAGGTAGATGCACGCAAGAATATGCTGTTCAATCCCGAGGAGAGCATAGATTTCAATGGAAACACGGGACCGTTCATACAGTATACACATGCCCGCATACGCAGTATACTGCGCAAAGCCGAGGCAGCCGGAATGGAGGTGCCACAGACGCTGTCTGCCGATGTGGTGCTCAACGACAAGGAAGTGGCACTGGTACAGAAACTCAATGAGTATGGAGTGGTGGTGGCACAGGCAGGCAAGGACTACAGTCCGAGTGGCATAGCCAACTACTGCTACGAGTTGACCAAAGAGTTCAATCAGTTCTATCACGATTATAGCATATTGGGTGCTGATGATCCCCAGGTGCGCTCATTGCGCCTGGTGCTGGCCGCCAGTGTGGCCAAGGTGATACGCAACGGCATGCGCCTGTTGGGTATAGAAGTGCCGGAAAGGATGTAACAGTGACTATGGATAAGTTGGTGATGCCCCCCGATTACCGCAATGACACCGTGCTGCCATTGCCCGCAGAGGTACGTGCCACGGCGTGGGCGGTGGATGCTGCCTGTTCGGGCAATCCCGGCAAGATGGAGTATCAGGCTATAGACCTGCAGACGGGAGCACAGGTGTTTCATTTCGGACCAGTGTTTGGCACAAACAATATAGGTGAGTTTCTTGCCATAGTGCATGCACTGGCACTCATGGAGCGTCAGGGGATAACCGACCGTGCCATCTACAGCGACAGTTACAATGCCATACTGTGGGTGAACAAGAAGAGATGTAAGACCACGCTGGAGCGTAGTGAGCGTACAGAGCGACTGTATCAGATAATCCAGCGAGCCGAGCAATGGCTGCTCACCCACACCGTACGGGTGCCGATATTGAAGTGGGAGACCAGGCAGTGGGGAGAGATACCCGCCGATTTCGGTAGGAAATAGCCACTACACGGAGTACCTACTTTTGCAAAGAGAATAAAAAAAGGAAAAAAAATTTGGCGGTAGAAGGAAAAACATGTAATTTTGCAGCCGCTATTGTCCAATGGTGTAATGGTAGCACAACAGGTTTTGGTTCTGTTTGTGGTGGTTCGAATCCGCCTTGGACAACTGACAAAGAAAAACCGGCAGTCTCGTTGAGAGTACTGCCGGTTGTATTTTTATTTACAGAAAGGATTAGTTCAGGGCGTCATTGAGTTCTGCTCCAGCCTTGAATTTAGCAACTTTCTTGGCAGCAATCTGGATTTTCTCCTTGTTTCGTGGGTTGATGCCTTCACGGGCGGGACGTTCGCTCACGCTGAATGTGCCGAAACCGATAAGAGCCACTTTGTCGCCTGCTACGAGAGCTTCCTGTACAGCGGCAGTAGCAGCCTCAAGAGCCTTCTTGGCCTGTGCCTTTGAAATCTCAGCACCTGCTGCGATTTTCTCAATAAGTTCTGTCTTGTTCATGTTACGATGTTATTTTAGTGTAATACATAGGTTTGTTCCACTCATTGGCACGGCAAATATAGTGTAATGTTTTTACAAAACAAACAAATTTAAAAAAAAAGTGAAGATTTTCGCTAAAAAAACGCTTACATACAACGATATAGGGTTAAATAATAGGATTTTTTATTAAATTTGCCACCGCAATACAATAATCTCGAAACAATAACTATGCGCAGTATACCTACAATAACGCGCAACCTGCTCATCATCAATATCATTGCTTTTTTGGCGGCACTGGTGTTTAATGGCAGGGGAGTAGCGTTCAATAGTATTTTCGGCCTTCATTTTTTCTTGGCCTCGGATTTTCATGCATATCAGTTTTTCACATACATGTTTATGCATGCTGATTTTACACACCTGTTCTTCAATATGTTCGCCCTATGGATGTTTGGTTGCGTGGTAGAAAGGGTGTGGGGTCCGAAAAGATTCCTTTTTTATTACATCTCGTGTGGTATCGGGGCTGGTTTACTGCAAGAGTTGTCTCAGTTTATGTCACTCTATCTGTCAGTTCCCGAACTCAGCATAGGTCAGTTGTTCTCGCTCGATGAAGTCTCTCGTCAAGCTCTCAATGGATGGACCACAGTGGGAGCCTCTGGTGCCATCTACGCCATATTGTTGGCTTTTGGCATGCTCTTCCCCAACGAGCGCATCTTCATCTTCCCCTTGCCCATACCCATCAAGGCTAAGTGGTTTGTGATGTTTTATGTAGCAATAGAGTTGTTCTCTGCCCTTGGCACCTCCACCGACAATGTGGCACACTTCGCCCACCTCGGTGGCATGCTCTTCGGTTTCCTGATGATAAAATACTGGCAGAGGCACCCTGAGAGTGGGCGTCCGTGGGGTAAGAGTAAGGGTCAGCAGTTCTTCGACAATATGCGTTCCAACTGGGAGCGTCGCACCAACCGCACCTCCTCAGCACCGCGAAGGGAACAGCCCAAGCCACAGAACACGACCAGACCAGAGACCGACCGGCAGTACAACGCCCGTAAGAAACGCGAGCAGGATGAGATAGACATCATACTCGACAAGATACGCAAGAGCGGCTACGAGAGTCTGACGAAAGAGGAGAAGAAGACTCTGTTTGATGCCAGCAAGAAGTAAAAGACAATGATGTTCTTCCAGTTGTTTAAGACACTGTTGAGTAGGGTAGTGCTGCTGTTGAGCATCGTGGTTGCCTTGCTGATGATAGCCACGGGCTATTCAGGTCTTGTCAACCCCGAGTCCTGTGCCTTATGGTCGGTAAGCGGACTGCTATTTCCCTTCTTTGTGCTGCTCGATATAGTGTTTGTCTTCCTGTGTCTCGTGGTGCGCCGTCGCTATGCCATCATACCATTGTTGTCACTACTGGTCTGCTACGGTCCTATCCGCTCTTATGTACCATTCAATTTCACCAAAGAACCCCCGAAAGATGCACTCACCATACTCTCGTACAACGTGTACAGGTATGCCGGCTGGGACTATCTGAAGAAAAAGCACAACCCGATAGTAGACTATATAGCCCACAGTGGCGCAGATATCGTCTGTTTGCAGGAATCAGCCACCCGTGACTACGATTCGCTACTCATAGACCCGGTACTCAATCCCGTGTATGAGTATCGCGACACAATGATGAAGAAAATCGATGGCGAGCAACTCACACTCTACAGCCATTATCCCATAATCTCGGGAGAGAGGATAGAATACGAATCAAAGGGCAATATGAGTATGGCAAATGAGTTGCTGGTAGAAGGCGATACCGTGCTTGTAGTGAATAACCACTTGGAAACCAATGGATTGTCGCGCGACGACAAGAAAAAATTCCAGGACATGGTGAAGGGCGAACAGGACAAGAACTTAGAACTTGCCATTCTGGGGAAGTTGAAGGAGGCAGCACAGAAGCGAGGTCATGAGGCGGCGGCTGTGGCAGAGTATATACAGCGCTACAGGGAGCGTCATCCCTATCGCAGTGTGATAGTGTGTGGCGATTTCAACGACACCCCCATCTCGTGGGCATATCGCACCGTGGCAAAGGGACTGCAAGACTGTTATGTGAATGCCGGCAACGGACCAGGCTACACCTACGAGCGCCACACCATACACGTGCGCATAGACCATATCCTCTGCAGCAAGGATTTTGAGGTGTATGAGTGCAAGGTAGACAAACAAATAAGCGCCAGCGACCATTATCCCGTGCTTTGCAAGGTCAAAAAGCGTGCAAAACCCTAAAAAATGAATAATTAGGCAAGATAATTTTTTGTAATGTGAAAAAATTACTAACTTTGCACGCTATAACGTAAATTGGCAGAAAATCAATCAAAAAATCATAATAAAAACAATGCAAAACAAAGGAATTGTAATCGTTACTGCCGTCCTTCTGACCTTGGCAAGTATCTTCTACTTGTCATTCTCAGTGGCTACCAGTTACTATGACAGCCAGGCAGAGAAAATCAAGGACCCCATTGCACAGCAGGACTATAAGGACTCTGTGAAATATCTGGGTATCTACTCCTATCAGAAGTGTCTGGAGACACAGGTAGGACTGGGACTTGACCTTAAGGGCGGTATGAATGTTATCCTCGAGGTGTCGGTGCCCGACCTGGTAGAGAACCTGGCGGGTTATAAGCGTGACGCTGCCTTCACCAATGCCATGAAGCAGGCACGTGCCGAGGAAGAAGAGACACAGGGCGACTTCATCTCCCTATTCATCAAACATTATCAGGAGAACGCTCCCGGGCACCGTCTGGCAGAGGTGTTTGCCACCAACCAGTTGCCCGAGGTGAAGACCAACTCCTCCGACGACGAGGTGGAGAGCATCGTCCGCAAGAAACTGGACGAGGCTGTGGCGGACGCCAAGAACGTGATTACCAACCGTGTGGACCAGTTTGGTGTGGTGCAGCCCAATATCCAGATGCTGGAAGGCTCAGGCCGTATCATGGTGGAGATGCCGGGCGTGAAAGACCCCGAGCGTATGAGAAAGTTGCTGCAGGGTAGCGCCAACCTGGAGTTCTGGGAGACCTACCAGTCTCAGGAAGTGGCTGCCTATCTCAACCAACTCTCTCAGGCATATGCCGGTGGTGCAGCCCCCGCTGCTGCCGACAGCACAGCCGTGAAGGACAGTGTGGCGAAGGATAGTTTGAAAGTTCCCGCCAAGGGTCAGAAGACTCTGGCAGACATGCTGCAGATAGAGCGCAGTCAGTACTGCGTGGCTGGTATGGCAAACGTGAATGATACCGCTGCCATCAATGCCATACTGCATAGCGAGCAGGCAAAGCAGTATCTGCCTGCCGACCTGAAACTGCTGTGGAGCGCCAAACCCTCTGACCGCATAGCCAACAACAAGCGCATATACGAACTCTACTGTCTGCGTATCACCACTCCCGAGGGGCGTGCTCCGCTGGAGGGCGATGTGGTGGAGAGTGCCGCCGACGAGTTCGACCATTTCACCGGTCGTCCTGTGGTGACCATGCAGATGAACGAGGACGGTGCCCGTCAGTGGGCAAACCTCACAAAGAAGAATATAGGCAAGCCCGTGGCTATCGTGCTCGACGGACTGGTGTATAGCGCACCTAACGTGAACCAGGAGATCAGTGGTGGTAACTCGCAGATTAGTGGTTCCTTCACCGTGGAGGATACCAAGGACCTCGCCAACACCCTCAAGTCGGGACGTATGAAGGCTCCCGTGCGCATCGTGCAGGAAGAGGTGGTAGGTCCGTCGCTCGGTGCACAGTCTATCCGTCAGGGTATCATCTCGTTCATCGTGGCCTTCATCGTGCTGATGCTCTACATGATTCTCATGTATGGTTTCATCCCAGGTATGATGGCCAACAGCGCCCTTATCATCAACCTCTTCTTCACCATGGGTATCATGGCGTCGTTCCAGTCGGCACTCACCATGCCGGGTATAGCAGGTATCGTGCTCACGCTGGGTATGGCAGTGGATGCCAATGTGCTGATATATGAACGAACGAAGGAGGAACTGCGTGCCGGCAAGAATGTGAAGCAAGCGCTGGCTGCGGGTTACAGCAATGCCTTCTCCGCTATCTTCGACTCCAACCTCACCTCTATTATAACGGGTGTGATACTGGCAGTGATAGGTACCGGTCCTGTACGTGGTTTCGCCATCACCTTGATTATCGGTATCTGCTGCTCGTTCTTCACCGCAGTGTTCCTCACCCGTCTGGTATATGAGAACAGGATGAAGAAAGACAAGTGGCTGAAACTCGACTTCACCACCCGTTTCTCTCGCAATCTGCTGCAGAACAAGCACTACAACTTCATGGGTATGTACAAGAAGACCTTCGTGCTGTGGGCAGTCATAGCAGTTATCTTCATAGGCTTCTTCGCAGTGCGTGGACTGAGTCGTAGCATCGACTTCACTGGTGGTCGCAACTATGTGGTGACTCTTGCCAAGGCCACTCCTGTGGAGGATGTGCGTCAGGTGATGCAGGGTGTGTTTATCAACAGCATAGGCGACAAGAACGGTCAGGAGGCCAACACCAGCGTGATAGCCCTGGGTACCGATGGTCAGACCATCCGTGTGTCTACCAACTGGAACATAGAGTCGAAGGATCCTGTCATGGACGATGAGGCAGAGACCAAACTCTTCGAGGCTCTGACCAAGGCTGGTCTGGTGACTCAGAAGGATGTGAAGGACTTCAAGGATCCCGATGTGCGCGAAGGTGGCTCTATCATCAGCAGCACCAAGGTGGGTCCCTCTATAGCCCGCGACGTGACCAACAAGGCCATCATATCGGTGATTGTGGCACTTATCGCCATCTTCATATATATCCTGATACGTTTCCGCAATGTAGCGTTCTCAGTAGGTTCGCTGGTGGCTCTGGCCCTCGACACACTGATAGTGATAGGTTTCTTCTCAGCACTCTGGGGTATCGTACCCTTCTCGCTCGAGATAGACCAGACCTTTATCGGTGCTATCCTTACCGTGATAGGTTACTCTATCAACGATAAGGTGGTGGTATTCGACCGTGTGCGTGAGAATCTGGGTCTGTATAAGAAGCGTGACACACAGACGCTGTTCAACACTTCTCTGAACCAGACACTGGCACGTACCGTCAACACCTCACTCTCCACATTGATAGTGTTGCTGTGTATCTTCATCTTCGGTGGCGACAGCATACGTAGTTTCTCGTTCGCCATGATACTGGGTGTCGTCTTCGGTACACTGTCTTCTATCTTCATCGCTGCTCCTGTGGCTTATCTCACCATGGGTCGCAAGATTAAGGAAGAAGAGGTGGCTGAGGCACCTGAAGAGAAGAAATAAATACTGCCTGTAGTGTCGTGATAAGCACCTCGGTGTGCGTATCACGACACATACAGAGGGGTCCCATAGTTCAATGGATAGAACAAGTCTCTCCTAAAGATTAGATCCGAGTTCGATTCTCGGTGGGACTACAAAAAGCAAGTGCGGCTCTTGCACGCCATGTGTAAAAATAAAGGTGACAAAAGTTTGTACTTTTCACCGAAAGACTGTAACTTTGCAGAGACGAAAGAATTATTCTTGCTGCCGCGATGGTGGAATGGTAGACACGAGGGACTTAAAATCCCTTGGCCAGGAATGGCTGTGCGGGTTCGAGTCCCGCTCGCGGCACCGTCATTATATTGTATGCCACATGTCCCGTTATCTCCAATGTATACTCTTTTTTGCATCAGCCCTTCTACTCCTGGGCTGTAAGGGGCGTAGCGGTTATTTTAGGATAGAGGGTCGTTTCCTGAATATGAACCAGGGTGAGTTTTACGTATACAGTACGGAGGATGTGACCGATGGTGTGGATACCATACGTGTGAACGGAGGTCGTTTTACCTACGAAACGCCATGCGAGAAGCAAGCCACGCTGATGCTTGTTTTCCCCAATTTCAGCGAGCAGCCCATCTATGCCGAGCCAGGTCTGATAGTGAAAATCAAGGCCGATGCCTCACACATGAAGGAGATGAAGGTGACCGGTTCCGATGAGAATGATCTGATGACCGATTTCCGTTTGCAGATAGCCTCAGCCTCGCCTCCGGAGGTATTGAAATATGCCGAGACCTTTATAGAAGACCATCCCGAGTCGGTGGTGAGTGAGTACATACTGCGCCGCTATTTTGTCAATTCTGCCAGTCCTGACTATGCCAAGATACACAGACTGATCAAGAAGATGTTGCCCTTGCAGGAGCGTAACGGTGCTCTCGTACGCATGAACAATCAGGTGGAACAGTGGCTCAAGACCGCTGAGGGTCAAAAGATAAGCCGTTTTACAGCCACTGATATCGATGGTGGGCAGGTGAGCGATGCCGATATCTCCCAGGGAGTGGCGGTGGTCAGTGTGTGGGCGTCGTGGCGCTACGACTCCAAGGAGCAGCAGCGCAAGTTGGGACAGTTGCGCCGTCGTTCCGGTGGTCGATTGTCGTTGCTCAGCATCAGTCTTGACCCCAGCATCAGAGACTGCCGCAAGTCTATGGAGTCAGACAGTATCACGTGGCACACAGTGTGTGATGGAAACATGTGGGAGGGACCACTCGTGCAGCAGTTGGGCTTCAGCAATGTGCCCGACAATATAGTGCTGAACAATGGCAAGGTGGTGGCACGCGGACTATCCACCGGCGAGATGACGGACAAGATAGGCCAGTTGTTGAAATAGCCTGTCACCATCGTATGTCTCACAAAACACTATGGCACGGTATACTGGCCTAATTGTACATAGTTTGTATAAAAAATCATCAAGCCTTTCTAAGTTATCAAAAAAATAGTATCTTTGTAGAAGAAACAGATACTATTACTATGCTCGTAAAAACCTTTTGTGCAGCAGTCAACGGACTGGAGGTGACCACAGTGACCATAGAAGTGAGCATCACACGTGGTGTGATGTTTCATCTCACCGGACTGGGTGACGAGTCGGTGCGCGAGAGTCGCGACCGCATAGCTGCCGCCCTCATGAATAACGGTTATCGTTTTCCCGTGGCAGACATTACCATAAACATGGCACCTGCCGACATACGCAAGGAGGGTAGTGGCTACGACCTGCCTCTGGCCATCGGTCTGTTGGCGGGCAATGGCAACATGCAGAACAGCATGTTGCAAGACTATATGCTTGTGGGTGAGTTGGGCCTGGATGGTAGTATGCAACCCATCCGTGGTGCCCTGCCCATTGCCATCCGTGCCCGTGCTCAGCATTTCAAAGGACTGATAGTGCCCAGTCAGAACATACGCGAGGCAGCCGTGGTCAACAATCTCGATGTGTATGGCATGGACAATATCACCCAGGTCATCGATTTCCTCAATGGTGCCGAGGGGTTCACACCCACACGTGTGGATACGCGAAGGGAGTTTTACGAGCAGCAGAGCCATTTCGACCTCGACTTCTCCGACGTGCGTGGACAGGAGAGTGTGAAGCGTGCCCTTGAGGTGGCAGCCGCCGGCGGTCACAACCTCATCATGATAGGTCCGCCGGGCAGTGGCAAGAGCATGCTGGCCAAGCGTCTGCCTGGCATCCTGCCTCCCCTCTCGCTGTACGAGAGTCTGGAAACCACCCAGATACACAGTGTAGCGGGTAAGTTGGGACGTAATATGAGTCTTATCTCCCAGCGTCCTTTCCGCAGTCCACATCACACCATCTCACAGGTGGCACTGGTAGGTGGCGGCAGCAACCCCCAGCCGGGCGAGATTTCCCTGGCGCACAATGGCGTGCTGTTTGCCGATGAACTGCCTGAGTTTAACAAATCCACTCTCGAAGTGTTGCGCCAACCCCTTGAGGACCGCAAGATTACAATAAGCCGTGCCAAGTACACCACTGAGTTTCCATGTTCTTTCATGTTTGTGGCGTCTATGAACCCCTGTCCCTGCGGCTATTATGGCGATCCCACGCACAACTGCGTCTGCACCCCCGGCCAGATACAGCGGTATATGAACAAGATTAGCGGACCGCTGCTCGACCGTATCGACATACAGTGCGAGATACAGGCAGTGCCCTTCACCCAACTCTCGCAGATGCAGCCTGGCGAACCGTCAGCCGTTATCCGCGAACGAGTCATTGCCGCCCGCAAGATACAGGAGGAGCGCTTCAAACCCTTCAAGGGCATACACTGCAATGCACAGATGACCGAGCGCATGCTCCACCTGTTTGCCGAGCCCGATGCCGCCTCGCTCGACATGCTTCGCATGGCGATGGAGCGATTAAAGTTATCAGCAAGAGCCTACAGCCGCATCCTGAAGGTAGCCCGCACCATCGCCGACCTTGCAGGAAACGAGAAAGTAGAGTCCCTCCACATCAAAGAGACCATAGGCTATCGAAATCTCGATAGAGGTGACTGGGCAGAGAGAGGAATATAGCATTTTAACAAATTATATCATAAACTATACTGTATGATAATGGATGAACAAAAACTAGAAATTGCTGCACAGTATAATAAGAAATCACGCATAAATAAGATTACAAATCTTTCATTTATGATGGCTTGTATGATAGTTTGGCTGCATTCAACACCAGAAGGAAATGTCTCATTGCTTCTAAAAATCACAAGGATAACTAATTCGTTTTGTTCATGTGCCGTACCATTCTTTTTCTTCATTAGCGGTTATTTATTCTTCATCAATTACCGACCTGAAGACGCAAAAAACAAACTTGTCACGCGTTTTAGAACACTACTTGTTCCATACGTTATCTGGAATATCATTGCCAGTTTTTGCTGGTTTCTTATTGCATGGGTTGCTAACTATGAGTATGTAGAAAGTATTTCTCGTTACTCTTCTTTTTCTGAATATCTTTATCTTTTTTTATTCTCAGGTCATCTATCCATTTTTTGGTTTATAAGAAATCTTATTGTGTACACCGTATTGTCACCATGTTTCTACTATCTCCTTTTAAATAAAGCGTACGGTATTCTTATCGTAGTTATCACTCTTATTGCCTCTTTAATAATCCCAATGTCTTATACAAATCTGCTATATTGGATTTCTATATATTTATTCGGTTGTTTAGTAGGCATTCACAGAAAGGAGTGGATAATCAACTCCTCTTTATCAAACACAAGTAAGTTTTTTGTTATACTATTATGGCTTTTCTGCTTTATTACTTCCATTTTTACTGCCAAAAACGAATTGTTTACACTTTTCCGTTTTCTCTCTCCTATTAGTTTAATTCTTATCTACGATTATTTTTCCTTTACAAAGCATTTTAGCCCTTGTCGTTATCTTCATTACTCTTTTTGTATCTATGCTATGCACTGGATTCCATTATATGTAGTTCAGACATATCATTCTAAGCATACAATTTTTCAATTCGATGACTATATTGTTTACTATTTGCTTCCGATATTTTACATACTAATATCACTCTTTATTGGGTACTATCTAGAATCAAAGACACCCAAATTATATTCTCTACTAACTGGAGGAAGAGTCTCGTCAAATACGAAATGGTAAAATCTGTTTGTCTGAGGGCAAAAAAGCACACAATATCCAAACCCAACGTTTCAGCTCCCTCCCATTGGGGGAGGACGGGGGTAGAGGCCGCATCCTCAAGGTAGCCCGCACCATCGCCGACCTCGCCGGGACAGAGAAGGTAGAGTCCATGCACATCGCCGAGGCCATCGGCTACCGGAACCTGGATAGAGGTGACCGGGCGGAGCGAGGAATCTAATGGCAGTTCATAACTTTGCATCGCACATAATAAATCACGGGGATAAATCAAGTGGACCGGTTTGGGATGTTAATCCAAAAACCGGTCCACTTGATTATAGATGATTACTGTGCTATGACAACTTTTTTGCCGTATTTGGCCCTGGGTTGTTGACTATTGGTGGCTGTTCTGCCGCCGGTGTCTTACTTCAAATATTCGCCCAGCCACTGGCGGAGTTGCTGCTCGTATTGTGCGGCGGGTGTGGAGTTGTGGTCAATGGCCTTTATCAGACGGGCTGCACGCCTTGCGGGGGCAGGCTGTTCGATTACCTCGCCGTTTCCGCTCTGCTCGTCTATCTGTTCGTCATCTACTGGGGGTTGCTCGGAGAAGTAAGCGATGAGGTCTGTGATGAATTTGTTAATATCCAGTCCGGAGTCTTCTGCCATTTCCAGCAATTCCTCTTGTGTGAAACCAGCCTTTTCCAGTTGTTCGTTGAGCAGCATGATAATGGTTGTGAGGTCGAGCGCAGTGCCTTCGCCACCTTCGCCACTACTCATGTATGCCACGATGCGGCTGATGAGTGCACGGCAGTCTATGCCCATGGCATCCAGTTGACGCATAAACATCACCACGTCTATATCGTTGCTGACGAGAGCCTGATATGCAGGGTTCAACTGTCCGTCGGTGTACATCAGCGGCCAGGCCTCTATGCCTGCCAGAGTCTGGATGAAGTAGATGAGTGTGGCAGACAGGTGTCCCATGTTGCGCACCACGAAGTTGGTTTGCAGATTTGTCTTGCCGGGGATGATGCTGGGCTCAAAGCCTCTCTCCTTTAGGAAGGGTATCATGGGGCGGGCACTCTTTATGGGCACATAGTCATCGCCACGCGAGTGGAACAGGTAGATGCGCTGCGAGGGGTCGGGAGTCCAGTCGTCTTTTGTCATACTGAAATCTTTAAACAGTTGCTGGACAAACTGGCTCTCGGGCGATTCCAGGTCGCAGTATGTCTCGGAGAGTATCTCGTGTATCTTCTTTTCGCGTCCGATACTGTCGCATACGGGCCATGAGGAGAAGGCCTTTGAGAGGATGAGTTCGTCGATGCGGTTGCTGATATAGGGCTGGAACACATCGCTGTATGGCAGGTTGAGTTTCTGTGTCTCGTTGGTGCAAACCATGAGCAGCAGCGGCACGGCGTTGTAGGCAGTAGAGTCTATCTCCACATACTGGCGGTAGGCTTCGCACACGTCAGACGGACCACCGCCCGAGAAGGTCTTGTCAAACGAGATTTGGTCGGCGTACTCCATGTCGCGCAACTTCTGTGATGCCAGGGCATCGAAACCACCGCTGGAGTAGCCTATGTTGAAGCAGAGCGGACCGTATTGGAATCCCATCTCGTCGAGCACTGCACGTGCTGCCAGCAGTCCGTCGAGCGATGCCCGGGCATTTACCATGCCCTGCATGAATGCCTGCGGGAAGCGCACGGTAGCGCCGAAGCCGTAGAAATCGCTCTCCACGATGATGTAATTGGGTTTCAGTGGATTGGCCAATAGCATGTTTTCCAACTCGCCGTTGCTGATGGTAGGAGCCTCGTCGCGGTGAAACTTGGTGTAGTGGTTCACCATCAGTATGCCTTCGCTCTGCTTCTGTCCGTTCCATATCTCCTCGGGGATGAGGATGGTGCCACTCAGTGTGATGGGCTCACCAAAGGGATCGACACTGGGATATACATAGTTTATCTTCGTGATGTTACGGGTAGAATGAAGATCCACGGGAATACCATCGGCATCGATGTTGAAACTCAGCATATCAGGGAAGATATCACTTACGGTGGCTTCATCGCTGATGGTCAGTTCATCGAATGTGGCGTCAAGGGCTGGCAGTTGTTCACCATCGTAGGTGGTGATGATGATTGTGCCGTCATCGTTGAAATCAATGGCTGACAGTTCGGAACTGGTAAAAACCTTTACAGAGCCATCCGACAGGGTCACCTTGATTACTTTAGCCTCTGAGGCAAAACAAACCAGCAGAAGCAGGAGGGAGAGTAGAATTTTTTTCATAATCGTTTACTTCTTGATGGTTTTTCTTACTCCGTTTTTCTTTCTTTCGATGTAAACACCCTTGCGTTGGGGTGCACTTTGCAGGGCGCGACCATCGATGGTGTACCACTGGCGGGCCGATTGACTTCCCTCAGATTTGGCAGTCTGTATTGCGGTAAGGGCGTCATCGCGCTTTATGGTGGCAACATCCACTCCTGTGTCTGCGGTGCCATCGGCATACTCTATGTTCACTTGTTCGCGGTCGAAGGTGATGCGTTTTACCTTGCGGCCGTCAGATGTCTCCTGCGCCATTGCTCCCAGTGAAAGAGAAAGCAACAGAACAAGTGCAGGCAAAATTTTTTTTGTCTTTGTCATTGTTTTTATTTGTTTTAAACGGTTATGTTTTAGAGTGATTACTTAAAAATATGGTATCGAGGTTGAGTATGAAAATATTGTACTTTTACATTAGACTAAAGAGAGATTAGTTTCCGTTAAATTGCATGTTAGG
>CAMHPC010000029.1 GCA_946186945.1 uncultured Prevotella sp.
TCATCCCAGCAGAAGTAACTCGCGAGCAAGCAGCGATGAAGTATGCTGAGGAAGCAGATGTCCTTAATGTCGCCATGTTTGGTATGACTGCCAAGCAATGGCGCGAAGCTAATCCTGCCCTGAAAGGCAACATCCGAGACTATGCCACTATCAATGAACTCATCTGTCTCTCAAACATGGAAAACATCAATGCCGTGTTTATCAACGACGGTATGCCACAAGGAGAACGCCTCGTGAAGATCAATCAGATTGCCATTCAGCAGATGCAGGTGTTGGAAGATAATAGCGGAAGGAAACTTTTGAAATAGGTAGGTATGAAAGGGAAAAAGTATACACAAGCGCAACAAGTCATCGACACTCTTCGAGAACAGGGAGGATATGCAACTTTGGGTAATTTATATCACCTTGTTGACACTTCCACGTGGGCTACGAAGACACCAAACGAGTCCATCCGTCGCATAGTTCAGCAGTCACAGGAAATCTTTAAGATTCAACCTGGCCTATGGGCATTAGAGGAGTGTCGAGATAAGGTCATGCGAAAATTCGAATTAAAGCCCGGCAATAAGAAAAGTGAAGAACAATTCACTCACGGATATTATCAGGGCTTGCTTGTTGAGATTGGTAAATTTAGGCATCTAACAACCTACGTACCTGCTCAAGACCAGAATCGTCTTTTCATTGACAAGAAGCTTGGCGAGATAACGGATACAACGGAACTGCCCGACTTTACTTATGACGAGTTGAAACGCAGGGCACGCACGATAGACGTTATCTGGTTCAACGAACGCAAAATGCCATCTGATTTCTACGAGGTGGAGCATACTACTGATATCAAGAACTCGCTTACTAAGTTCTATGAACTCCAAGATTTCTACGCGGGTTTCTTTATCGTGGCTGATGCCAGCAGAAAGAAAGAGTATGAAGATAAGCTACATGTCTCCATGTTCTCTCCTATCGAGAATCGTGTCAAATTTCTGAATTACAAACAGGTCGTCGATTTATACGAAGGCCTTAAAAAAGTTGAAGTAAATCTTTGGTAAAATAAAAACACGTTATGGAAAATCATTCATTAGAAAACAAACTGAAAGAAGAAGCAAGATATTTGATGGTTTCTATTCCCTATGATGTGGAGGATGGATTAGGACTAATCGCCTTCGATGACGGCATGGGAACGGAGTTACAATATGAAGAAGGATTCTTACCACCAATGTTTGATAGCGATAACCAGACATTGGAAGTAATAGTGGATTTGCAAGAACGTAAAGCGCTTGATTGGGACGAGAAAAAGGGTTATATTCATATGTGGGCAAAGCTTTGTGACAGCGGAATATATACGTTGCTGGATGCAGACAAGCAACCTCTGTGCCAGATTGCTGGCTATGTGCCCAATGCTCTGGTTCCTCCTTATGAGCGAGGATTCGGTGATTATCTGGAGCTGACCATTGAACCTGATGGAACTCTTCCTGATTGGAAATCCGAACTAGACTTTAGCGATTTCATAGACGAAGGACAGACAACTTTTAAGGAGCATCGTCCAAAATCCTGTGGTGTAATGAACGAATACATTTTCTATACGCCAGAAGGATTTACGACTGCACCAAACGAGGACATTGAGGCGGAGAACTGTCAAATGCTTGGCACAGCTAAGGGCAAAGATGTGGTGGATGCAAAGAAGAATTTGCTGAAAGAGAATCCTTGGATAACAGAAGCAGGTTTCGAACCTACACAATTTATTACCAGGCAACTCGTTACCGACCAGCAACGCTCAGCAATTAAAGAGCTGCTTGATTATCTTTGGGAAGACGAGAAGAGACACTATGAGGAGTCGGAGTGCCCAGAGAACCATATCTTTAAGGTAATGAAAGTGCTGAAATCAATGTAAATATGAGTGTATTCGCATTGAATCTCAATAAATTCAACTAATAGCTAATGAAGCATATCAACGGCAACACACAGATGACTGATGTATGGCGTTTGCCTGCAATTGCACCCTGGGAAAAAACGTGTACCAAACACCCTACACAAAAGCCGTTGGGTTTGTTAAGCCGTATAATCATGGCATCGACGCAGGCAGGCGCTTGGATTCTAGATCCCTTTGCGGGTAGTAGCACGACTGGTATAGCCGCCAACCTCCTTGGCCGAAGGTTCTTGGGCATAGAACGAGAGGAAGAATTTGTTGCCATTAGCAAGGCTCGCCGCGAAGAGATAGAAAATTGCAAGACGTTTGCTGCATACAAAAGAAAAATTCCTGACATAGTTAAGGCAGAGAACACACAAACGGATTGCTTCCGCTGTTGTGAGGAAATGATAGAAAGACTTCCTTTCTTGTCAGATACACCAATCGGCAAGAAAGATGTTTGATAGATACAGCGACTGACGGTTTTTCTTCACCCCTCGCAGTTCGCACGGCAAAAAAACAACTCCGGCAGTTTTGTACTATGCAAAACTGCCGGAGTGAGTGTTTAGGGTGTGACTGAAGCGGGGAGGGGTTATTCCTTCACGCCTCCTACGATGTCGTCGATGGTGGCGACGGTGTGGCCGTCGCGGTGGCGGAAGAGGTTGAGGATGTCGCGGACGGACTTCTCTTCCTCTACCTGCTCGTCGATGAACTGGTCGATGAAGTTGATGGAGGCGCGGTCGTGCTCAGCGTCGGCCACATCTGCCAGCTCGTTGATTTTTTCGGTTACCCACTGCTCGTGCTCCATGGTGCGCTCGAAGATGTCCTTCGGGTCCTCAAACGACTGGTCGGGCTGGTCTATGGTGCTGACGAAGCACTCGCCGCCACGGTTCAATACGAAGTCTGCCATCTTCAGGGCGTGCTCCTTCTCCTCGTTGGAGTGGTCGAACATCCAGGCGGCAAAGCCCTTCCAGCCTTCCTTGCGGAGCCAGAAAGCCATCTGGAGATAGAGGTTAGACGAATACAGTTCGGCTGTGATCTGCGCGTTGAACGCGGCTTGCATTTTCTTTGAAATGTTCATGGTTGCAAATGGTTTTAAATCGCAAGAAGGATGTAGCATCGTTGCTACATCCTTCTTACATGTTATTTAATTTGTTATTTCACCTCCTCAAAGTCAGCGTCCTGAATGTTGTCGTCGCTGCTCTGAGTCTGCTGGCCACCAGGCTGCTGTGCGCCGTTGAAGCCGGCTCCGGGCTGCTGTGCGCCTGTCTGGCTGTACATGGCGGCTGAGACTGCCTGCATCACCTGGTTGAGGTTGTTGATGGCGTTGTCGATGGCTGTGATGTCACCGCTCTTGTGGGCGTCCTTCAACTGCTGCAGAGCACTCTCCACTGCGGGCTTCTGATCGGCGGGCAGTTTGTCGCCGTTCTCGTTGAGGAAGGTCTCGGTCTGGAAGATCATCGAGTCTGCCTGGTTGAGTTTGTCCACGCGCTCGCGTTCCTTCTTGTCGTTCTCGGCATTGCGCTCTGCCTCTGCCTTCATGCGGTCTATCTCCTCCTTGCTCAGACCTGAAGAAGCCTCTATGCGGATGGCCTGTTCCTTGCCTGTGGCCTTATCCTTGGCGCTCACCTTCAGTATGCCGTTGGCATCGATATCGAAGGTCACCTCTATCTGAGGTATGCCACGACGTGCTGGTGCTATGCCGGTGAGGTTGAACTGGCCTATGCTCTTGTTCTGTGCTGCCATGGGGCGCTCGCCCTGCAGCACATGCACGGTCACCTCTGTCTGGTTGTCGGCAGCGGTAGAGAACACTTCGCTCTTCTTGCAAGGTATGGTGGTGTTGGCATCGATAAGCTTGGTCATCACACCGCCCAGAGTTTCGATACCCAGGGTAAGGGGAGTGACGTCGAGCAGCACGATGTCGCCCACACCGCCTTCCTTGTTGAGTATGGCACCCTGTATGCTGGCGCCCACGGCCACCACCTCGTCGGGGTTCACACCCTTTGAGGGCTCCTTGCCGAAGTAGTTCTTCACCAGTGTCTGCACAGCGGGGATACGGCTGCTACCACCCACGAGGATTACCTCGTCTATGTCGGCAGTAGAGAGTTTGGCATCCTGCATGGCCTTCTGACAGGGAGCCAGACATGCCTGGATGAGGTCGTGTGCCAGTTGCTCGAACTTGGCACGGGTGAGGGTCTTCACCAGGTGCTTGGGCACTCCGCCCACAGGCATGATATAAGGCAGGTTGATTTCGGTAGAGGTGGTGCTCGAGAGTTCTATCTTGGCTTTCTCGGCAGCCTCCTTCAGACGCTGCATGGCCATGGGGTCCTGGCGCAGGTCGGCACCCTCGTCGTTCTTGAACTCCTGTGCCAGCCAGTCGATAATCACCTGGTCGAAGTCGTCGCCACCAAGATGGGTGTCGCCATTGGTAGAGAGCACCTCAAACACACCGCCGCCAAACTCCAGGATAGAGATATCGAATGTGCCGCCACCCAGGTCGAACACTGCTATCTTCATGTCCTTGTTAGCCTTGTCCACACCGTATGCCAATGCGGCTGCTGTGGGCTCGTTCACGATACGCTTCACCTCCAGACCGGCTATCTGACCAGCCTCCTTGGTGGCCTGACGCTGTGAGTCGCTGAAGTATGCAGGCACGGTAATCACGGCTTCGGTCACCTCCTCGCCCAGATAGTCCTCGGCAGTCTTCTTCATTTTCTGCAGCACCATGGCGGAAATCTCCTGCGGGGTGTACTTGCGTCCGTCGATGTCTACACGGGGGTAGCCACCCTCGTTCACCACGGTGAAGGGCACACGCTCAGCCTCTTTGCTGCTCTGTGCGTAGGTCTCGCCCATGAAACGCTTGATGCTATATACGGTGTTCTTGGGGTTGGTGATGGCCTGACGCTTGGCGGGGTCGCCCACCTTGCGCTCGCCGTCTTTCACAAAGCCTACTACAGAGGGGGTGGTGCGCTTACCCTCGCTGTTGGCTATCACTACAGGCTCATTGCCTTCAAATACCGACACACACGAATTGGTGGTGCCCAGGTCTATTCCAATAATCTTTCCCATTGTAATATTTTTTTATTTGTTATTATTCTTATTTTATGTGTGAACCGTTTTGATTCGCCCTACCATATACAAATGGTGTGCCAAAGTGCTGCCATCGTCTGTGATATGACAATAGGCTGACACTTTGGCACACCTGTCAGTATGCTGGGCTGTTGCCCGAGTGGACTTATTCTTCGCCCATCTCTTCTTCCTCTTCTTCGCCTTCGGAGGAGGGTAGGGGCGAGCCCATGATGGCTGCATAAATCTTGGTTTGCAGTTCCTCCATGAGTTCGGGGTTGTCGCTGATGAGTTGCTTCGTGGCGTCGCGTCCCTGCGCCAAGCGGGTATCGCCGTAGGAGAACCAACTGCCGCTCTTCTTTATCACTTCGTAGGTCACTCCCAGGTCCACTATCTCGCCTGCCTTGGAGATGCCTTCTCCGAAGGTGATCTCAAACTCTGCCTTGCGGAAGGGAGGTGCCAACTTGTTCTTCAGCACCTTCACACGCACCAGGTTGGCCACTGCCTGGTCGCCGTCCTTGATGGTGCTCACACGGCGTATGTCGAGACGCACGCTGGAGTAGAATTTCAGGGCGTTGCCACCGGTGGTGGTCTCGGGGTTGCCAAACATCACGCCTATCTTCTCGCGCAACTGGTTGATGAAGATGCAGATGGTGCGGGTTTTGCTCACCGTGGCGGTGAGTTTGCGCAGTGCCTGACTCATTAGGCGCGCCTGCAAGCCCACGCGGTTCTCGCCCATGTCGCCTTCTATCTCCTGTTTCGGTGTGAGGGCTGCCACTGAGTCGATGACGATGATGTCTATGGCAGATGAGCGTACCAGTTGGTCTACTATCTCGAGCGCCTGTTCGCCGTTGTCGGGCTGAGAGATGAGCAGGTTGTCTACATCCACACCCAGTTTCTCGGCATAGAAGCGGTCGAAGGCATGCTCGGCATCGATGAATGCTGCTATGCCGCCCGCCTTCTGTGCCTCAGCGATAGCGTGTATGGCCAGTGTGGTCTTACCAGATGACTCGGGACCGAAGATTTCGATTATACGACCGCGGGGATAGCCGCCTACGCCCAGTGCAGCATTGAGTGCCAGAGAGCCGGTAGACACCACCTCCACATTCTCCACCTTCTCGTCGCCCAGTTTCATGATAGAGCCTTTGCCGAAGTCTTTCTCTATCTTCGACATGGCAGCCTGCAGGGCTTTCAACTTGCCCTCCTGTGTGGTGGGCATCTCTTTTATTTCATTTTTCTTTGCCATATATATGTTTTTACTTTTATCGGTTTACAGTTCCAGGTCGCCGTCGAACACCTCATGCCAAGGCAGTCCGTAGAGGTTGAGTGCCTCCATGAATGGGTCGGGATCGAATTCTTCCACATTCCATACTCCGGGGCGGCGCCACAGTCCCTTGAGAAACATCATGGCACCTATCATGGCGGGCACACCTGTGGTGTAGCTCACTCCCTGCATGCCGGTCTCTTCGTAGGCTGCCTGGTGCGAGCAGTTGTTGTATACATAGTAGGTGCGCTCCTTGCCGTCTTTCACTCCACGTATGCGGCACCCGATGGAGGTCTCGCCCTCGTAGTTCTCGCCCAGGTCCTGCGGGTTGGGCAGCACGGCTTTGAGGAACTGCAGCGGCACGATTTTCACACGTACGGTCTTGCCACTGTCGTCGGCCAGCGGTGCCTCGTACTCTATCTCGTCTATGCGACTCATGCCCAGGTTCTGTATCACGTCGAGATAGTTGAGGTATTGCTGTCCGAAGGTCATCCAGAAGCGTGCCTGACGTATGGTGGGGTAGTTCTTCACCAGACTCTCCAGTTCCTCGTGGTGCATCAGGTAACTCTCTCGCGGTCCGATGTTGGGGTAGGTGAGGGGCAGGTGCACCGACAATGGGTCGGTCTCTATCCACTCTCCGTCTTTATAGTACAGTCCCTTCTGAGTGATCTCGCGTATGTTGATTTCGGGGTTGAAGTTGGTGGCGAATGCCTTGTGGTGGTTGCCGGCATTGCAGTCCACTATATCGAGGGTGTGTATCTCGTCGAAGTGGTGCTTGGCAGCGTATGCGGTGTATATGCCGCTCACGCCCGGGTCGAAGCCGCAGCCCAGGATGGCGGTGAGTCCTGCCTCTTCGAAGCGCTCCTTGTATGCCCACTGCCATGAGTATTCGAAGTGTGCCTCATCGCGTGGCTCGTAGTTGGCTGTGTCCAAGTAGTTGCAGCCGCATGCCAGACATGCCTCCATAATGGTGAGGTCCTGATACGGCAGTGCCAGATTGATCACCAGTTCGGGCTTATAGTCATTAAACAGTGCCTTGAGTTGCTCCACATCGTCGGCATCCACCTGTGCGGTGCGTATGGCGGGATTGCCTATGTACTGCACTATGCGGTCGCATTTCTCCTTACGGCGAGAGGCAATCATAAACTCAGTGAACACCTCGGGGTGCTGGGCTATCTTGACTGCAGCCACTGTAGCCACGCCGCCGGCACCTATCATTAGTACTCTTCCCATTGTATTGCGTTTTTATGTAGTTGATTTTTCTGCAAAGATACGATTTAGTGAGAACAATGCAAAAAGAGAAACGAAGTTTTTCTTTTTCATTGTCGAGCGTGAGTATCTTCGACGAAGTCAAAGATACGATTTAGTGAGAACAATGCAAAAAGAGAAACGAAGTTTTTCTTTTTCATTGTCGAGCGTGAGTATCTTCATTTCAGTTCGTCGCCTCTGATGCCGAGGGCGCTCATGAGCGAATAGCCCAATATCTCCTGCCGGAAGTTGCCACCGGGCATGGGTTGCATGGCGAGCAGGGTGACGCGTTTCTCTTCGTCCACTTTTTGCAGCAGGTGTCGCAGGTCGTTCCATTCCTTGTCCTCGTCGGCAGCCACTATCACTCTGCGCACCCCTTCCTGTTGGCATATCAGTGCCACGGTGTCTATCAGCAGTCGTTCGCCCCCCACCTTCTCTTCGATGGGGATGGCAGAGAGCGTGAATTCGCCCAGGTTGTCGCGAAAGGCTTTGCCATTGATTTCCTGCTCGAAGTCGGAGGGGGTGAAGTTGTCGAATGCCTTCTTCGCCTTGCTGTGTATGAAGATGACATGGTTGTGGTGGTCGCCTTCGCGCACCCCACCGTCCAGTGCGGCGCAGTCTATCCAGCGCGCCAGGTCTGCCTTGGGTATCCGCCTGTTGAGCATACGTTCGAAGTTGACCGTCAGGTTGAATGCCACACGGTCCAGATGGTCGGCATCGGCTATGATGATATTTTCCGACCACGATACTGATGTGTCGTTTTCGTTTTTCATTTCCTTTGTCGGGTGTATACCTTAACGAAGCAAAGGTACTACTAAGCGGGGGAAAAACAAAATTTATTGTGCTTTTTCGCTAAAATAGTTTTCCTGCATATTTTTTTGTTTGTCATATCTTTTTTTTACTTTTGCAGAATTGAAACAATTATTTAATCCTAATTATAGATATGGCTTCATTGACTACCGCGATTATTATCGTGTTTATCGTAGGCTATCTGTGTATAGCCTTGGAGAGTGTGACGAAAATCAACAAGGCAGCCATCGCACTGCTCATGTGCGTGGGTTGCTGGACTCTGCTCATGTTGGCTCCCGGTTCCTTCTATCCCGACGTGCCTGCCGACAGCATTCTGCACAAGATAGCAGAGGTGATAGAGCATCATTTGGGCGATGCCTCGGGCACACTCTTCTTCTTGATGGGTGCTATGACCATCGTAGAGATAGTAGACTCTAACGGTGGTTTCAATTTCGTGCGCGATGCGCTCAAGACGCGCTCTAAGCGTAAACTGCTGTGGCGCATGGCATTTATGACATTCTTCCTATCTGCCATCCTCGACAATCTCACCACCTCTATCGTGATGATTATGGTGCTGCGCAAACTGGTGAGCGAACGGCAAGACCGTCTGATATATGCTGCCCTCGTCATCATTGCTGCCAACTCTGGCGGTGCGTTCTCGCCCATTGGCGATGTCACCACCATCATGTTGTGGATAAAAGGCGTGATTACCACTCAGGGCGTGATCACCGAGATTTTCATACCTTCGCTCATTTCTATGGTAATACCTGCGTTTATACTGCAGTATCAGTTGAAAGGCAAGTTTGATAAGACGCAAAACATTGCCACCGCCGAGGTGAGCCAGTTTACCAAGAAGCAGCGCAATATCATCTTCTGGCTGGGCGTAGGCGGACTGGTGTTCGTGCCTATCTTCAAGACGCTCACCCACCTGCCGCCGTTCATGGGTATACTCTTAGTGCTGGGACTGCTGTGGACTGTCACCGAGATCTTCCATCACAATACCGATGAAGACGACACCATGGCTAAGCGTGTGACCGATATCCTCACACGTATAGACCTGAGCACCATCCTCTTCTTCCTCGGCATTCTGATGGCTGTTGCTGTGCTGCAGGAGATAGGTGTGCTCACCGCCCTTGGACAAGGACTGAACGAGGCGTTCTCAGGCAATTACTACGTCATCAATGGCATCATAGGTGTGCTCTCGAGCATAGTGGACAATGTGCCTCTGGTGGCTGGCTGCATGGGCATGTATCCTGTTGAGGCTACTGGTCCGATGGCTGTAGACGGCATCTTCTGGCAGTTGCTTGCCTACTGTGCTGGTGTGGGTGGAAGCATGCTCATCATCGGTTCGGCTGCCGGTGTGGTGGTGATGGGACTGGAGAAAATCACCTTCGGCTGGTACCTCAAGCGCATCACATGGGTTGTGTTTGTGGGCTATATAGTAGGTATGGTGTCTTACTGGTTGGTACGCACTATCCTGGGCGTATAGGTCCTTAGATAAATAACAGACAGAGAAGGGGGGGAGAATATCTCATGCGATATTCTCCCCCCTCTCTCTGTATCCGTTTGTTATGTGTCTTACTCGTCTTCGGGGCGAGACTCCACATACTTTATTATTTCTACATTGAGCGTCTCGGTAGCGGTGAGTTTTACACTGCTGTTGTCAGCCACCGGTTTATAGTCTTTTACTGCTCCGAAACGCTGTCTGAGGTCATCGGAATTGAAGTTATAACCGTGATGTGCCCATATCTCGTTGCGTATGATGCGCAACTCTTCTTTGCTGTATTGTGCCACATCTCCCACGGTGAGCAACACGTCAGACGCCCAGGTGTAGCGCCATTTGCCAGCACTCTCTGGCGAGAGGGTGAGGTAAATGTGTTCGCCAGCCAACTCATTCCACAGGTCACCGCTCTCATCTGCCTCTGCCGGCACCATCTCTATGTTGCTCTCAGTCACTTTCATTATCCAGTGCTTGCCGTCCTCCATGGTGATGGTCATCACAGGAGTGTCAAACTCCTCTTCAAACTTGTATCGCCCTTTTTGTGAACCCGTCTGATACCGTTGGTCTTCGGTCAGCAACCAGCGCTCGCCCTGGCGGTCGAGATACTCGCCTGCCAGTCGGCGCGCCATCACCTTGCGCTCAAATTCCCTCAGCCCTTCGTCGTCATTGTCGTTCTTCACCATCACGCTTGTCACGTTCTTATTCTCATCGCGTATGATGATGCACGGCACACTGTCCACGGTCTTGGCTTCGGCAGTGAAGGTGCCCTCCTTGTCGGGTATCTGTGCCTTGTACTTGTTGTCTGCCATGGGGGTCATGTTGATGAAGAAACCGCCCTCGTGTGTGGTGCCGCCGCGCAGTACCAGTTTGCCTTCTTCCTTTTCGTCTTTAAACACCTCGTACCATTCATAGCCGTTGTGCCATCTGCTGCCCACTTTTATCTCGTATGACGCTATGCCTTCTGCCTTTTCCTCCGTCACTTGACTCTGGGTGGCAACCTCTGTAGTGGCAGGTTCGCTGCCAGGTTTGTTCTCGTTCTTACAGGCAGCAATGGCTATCATTGTGGCTGCCATAATGATAATGTACTTTTTCATGCTTTCTATTTTAGTTGGGATGAATTGTAGTAAACATGTTGCGAATGTAGCAATTATTTCATGAAAAAGCATAATAGACTGCAAAAAATTATGTGTGGACTATGATTGGGTATCACAGTCCACACAGTAGTTCCGGTAAGTATGTATGTTTTTACAGTGGGTATTCGTCGAAGGCATAGAGTACGGTAGAGAGGTAGCGTTCGCCTGTATCGGGCAGCAGCACCACTATGCGCTTGTCTGCATTCTCCTCTCTGAGTGCCACCTGCGATGCGGCGTAGACGGCGGCTCCGGCAGATATGCCTACCAGCAAGCCCTCCTCCTTGCCCAGTTGCCGGCTGGTACGTATGGCATCGTCGTTCTCCACGTCAAACACTTCGTCTATCACTGTGGCATCGTAGGTCTTGGGCACGAAACCGGCACCAATACCCTGTATCTTGTGGGGACCGCTCTTGCCACCGTTGAGCACGGGCGAGGACTTGGGTTCCACTGCCACTATCTTTATCTGAGGATTGACTTCGCGCAGACGGCGTGCCACACCTGATATGGTGCCACCTGTGCCTACACCAGCCACGAAGATGTCTACCTGCTGATCTGTGTCTGCCAGTATTTCCTCGGCAGTGGTGAGGTAGTGCTTTTGGGGGTTGGCGGGGTTCTCAAACTGTTGCAGTATGATGCTGCCGGGTATGCTGTCGCGCAGTTCCTCGGCGGCGCGTATGGCACCGGGCATGCCGTCCTTGCCGCTGGTGAGTCGTACCTCGGCACCGTATGCCTTCACCAGGTTGCGGCGCTCTATGCTCATGGTCTCGGGCATAGTCAGGATGAGTTTGTAGCCTTTCACTGCCGACACCAGTGCCAGTCCTACACCTGTATTGCCGCTGGTGGGTTCGATGATAGTGGCACCGGGCTGCAGCAGTCCCTTCTGCTCGGCATCCTCTATCATGGCCAGTGCTATACGGTCCTTGACAGAACCTCCAGGGTTGAAATACTCTATCTTTGCTACCAAGGGGGTGGCTATGCCGCGTGAGGCAGAAAACTTACCCAGTTCCAGGAGTGGGGTGCGACCTATCAGGTCGGTCAGTTGTTTTGCTATCTTTGTCATGATATTGTTCCTTTCTTTATTTATTCCTTTGTTGATTGATTGGTTGGTTGATTAGATGGCTGCCAGTGCCTGGTCCAAATCGTCTATTATGTCGTCTATGTGTTCTGTGCCTATGCTCAGACGTATGGTTGAAGCATATATGTGCTGTTCTTCCAGTTCCTGTGGTGTCATCTGTGAGTGTGTGGTGGTGGCGGGGTGAATGGCCAGGCTCTTCACATCTGCCACATTTGCCAGAAGAGAGAATATCTTCAGACGGTCTATCACGGTCCATGCCTCTTTTTCACCGCCTTTTACCTCGAAGGTGAAGATGCTGCCGCCACCGTTGGGGAAGTACTGCTGATAGAGTTCATGGTCGGGGTGTGAGGGCAGTGAGGGGTGGTTCACTCGTTCCACCTTGGGATGCTCGGAGAGGAATTTCACCACTCGCAGGGTGTTGTACACATGGCGCTCCACACGCAGTGAGAGGGTCTCCAGTCCCTGTAGCAGTATCCATGCGTTGAAGGGTGATATGGCGGCACCGGTATCGCGCAGTATGACGGCACGTATGCGGGTGACGAAGGCGGCTGCACCTGCCACGTCGGCAAACACGGCTCCGTGGTATGAGGGGTCGGGGAGTGCCAGGGTGGGGTACTTCTCGGCATTGGCTTTCCAGTCAAATTTGCCGCCGTCTACTATCACACCACCCAGTGATGAGCCATGACCACCGATAAACTTAGTGGCAGAGTGCACCACTACGTCGGCACCATGCTCCAGAGGGCGGATGAGGAAGGGTGTGCCGAAGGTGTTGTCTACGATGAGCACGGTGTTGTGACTGTGTGCTATCTCGGCTATGCGGTCTATGTTGGTGACGCTGGCGTTGGGATTGCCGAAGGTCTCTATTATTATTGCCTTGGTATTGGGCTGGAAGGCGGCGTCCACGGCATCGAAGTCAGAGGGGTCAACTATGGTGTTGCTTATTCCCTGTGTGGTGAGTGTGTGCTCCACCAGGTTGAAGGTGCCGCCATACAGGTTGTTGGCTGCTATGATATGGTCGCCGTTCTGGGCAATGTTCTGCAGGGCGTAGGTGATGGCGGCTGCACCCGATGCTACTGCCAGGGCTGCCACACCGCCCTCGAGGGCTGCCACTCGCTGCTCAAACACATCCTGGGTGCTGTTGGTCAGACGACCGTAGATGTTGCCTGGATCGCGCAGCGCGAAACGGTCGGCGGCGTGTTGTGAATTGTGAAATACGTACGAGGTGGTTTGATAGATGGGTACGGCACGTGCATCGGTTGTGGGGTCGGCCTGTTCTTGGCCTACATGGAGTTGCAGTGTCTCAAAATGAAGTTTCTTGCTCATAGTGCTTATTTTTTTTAGTTTATATTTTTTTCATTTCTTCGTGTGCAAAGGTACGGTGTTGGTGAAGATCTCACAATAGCACGTGTGGGTGATTTCGCATCCCACAATCGTGGTATTTTGGTAGAAATAGAGGGCGTAAAGTGCAAAAATGATAAAAATATGCAAGTTTTCTTTGCTTTACACCCTAATTTCTGTATATTTGCGAAACGAAGATGTACGTTTACCAGCGTGCCATGACTATTACACCTAAACACCAATATGGCTATGAAGAAATACGCAGAATATATATCGCAGATAGAGATAGACTCGCTTTGGAGTGGACGCCGTCATGTGAAGTGGAACCTGGACAGGCGTGTCAACATTCTCAGCGGTGTGAACGGCATGGGCAAGAGCACTATTATAAATAAGGTGGTGAAAGGCCTGTCTGCAGATGGTGAACTGTCTGCCCGTAAGTACAAGGGGCTGCATCTGCGCATGGTGCCCAAGGATGCCGAACGGATACGCTACGATGTGATACGTTCTTTCGACCGGCCGCTCATGAGCAACGACATGATAGGGCGCATGGATATGAACCTGGTGACCGAACTCGACTGGCAACTGTTTAAACTACAGCGCAAATACCTGGACTATCAGGTGAACATAGGCAATAAGATAATAGAGGTGTTGCAGAGTGGCGCTTCCGATGCCGCAGAGCAGACCAAGGTACTCATGGCACCCAAGAACCGCTTCCAGGATATCATGGACGAGTTGTTTGCCGATACCGGCAAGAAGATAATACGCACGGAAAACGAAATCAGGTTCAGTCAGATAGGCGAGACGCTCGTACCCTACCAGTTGTCGAGCGGCGAGAAACAGATGCTTGCCATCATGCTCACTGTGCTGGTGCAGGACAGGCAGAACTATGTGCTCTTCATGGACGAACCTGAGGTGAGCCTGCACATCGACTGGCAGAAGCGACTCATTGACCTGCTGCTGGAACTCAATCCTAACTTGCAGATTATCCTCACCACACACTCGCCTGCCGTGGTGATGAACGGATGGATAGACCGTGTGACAGAGGTGGGTGACATTACCGACCAGGAACAATGAGCAAGCGGCTGACCGACAATATCATGTCGGACTATGTACGCGCTGCCAACAGGATGAAATCTAAGAAGGCACGCCGGCGCATCGTAGCATACGTGGAGAGTTACGATGACGTGTACTTCTGGCGTATGGTGCTGAGTGAGTTTGAAGACAATACTCGATATTTTGAGGTGATGCTGCCCAGCAAGGTAGACCTGACCAAAGGGAAGAAAAAGGTGCTGATGAACCTTTTGGCAAAGCATGTGGGCGAGGATATGATAGCATGTGTGGATGCCGATTATGACTATCTGCTGCAAGGGGTGACTGCCATGTCGAAGGGTATACTGGAAAACAGGTATGTCTTCCACACCTATGCGTATGCCATAGAAAACTACCAGTGCTATGCCCCGTCGCTGCACGACCTGTGTGTCATGGTGACACTTAACGACCATTTCATCTTCGATTTCGAGGACTGGCTCACGCAGTACTCTATAGCCATCTTTCCTCTCTTCGTGTGGAATATATGGTTTTATCGCAGAAACTCATATCAGGATTTTTCTATCTCAGACTTCAATCATGTGATAGAAACGGGAAAGTTTCACTTGCAGAGTCCGTATCAGGGTATCACCAACGTTAAGAACAAGGTGGGGCGCTTCATACGCCACCTGCACGAGAAGTACCCTGACAATAAAGAGGCTTACCTGGCATTGAAGGATGAGTTGAAGGCATTGGGAGTGACACCCGAGACCACCTACTTGTACATTCAGGGTCATCACCTCTTCGACAATGTGGTGGCCCCTATGGTGAGTCGTGTGTGCGAGACACTGCGCCGTGAGCGGGAGATGGAGATAAACACCAAGGCCAAGCACGGCACACAGCGGCAGAATGAACTATCCTGCTATTCACACAGCGTGAATGCAGTGGCACCGATGCTCAAGAAAAATACAGGCTACTTCCGAGCGGCTCCCTACCAACGACTGAAGCACGATATCGCCCGCTACTTGGAGGGTGATGTACAGGCTGTAGATGCTCAGACGTAGGTCTCCAGAAATTTTACCCTACCGCTGATATTTACCTGCTCTGTGGTGGCAGGTATCAGTATCGTGTCGCCCATGGCAAAGGGTCGCTGGTAGTCGTCTGTGCTCAGCATGCCACTGCCGCTGAGGGCTATCAGCACCACAAAACTGTCCAGTTCGCTATAGTCGAGCGTCATGGGTTCGTCCAGGTCGTAGAGTGCCGTAGTGAAGTGCTGGCTGTGCACCAGGTTCACCCCCCTGTTGCGCTTTGCCACGTAGTGCGTGCGGTAGTCGGCTTCCACATGATAGTCTATGCTCTCTGCTGCCTTCTCGGTATGCAGTTCGCGCAGGCGGCCCAGGCTGTCGCGGCGTCCGTAGTCGTATATGCGGTAGGTCACGTCGCTGGTCTGTTGTATCTCTGCCAGGAAGCAGCCGGCACCTATGGCATGTATGCGACCGGCGGGCAGGAAGAATACGTCTCCCTCCTTGGCTGGATACTGTGCTATGGCATCCATGATAGTATCCTGAGCCACCAACTGGCGGTAGTGCTCGGGTGTGATATCGGCTTTCAGACCGCTATATATCATTGCCTGCTCATCGGAGGGCATGATATACCACATCTCGCTCTTGCCGTGGGGATATCCATGGCGTATCGCCACCTCGTCGTTGGGGTGCACTTGTATAGAGAGGTCTGAGTGGGCATCGATAAATTTTATGAGCAGGGGAAATTCATTGCCAAAGCGGCGGTAGTTGTCCTCGCCCACCAGTCTGCCTTTCTCCTGGCGCACTAGTTCGTTGAGCGTCATGCCGCGGTATGGGCCGTCCTTTACCACGGTCTCGTGGCCAGGTACGCCCGATATCTCCCAACTCTCGCCCACCTGCTGCTGTTGGCTGCTAAGGTGTTTGAAGGAAATAATCTTATCGCCACCCCAAATAGTAGATTTGAGTAGAGGTTCGAAGGTGATGGGTTGCATATATCCTTGTTTTGTATGTTTTCTTTTTCTTGTTATTCAATTGTCTTTCCAGAAAGGCCGTGTGAAGAGCACCAGCACGCTGAATATCTCCAGACGTCCCATGAGCATGAGCAGTGAGCATATCCATTTCACCGTAATAGGCAGGGCACTCCAGGTGAAGTCGGGACCTATGACATCGAGCGGCAGTCCCACATTGCTCACGCAACTGAGTGATATAACGGCTGAATTGCTGGCATCAAGGCCTATGGAGGCCATGAGCGCTATCACCGCTATGCATGTGATGATGTATGTGGCAAAGAATGCCAGAAGGTTGGTGGTCTGTGCCGAGGGCACGCTCTGTCCGTTAATCTTCACTGGCAGCACTGCCCTGGGATGCAGTATGCGTAGCAGTTCGTTCTTTATGGTACGTAGCATCATGAGCACACGTACACTCTTAAATCCGCCGCTGGTGCTTCCGGCGCACGCGCCGGTAAACATCAGTATCATGAGTATCATCCATGTGAGGTGGGGCCAGGTGCCCACGTCTTCGCTGAATATGCCGGTGGTGGTCATGAGTGAGACGGTCTGGAAGAGGCTGCTGCGCAGGGCGTGCTCAATATCGTATCCGCTCCGCATCATGAGCAGCACACTTATCCATACTGTGGCTATGAGCACCATGAGCAGATAGAACTTCAGTTCGCTATTGTGTAGCAACTGCTTGATGCGCCCCTTGAACAGCATCATGTACAGTACAGTGAAATTGATACCTGAGAGCAGTTGAAACACTATACCTATGTATTCTATCAGAGGTGAATGGAAGTGTGCTATGCTGTCGTTGTGTATGGAGAACCCTCCAGTGGCGGTGGTGGTCATGGCATAGTTGATGCCGCTGAACCAGTCCATGCCTGCCAGCAGGTATGCAGCCATACAGCCTACGGTGAGCACCAGGTATACTGTCCATATCCACTTGGCAGAGGTGCTGAGGCGTGGGTGCATCTTGGAACGCATGGGTCCGGTGGCCTCGGCAGAGAACACCTTTACCGTTCCGCCCACCATCGACGGGAGTATGGCTATGGTGAAGAATACTATTCCCAGTCCGCCTATCCACTGAGAGAGTGAGCGCCAGAAGAGTATGCCGTGGGGTAGGGCACTGCTCTCCACATCGTCGATGACCGAGGCTCCTGTGGTGGTAAAGCCCGACATAGTCTCAAAGAAGGCGTCTGTGGGACTGCCCAGTATGCCACTGAGCAGATATGGTATGGCACCGAAGAAACTGAATACTACCCATGTGAGAGTGACCAGCAGGTAGGCATCGCGTCTGTTCATGCTGTTCACGGAGTGCTGACCATAGTGCTTGAGCACCAATCCGACTCCTCCTGTGGTAATCATTGCGATGAGGAATGGCCAGAAGTCGCGCTCACGGTAGCAAAATGCCATGATGACACACCACGACATGAACACCGCCTCGAGCAATAGAAGCGAACCCAGTATCTTGTATATCAGTTTGTGGTTGATCATCAGTCCCCGCTTTTCTTAGTCTTTGAAGAATTTCTCTATCTTGCGCATGTTCACACCGTGCACAAACACCACTACTATGTCGCCAGCCTCTATCTGTGTGGCGCCGCTCACCAGTTGTCCTATGCCGTGGCGCACCAGTCCGCCGATGGTGGCTCCTGTGGGCAGTCCCAGTTCAAACACCCGTTTGCGTGTCACCTTGGAACCCTGCTGGGCGGTAAATTCTGCCACATCGGCATTGGCAGACATGAGGAAGCGTATGTTTTGCACATCCACATCCAGCATCATCTGGTAGATGTAACTGGCAGCCAGAGCCTTCTTGTTTACTATGGTGCCGATATCCAGACTCTCTGCCATGCGCACATAGTCCAGATTTTCTACCATTGCCACAGTCTTGCGCACACCCATGCGCTTGGCGGTGAGGCATGCCAGTATGTTGGTCTCGGCATTGCCTGTGAGTGCCACAAAGGCTTGTGTGCTGAGTATGCTCTCCTCCTTGAGCAGGGCGGTGTCGCGTCCGTCGCCGCATATCACCATGATATGGTCGGTGTCGAGCACCTCATTCAGGTGTTCGCACTGATGTTCATCCTGCTCTATTATCTTCACGTTCATGTATTCGGGCATAGTCATGGCTGCGCGTATGGCAGTGCGTCCGCCACCCATCACCATCACGTTCTTTACATCCACATAATGCTCCTTGCCCACTATGCGACGTATGTATGGTATATAGTTCTTGGTGGTCATGAAATATGCCAGGTCATAGAGTTTCAACTGATCGTCGCCGCCGGGTATGATGGTGTCATCACCACGTTTGATGGCTACCACATGGTAGGGGTCATCGGGTCCGCAGAGTTTGCGTAGTGGTTGGTTGAGTATCTCGCAACTCTCGCGCAACTTTATGCCCAGCATTACCAGTGCGCCTCCGTGCACGTCCCATCGTTGTCTCACCCAACTCATCTTTAGTCCGTTGGTGATATCGTTGGCTGCCAGTATCTCGGGATAGATAAGTGAGTCGACACCCAGTTGCTTGAAAAAGGCTCTGTTCTCCTCGGTGGCATACTCATAGTTGTCCATGCGTGCCACAGTGCGCTTGGCACCCAGGTTGTGTGCCAGTATAGAGGCTGTGAGGTTGAGGTTCTCGTCGGGTGTGACGGCTATGAACAGGTCGGCACTGTCGGTGTCGGCATCGCGCAGAGCCTTGATGCTGGTGGGCGACTCGTGAAGGGTCATGAGGTCATATTCGCCACTTACTGCGTTCAGTCGCTCCTCGTCTTCATCTATCAGCACCACGTCCTGGTTGGTGCGTGAGAGTAGTTTGGCTAAGTGTGTGCCTATGGCACAGGCTCCGGCGATAACTATTTTCATGATTGGATAATGGCTTGTTGTATGCTGTCTTTGTCCATGTGTATGAGTCGGCGCAACTCGTCTATGCTACCGTGCTCCACGAATTCATCGGGCAGTCCCATGCGCACTATGTCGGGGTGGTAGCCGTGGTCGTTCATCCATTCGGTCACGGCACTGCCCAGTCCGCCGTTGCGCACTCCGTCCTCTATGGTTACCACACGTCGGAAATTCTTGCCCACCTCTTGCAGTATCTCCTCGTCAAGGGGTTTGAGGAAGCGCATATCCCAGTGTGCCACGCTCACCTTCTGGTCGAGCGTCTCTATGGCCTCGGCCGCCATGTTTCCTATGGGACCAAGGGTGAGCACTGCCACATCGTGCCCCTCTCTCAGCATCTGTCCCTTGCCTACGGTCATCTCCGTAAGCGGACAGTGCCAGTCGGTGAGCACACCTCGCCCGCGTGGATAACGTATGACGAAAGGTCCCTGGTGTGGCAGTTGTGCTGTGTACATCATGCAGCGCAACTCATGCTCGTTGAGTGGCGATGCTATGGTGAGGTGTGGTATGGGGCGCAGTGCAGCCAGATCGAAGGCTCCGTGGTGGGTGGCTCCGTCTTCACCCACCAGTCCTGCGCGGTCCAGACATAGCACCACAGGCAGACGGAGTAGTGCCACATCGTGTATGATATTGTCGTAAGCCCTTTGCGCAAAGGCACTATAGATATTGCAGAAGGGTTGCATACCCTCTTTTGCCAGTCCGCCGGCAAAGGTCACGGCATGACCCTCTGCTATGCCCACGTCGAAGGTGCGGTCGGGCATGGCTTCCATGAGCAGGTTCATGCTGCATCCGGTGGGCATGGCGGGAGTGATGCCCACTATGCGTGGGTTTTGCTCAGCCAGTTCCACCAATGTATGTCCGAACACGTCCTGGAAGCGTGGGGGCATATGGCTGTCGTCGGTATGCTGTCGCTCGCCGGTGACAGCGTCAAACTTGCCTGGCGCATGCCATATCGTGGCATGTTCCTCGGCAGGTTTGTAGCCCTTGCCTTTCACGGTATGCAGGTGCAGCAGTTTCGGACCCTTCATGTCCTTGATGCGCTCCAGCAGTTGCACTATGTTTTTCACATCGTGCCCGTCAAAAGGACCGAAGTAGCGTATGTTGAGACCCTCGAACACATTCTGCTGGTGACTGATGGCGGATTTCAGGGCGTTGTTCAGGCGTATCAGTCCGTGGCGGCGTGCGTCGCTCATCATGCCGCGGCGTCCCAGCCAGTTGGACAACTTGTAACGTAGGTTGTTGTACGTCCTCTTGGTATTCAGTGTGAGCAGGTACTGTTTCATGCCGCCCACCGAGCGGTCTATGCTCATGTCGTTGTCGTTGAGTATGATAAGAATGTCATTGGATGACGACGACACGTTGTTCAGACCTTCAAATGCCAGACCGCCGCTCATGGCACCATCGCCGATGACCGCCACTACATGCCGGTCTTCGTGGTTCAGCCGTGCAGCCACTGCCATGCCCAGTGCTGCCGATATGGAGTTGGATGCATGTCCGCAGGCGAAGGTGTCATACTTGCTCTCTTCGGGCGAGGGGAAGGGACGCATGCCGTGGTATTTGCGGTTGGTGCAAAACTGATTGCGCCTGCCGGTGAGTATCTTGTGGTTGTATGCCTGATGCCCCACATCCCATACTATGCGGTCGTGCGGGGTGTTGAATACATAGTGTAGCGCCACGGTAATCTCTGTGGCTCCCAGACTGGAGGCCAGATGACCGGGGTTGACCGACAACTCGTTCACTATGAAGTGTCGCAACTCTTCGCAGAGTTGTGGCAGCAGGTCGGGACTCAGTTTTTTCAAGTCCTCGGGCGAGTTGATATCTTTCAGTAATTGTAGTTTATCCTGTTCCTTCATTTTAAGATAGGGAATAACCTTGCAAAGGTACGATTAAGCGAGTGAAAAACCAAATTTATTTGAGTTTTTCCGCGCGCAGCAAAGGTACCCACACCCTCTTCACTCAGTCGATGTATCTTCTCAGGATATCTGCATACTGGTCTATGCGTCTGTCGCGCAGGAAGGGCCACCACCGTCTCACTTGTTCGGCACGGTCCATATCCACCTCCACCACAGCCGTCTCTTCGCTCTCTGTAGATGCCAGGTGTATCATTTCGCCCTGCGGACCCGCCACGAAACTGCTGCCCCAGAAGTTGATGCCGCCGGTATGTGCCGTGGGGTCGGGCTCGTAGCCCACGCGGTTCACGGTGACCACCGGCAGACCGTTTGCCACGGCATGTCCGCGCTGTACCGTCATCCATGCCTCGCGTTGGCGTTGCTGTTCATCGGCAGTGTCGCTGCTCTCATAACCTATGGCAGTGGGATAGATGAGCAGTTGTGCCCCTTGAAGTGCCATGAGTCTGGCTGCCTCGGGATACCACTGGTCCCAGCAAACGAGCACTCCCAGGCAGCCCACACTGGTGTGGATGGGGTGGAAACCGAGGTCGCCGGGGGTGAAGTAGAACTTCTCGTAATAGGCAGGGTCGTCGGGTATGTGCATCTTCCGGTATTTGCCTGCTATGGTGCCGTCGCTTTCTATCACCACGGCAGTGTTGTGATACAGTCCGGGTGCCCTTTTCTCAAAGAGCGAGGTGACGATGACCAGATGCAGACGTGCTGCCAACTTGCTGAAGAGGGTGGTGGAGGGACCGGGTATGGGTTCTGCCAGGTCGAAGAGGTCTACGTTTTCGTGCTGGCAGAAATAGGGGGTATTGTGCAGTTCCTGCATCACCACCAGTTGTGCACCCTCCTGGGCCACCTGTTCTATAGACTGTTGCAGTCGTTGTATGTTATCGCTGGCATTGTCGGTGCAGTGCTGCTGTATGATAGCTACTTTCAGTGTGTTCATGTCGTGTTTGTTGGGTCGTTGGTTATGTCATGGATATTGCATGGTGAGGCAGTGTATGCTGCCATGTTGGCGTATGATGGTGCAACTGTCGATGGGTACAAGTGTATACCCCGGAAAGGCCTGTGATATCACCCGTCTTGCCTCATCGTCGTGCTGAGGCTGGTTGTAAGTGGGATAAATCACCGCTCCGTTTATGATGAGGAAGTTGGCGTATGTGGCTGGCAGCATCATACCGTCCTCGTAGCAGGCATCGGGCATGGGCAGACGTAGCAGATGGTAGGGGTGCCCACTGTCGGTGTGCAGAGAGCGCAACTGTTCCTCCATGCTCTTCAGCGACTCATAGTAGGGATAGTCCGTGTCATCGCAACCTACGTATAGTAGTGTGTTGTCGGGGGCGCATCGCACCAGCGTGTCTATGTGTCCGTCGGTGTCGTCGCCCTGCAACATGCCGTGGTCTATCCATACCACACGGTGACAGCGCAGGCGTATGCGCAGTTGTTCTTCTATCTCGCCCTGTGTGAGCGGTTGGTTGCGGTGTGGAGCCAACAGACAGCACGAGGTGGTGAAGAGTGTGCCGTGTCCGTCGGTCTCTATCGACCCGCCCTCAAGTACGAAGTCGAGATGACTCTCCAGCGTACCGCCGAGCAACTCTTGCTCCATCAGGTGTGAGGTTATGGCATTGTCTGAGTCGGCGGGAAATTTCTCTCCCCACCCGTTGAACTGGAAGTCCAGTCGCAGAGGGTCGTACTTTTGTGCCTCCTCTTGGGTGGTGCCAGCCACGAGAGATATGGGGCCGTGATCGCGTGCCCATGTGTCGTTGGTAGGGCAGTGGCAGTAGGCGATATGCGCCTTCAGCCCGGGTGTGAGTCTGCTGTCAAGCATCGCTGCCACGACTTCTGGTTCGGGTGTGGCAATGGTAAGTTGTGCCACCTTGGTTATGGCATCGGCCAACTGTATGAACGTCTCTGTGATTTCGTCCAGACAATAGAGCCAGTCGGTGGCCTCGTGTGGCCAGGTGAGCAGCACTCCTCGTTGCGGCTCCCATTCCGCAGGCAGTCGGTATGTAGGTATCAGTCCTATCATAATGGTAACTTTGCGTAGCAAAAGTACAAGTAAAAAAGGGATTATGCAATTATCCACGGTAAAAATAAAACAAATAATTGTATGTTTTTACAAAACTCGTTGTATCTTCGCAGCAAGAATTAAGAAATACGCTTATGAGATACATACGTCAGATGTTGTGGCTGATGGTGCTGACAGTGGCACTTACGGCATGCCGCCAGTCAAGTGGTGGACAAAATGTCGTGCAGTCTGCCACACAGGAGGCGGAGACCACCTCCGTTTCACAGGAAGCCACTTTCTACAATGCGGAAAAAGCAGAGAATGCGAAAAAGGCAGATAAAAAAAGACCTGGTGGACTGGAGATACCTGCGGCTCTGAACCGTCCAGAACTGATACT
>CAMHPC010000030.1 GCA_946186945.1 uncultured Prevotella sp.
TGCAATTCTCCACGCAAGGATGCCACTCCGTATATAGACTTCTCGCTCAACGGACTGACTGTGAAGGAGGCTATCGCTGCCACTAAGGAATATGTGAAAAGTCATAACCTGGGCAGGGTGAAGGTGAACTACCGTCTGCGCGATGCCATTTTCTCACGTCAGCGCTACTGGGGCGAACCCTTCCCCGTATACTACAAAAACGGTTTGCCTTATATGATACCTGAAGAGTGCCTGCCGCTGACTCTGCCCGAGGTGAAGGAATATAAACCTACCGAAAGCGGACAACCACCTCTGGGACACGCCACTAAGTGGGCTTGGGATACTGTAAACAATAAGGTGGTGGACAATTCACTCATCGACCAAAAAACAGTGTTCCCTCTCGAACTCAATACTATGCCTGGATTTGCAGGCTCATCTGCATACTACCTGCGCTATATGGATCCGCATAATGACAAGGCTCTCGTGTCGGAAGAAGTTGACCAGTACTGGCAAAATGTTGACCTGTATGTGGGAGGTACTGAACATGCTACCGGTCACCTCATATACAGCCGATTCTGGAATAAATTCCTCTTCGACTATGGATACTCCTGCAAGGATGAACCATTCCAGAAACTGGTAAACCAGGGTATGATACAGGGCAGAAGTAACTTTGTGTATCGTGTCAACAGCGACGACCACTCTAAAGCACCTGTGTTTGTGAGTTTTGGACTGAAAGACCAATACGATACTACTCCTATTCATGTGGATGTGAATATAGTGGATGCAGATGTGCTCGATACTGATGCTTTCAAGGCATGGCGACCGGAATATGCCAATGCTGAGTTTATACTGGAAAACGGGCAGTATGTCTGTGGCTATGCCGTGGAGAAAATGTCGAAATCGATGTTTAACGTGGTCAATCCCGACATGATAGTTGAAAAGTATGGTGCTGACACGCTGCGCCTGTACGAGATGTTCCTCGGTCCGGTGGAGCAGAGCAAACCTTGGGATACCAACGGTATAGACGGCTGCCACAACTTCCTGAAACGCTTCTGGAGTCTGTTCTATGAGCGCGGCGCAGAAGGAAAGATGTACTCTCTTGACGGCGTAGCCACTGACGAGATGATGAAGAGTCTGCACAAGACTATAAAGAAGGTGACAGGCGATATAGAGTCTTTCTCTTATAATACCGCCATCTCTGCCATGATGATATGTGTGAATGAACTGACGAAGCAGCAGTGCCGCTCACGCCAGGTTCTCACTCCTCTTGTACCACTGATAGCACCATTCGCTCCACATATAGCTGAGGAACTGTGGGAGGCTCTCGGCGAGAAAGGCAGTGTGTGCGATGCTCAGTGGCCCGAGTATGATGAGAAATACCTGGTGGAAAGTACTGTCACACGCTCTATATCATTCAACGGTAAAAAGCGCTTTGAAATGTCTTTCGCTGCCGATGCTACCGAAGAGCAGATACAAGAGGCTGTGATGGCAGAAGAGCGTACTGCCAAATACATAGACGGACACCAGGTGATGAAGTTTATCATAAAACCAAGAATAGTGAATGTGGTAATAAAATAACCGCTTATGAACTTAAGTAAAAATGCCCTCAAGCGTGAGATAAAAGACTATTTTTATATCACGCTGGGCATCACGCTTTATTCCTTTGCATGGACTGTGTTTCTGCTGCCATACGAGATTGTGACGGGCGGTGTCACCGGTCTTTCTGCCATAATATTCTATGCCACGAAGATACCTATCGAAGTGAGTTACTTCACTATCAATGCGCTGCTACTCATTATGGCGCTGAAGGTGATGGGATGGAAATTCATGGTCAAGACGGTATATGCCATTGTCATGATTTCCATACAGTTGTGGCTGTTTCAGATTCTCATCACCAATCCTGAGACAGGAGAATTCTACCGCATACTGGGTCCCAACCAGCATTTCATGTCGCTCATTATAGGATGCTGCTTCACCGGCACCTCACTGGCTATCGTATTCCTCAACAACGGCAGCACCGGAGGCACGGATATCATAGCAGCAGTGGTCAATAAATTCTTTAATATGACCCTGGGCACTGTGCTCATATTCGTCGACCTGGTCATCATAGGTATCTGTCTGTTTATACCCGAATTCGGCGATATGCAAATGCGTGCCAAAATGGTGGTGTTCGGTCTGTGTACCATGGTGGTGGAAAACTTCATGCTCGATTATGTGATGAACGCCCGCAGACAGTCGGTGCAGTTTCTTATCTTCTCTAAGAAATATATGGATATAGCCAATGCCATCGGCACTGAAATGAACCACGGAGTCACCATACTCGATGGTCACGGCTGGTATACCGGACAGGAGATGAAGGTGCTGTGCGTGTTGGCAAAAAAGAGGGAGAGCGTGAGCATCTTCCGACTGATAAAGACTATCGATGCCAATGCCTTCGTGAGCCAAAGCAGTGTGATAGGTGTGTATGGCGAGGGATTTGACGAGATGAAAGTGAAAACCAAGAAGAAAAAAAATAAATGAAAATAGTATTTGCTACTAACAATGCTCACAAACTCTCCGAGATACGTAGCATCTTGGGAGAGAGCATAGAGGTGTTGTCGCTCAATGATATTGGATGCCACGCCGACATACCCGAGACCGCCGATACGCTGCAAGGTAACGCACTGCTCAAGGCACAGTATGTGACAGAACACTACCACGTGAGTTGTTTTGCAGATGACACTGGTCTGGAGGTGGAGGCCCTGAACGGCGAACCAGGTATCTATTCTGCCAGATATGCAGGCGAGCAGCATGACAGCGAGGCAAATATGGATAAACTGTTGGCCAACCTCAAAGAAAAAAACAATAGAAAAGCAAGATTTCGTACCGTTATAGCGTTATTGATAGTAGAGGACGATGAGTCTGTACACTCACACTTGTTTGAAGGCATTGTATATGGCTCTATCACTCACAGCCGACATGGTGCCGAGGGCTTCGGATACGACCCTATCTTCATGCCTGAAGGCTACAACCAGACATTTGCTGAAATGGGTGCTGAGGTGAAAAATACTATCTCGCACAGGGCGAAAGCCGTGGAAAAACTGGCTCAGTTCCTACTCAAATAAAATAATATTACAACTGATGCTGTTATGAAAAAAATACTGCTTGTCATCATCGCTGTATGTGGAATGCTTCTCTCTACTTACGCCTCTTCTATAGGAGAATGGAACTACTATGGCGGATACGGAGATATCACCGATATACAACCCGCAGGCAACCGGGTGTATGTACTCAGTTCTAAAGGACTTTTCTCATACCAATGGGATGAAGGCAGCGTGTATACCTATCACAAAATGAACTCGCTGAGCGATTCGCAGATAGACCATATAGCATACAATAAAGCCACTCACCGACTGCTCATCATCTATGCCAATTACAATATCGACTTGCTCGGGGATGACGGAAAGGTGGTAAACCTGCCTTATTACTATCAAAAAAGTCTGAATGCTGAAAAAAAGGTAAACAGTATATTCATGCATGAAAACATGGCATACCTGAATACTGCTTTCGGTATCATTCAGATAGATATGAAAAAAGAGGAGATAAGCAATACATACAATCTAGGCATGAACTGTGTGTCGAGCACTATTCATGGTGACTATATGTATGCTGCCATGAAGAATAAGGGACTCTACCGCTGCGCACTAAAAGACAATATGCTCGACAAAGGCAACTGGACTGCATTCTCCACACTCGATATAAGCGATGTGTTCACTGTCAACGGCGACCTATTCGCTATCGACAATTCGAAAATTATGAAATATACCGGCACGGAGTGGAAACATATACACTCAGCGGCATATAGCAAGTTTGCAATCTGCGACGGTGTGGTAGTGCTGACACGAGCAAGAGGACTGCATACATTCGATGGCACAAGTCTGAAGAATATTGCTTTCGACGAACAGGTGTACAAGGTATTTGCATACGACGACACTCACCACTGCTTCTGGGGCAATCAGGCAGACAACAAACTGTTTGCCTTTCAGTTGACCGAGGAGGATGAAAAGAACATCATTCGCTCTGATATCAATCCCGACGAAGGATTATATAATGTATTCAGCTTTCTGCTCTTCCAAAACGGTACGCTGTACACTACCGGAGGTGGTTATCGTGCCCAGAATGATGAGGCTACACCTGGTTGCGTACAGTCTGTCAACGGACAGCAGTGGCAAGTATACGATACTGAGGTGGCTACAAAAACAGGGCACACATACGTAGATGTGATGTGCGCAGCAGTCAATCCCAGAAATACCAATCATGTATTTGCAGGAGCACGTACCGGACTGTACGAATTTCTCAATGGCTCATTGGTGGAACACTATAACATAGACAATTCTGAACTGGGTTCCGCAGTAAGCAATAACAAAGACTATGTGCTCATCATGGGTATGTGCTTTGACAAACAGGGCAGACTGTGGGTGCTCAACAGCCAGTCGGATACCTACGGACTTTTCTATATCAATGCCAATAGCACCGACAGAAAACCCATCCCGGTAAAGACAAACGGTGCACTGACAGACCCTTATAACAATGGCAGGACATTGGGATATATGGCAGATGCTCAGTTCGACGAGAGTGGCAGACTGTGGTTTGTAAACAATCACCATTTCTATGTTTGCTTCGGATGTTATGACACTAATACGGGCAAGGTGACACTGTATGATAAGTTCGTCAACCAAGACGGTACCGACAACTTGATATCATACGTGCGCTGCGTGGCTATAGACCGTGAACAGGGTATATGGATAGGTACCGACGGTGGACTGTTTTACCTGCCAAAGGAAAATATAGGAAATACTGACTATCTCACTCAGATAAAGGTGCCACGAAACGATGGTACCAACTTTGCCGACTATCTGCTTTCAGGCATAGACATCACTTGCATCACTGTAGATGCTGCCAACAGAAAATGGATAGGTACTAACGGTAATGGAGTGTACCTCATCAGTGCCGACAATATGACACAGATACATCACTTCAAGAGTGAGGAAACACCACTGCTCTCTAATAATATTCACGACATAGACATCTCTCACAAGAGTGGCGAAGTGTTTATCAGCACCAATCACGGCCTGTGCTCGTACATGAGCGATGCCACCGAGGTGAACGATGATAACGACTCTGAACGTGTGTATGCCTATCCCAATCCCGTGGAACCGTCGTACAACGGACTTATCACCGTGGTAGGACTGAGTTATAATGCCGACGTGAAAATAACTACCACCAATGGCGTGTTGGTGAACCAGGGACGCAGCAATGGTGGCAGTTATACATGGGATGCTACCGACCTCGATGGTCGCAGGGTGGCTTCAGGGGTGTATATGGTACATACCGCTACTGCCGACGGCGGCAAGGGCGTGGTATGCAAAATAGCTATTGTCAACTAACGACGCTCCACACTTATCTTTCCTTCAGTCGACACGCGGATGGGAGAACCCTTTATATCCTGTTCGGTGAGCATCTTCATCTCTCGTGCCACAGCATGCGATGGATCCTTGCGAGGACCTACACCCTTCTGCTGTAAATAAGAGTGTATCTGACCGTCTATAAATTCACCCTTGCCATTAATACGTATCTCTACTACAGGCGAATAGGCCGATATACCAGTCAGACTCATACCATAAGGGGTGCAGAAATTGCCCAGACTGTACACGATGAAACGGTCATTGTATACCTCCATACAGCGCACTACATGGGGTCCGTGACCGTATACCACATCGGCACCGTTGTCTATACAGAAATGAGCAAACTCACGCAGCGAACCACGGTCCTCGCCAAGGAAGGTCTCGGCTCCCTGAGGCAGATGACTCTTTGTCCTACCTTCCGCACCACCATGGAATGACACTATCACTATGTCTGACTGGCTCTTCAAATCATCCAATATACGTTTCACAGTCTGTAAATCACGATGACGCAGTGTGTAACTGTTGTGACCAAAGGCACATATCCCATAACGCACACCACCGCGCTCTACCACGGCACTCTCTACCCTACCCTTAATACCGGAATATTTTATACCCTGGGCATCCAGCACCTTCTCAGTAGACTCTATGCCCTCGGCACCAAAGTCATTGGCATGGTTGTTTGCCATACTCAGATAGTCGTAGCCTGCTTCTTTCAGCAACACACCAAAACGGGTGGGCATACGGAAAGCATAACTGTTGGGACCCGTGCCCTTGGTGGATGTACCTCCATCGCACACCGCTCCCTCCAGATTGCCAAGTGCCAGGTCTACACGCTCGGTCACTTCACGCGTGTCACGGAATATATCTCTGCCGTCATTGGCAGGCAATTGAACCGAAGGAAAGGTAGTACCCATCATGATATCGCCACATACTGCTATGGTCAATGTGTCGGTATCTGATATTTCACTTTCAGATGGTGTATCGTTCTCTGCTTCCGCCACTATAGCGGCATCACTGCTCTCATACACCTTTTGCTCATGTTGTGTGCCGCATGCCATGGTACAAGCCGCAAGAAAGGATAAAAGAAAACCTGTCATAAGTTTCATAAAATATCATTCAACTCAATTTCAACATTCTTTCTATGGGTTTCACGGCTTCTGTGGCTATGGCAGGGTCAACATCCACCTCGGGCCATTCATACTTCAATGTGTTGTATATCTTCTCCAGAGTGTTCATCTTCATATACTGACACTCGTTGCAATGACAACCCACTCCACCTTCACTCACCTCGGGTGGCACAGGATAGAATTTCTTGCCCTCACAGCGGCGTTCCATCTCGTGCAGTATTCCTGCCTCGGTGGCCACGATAAACTCCTTCTCAGGGCTTTCTACGGCGTATTTTAATATGACAGCCGTACTACCTACCACATCGGCAAGAGCCAGTACCGGACCCTTACACTCGGGATGTGCCAAAACCAGGGCTTCAGGGTGTTCACGCTTCAGGCGCACTATCTCGTCCACAGAGAAACGCTCGTGCACATGGCAACCACCGTTCCATAGCAGCATATCCCTGCCCGTCACACTGTTTATGTAACTGCCAAGGTTGTAATCGGGACCAAAAATGAGTTTCTCATCCTGTGCAAACGTGTCTACTATGCGCTTGGCATTGCCGGAAGTGACTACTATATCGGTCAGTGCCTTCACTGCCGCAGTAGTGTTTACATAACTCACTACCTTGTATCCGGGATGCTCCTCCTTGAATTTTCTGAGGTCTTCAGCCTTGCACGAATCAGCCAACGAACAGCCGGCATTCAGGTCGGGTATCAGCACTTTCTTGTCAGGACACAATATCTTGTTGGTTTCTGCCATGAAGTGCACTCCACACATCACAATGATGTCTGCCTGAGTCTTGGCTGCCTGTTGAGCCAATGCCAGTGAGTCGCCTATTATATCGGCTATATCCTGTATTTCACCATGAGTGTAATAATGCGCCAGTATGATAGCATTCTTCTCCTTGCACATCCTGCGTATCTCAGACTTTATGTCTACAGACGGGTCGATAGGTTCATCTATGTATCCCTTTTCCTTCCACTGTGTTTTCAACATGACATTTTATATTTATATTAATTTTTATTTTTAAAAATAAAAAACTGATGATGATGATATGGTGTGGAAAATGTGCATAAGTGGTGTTTTGTTTGATGATTTGTGTTTATCCACATAAATAACATTTTATCCACACTGTTATATTGATATTTTCTTATTGATTATCAATGTGTAACTATCGTTATCCACAGTTTTCATTTTTGTGCAAATTTAGTAAGTTTATATCTTTTAGTGGCAGTTTTTGTGGAAAAGTTTTTTATTACTTTTCATAAATCACGTTTTTTTCACCGTTTTTATAGTATGTTTATCTTGTTCACAGTTTATCCCTATTTTATTCTCATTTTTTCCACAGCGTTATCCACACAAAAAAATGACGGCTGCCGCTATATGTGCGGTAGCCGTCTCTTATTAATTAATTACTGTTTTTACTCTCTTTTTTAGTAACGGGTTCCAAAATCCTTACCTTTAACCATCATGATAGCATGGAACAATTCCACTAACACAATGGCAGCAATAGTCAACTTAATCATAATCTTTTTCTTTTTAATTTGTTATCCTGTTTCATTGCTTAATGCGGTGCAAAGGTAGTGGGTTTTTGCAAACCACCAAGCATTTCATACCTTCACAGGCTGTTTTTGCACCCTTTTGTTGACTTGTATCAAACAGGCTGCCGTTTTTCTGTGTTATTTGGCATTTATTTCTCGTAGCAGATGGTCGGCATGTCCCCACTTGTCCATCATGAACAGTACGAAGCGTATGTCTACACCTATGCATCGTGCCAACTGTGTGTCGAAATGTATGTCGCTCGACAAACTGTCCCAGTTGCCGTCGAATGCCAGTCCTATGAGTTGTCCTTTGCCGTCAAACATCGGTGAACCGCTGTTTCCGCCGGTAATGTCGTTGTTGGTCAGGAAGCACAGGTTCATGGTTTTGCTCACACTGTCGGTGTATTTGCCATAGTCGTTGGCAGAGAGCAGTTCGTGCATGATAGGTTCTGCATAGTAGTCGCTGTTCTCATTGCCTGTATTCATTTTCTTTATTATACTCTCTGGTGTGGTATAATAGCCCGATGCACTGCCATTGAGTGTGTATCCGCCCACTTGTCCGTAACTCAGGCGCATGGTGAAGTTGGCATCGCTATAATGTGGGCGGTCCATCTCCATCTGCAGTACGGCAGCACACAGCATGCGCTCTTGTTCTTCTATGGTAGTGCTGGGTTCGCTTATTTCATCGCGTATGTTGTATATTATTTCGAAGAGGTCGTTACCAAATTGCACACCCGGGTCATCATTGTAACCTTTCTTGTTTATATATATCTTCTTACCCTTCATCAGCATAGATTTGCTGTACAGATAGTCTACGTATGATTTGTAGTTGCCGCCAAATTTACTGTATATGGTTTTATAGAATTTAGGCAGATATTTGCCGTCTACATGATTTTCATATTCGCGCAGCATGGCTGTCAGCACTTCTTTTTCTAATGCTTCGTCCCATTCATTGCTATTGTCGGGAAACTCCACGTATTGTTTTTTGGGATTGTCTTCAGGTCCTTTCACTTCTATGCCTCCATTGAGTTTTCTGGCTCTACTGGCAAATTCTGTAGTAGATACCAATGTTTCCCACAGGTAGTAGAAAGCCCTGTAGCCATTAAATCTCTTGTTGTATGCCTTGCGCATCACATCGAAATCGAGTTTTCCCTTCAGATAGCCAGTGCTGTCTTGCCAGGTGCGTATCTCCTGTTCATAGCGTTGTTTCTGCGATACTATACCTATGCTGTCTATGCATTTGTTCATGCCTATGGAGTTTTTCCAATAGTTGCTGCTCTCGGCATATTTAGAGTCATATTTTATTCGTACTGCCTCTGATGCTTCCATGTGTCGGCGCATAATCTCCTGTTTCACTCCGCGTGCCTCGGCTCTTACGCTGTTTTCACCGTCGCGTTGTGCCTGTATGCCATAACTCGACATATAGCGTGAGGTAGAGCCGGGATAGCCTATGGTCATGGCAAAGTCGCCGTCTTTATAACCTTGCAGCGACACAGGTGCCCATGCCTTTGGGTGATAGGGCACATTATCCTTGCTGTAGGGGGCAGGACCTCCAGTCTTTGGGTCGGCATAGATACGGAATACAGAGAAATCGCATGTCTGGCGGGGCCACATCCAGTTGTCTGTGTCACCACCGAATTTTCCCATAGACTTGGGTATGGTGAATACCAGGCGCAGGTCGGTGAAATCCTGATATACCGTGGCATAGAATTTATTTCCCTCGTAGAAGGGGTCTATACTCACATGGTATGTGGAGTCTATGCGTTTCACAGAATCTGTCATAGCATTGGTGAGCGAGTCGATAAACAACTCCTTGTCCATGCTCGACATATTTTCGTATCCACATTTCATTATACGTTCGGTGATATCGTTCTGGTCTATCATGAAACTCACGAACATATCCTCGTTGGGCAGTTCCTCGGCATAACTTTTCGCCACAAATCCATTGAGCATATAGTCGTGTTCTACGGTAGAATGGCTGCGTATGGCTTCAAATCCGCAGTGGTGGTTGGTAAACACCAGTCCATCGGGCGATACTACTACACCTGTGCAATAGCCCGAGAAATTAACTACTACGTTTTTTATAGCCTTATCGCCATAATACAAGTCATTGTACGACATTTGGAAACCTTCTGCCTGCATCTGCTCATACACAGCGGGTGGCAGGTTGTAAAGTGTCCACATGCCTTCATCGGCGTGAGCCGTCTGCAGTGTCAGTGCAGCTGTCAGTAATAATAGTGTCTTTTTCATTATCAATACTATGTTATGTTAGTGTTTCTTTATTTTGCTACGTATCTTGCTTATTATGCCTGCTGGCATATCGTGTTTGAATATATATACGGCAAAGATAGCTATAAGTGCAGTATTGGTTGCCACTGCCAGTACCGGATGCCATGAATTGTTGGTATAGGTCATGAGCCAGAACAGTATGGTGGCAAACAGAACGTATGCCATCATTTCATCCATGGGATAGCGTATGGCATTGTAGCGTTGTCCTACTATATATGATAGTATCATGGCAGTGGCGTATCCGGCAAAACCAGCCCATGCGCAAGCCATATAGCCATATTTGGGTACGAATATCACGTTGATGAGTATGAGTACTGCACATCCTATACTCGAGAACCATGCACCCCAGATGGTACGGTCGATGAGTTTGTACCAGAAAGAGAGGTTGAAATACACACCCATCATTATCTCTGCCGCCATCACTATAGGCACTACTTTGAGTCCGTCCCAATAGTCGGGTGCTATAATATAGCGCAGTACGTTCATATACCCCACTACCATGAGAAATGCCAGCAGTGTGAATATGAGAAAGTATTTCATGGCTTTGGCATACGTTTTCTTACTGTCTTTATCGTTTGCTTTGCCAAATACGAAGGGTTCGTATGCATAGCGGAATGCCTGTGTTATCATGGCCATAATCATGGCTATCTTAGATGCAGCCCCATAAATGCCCAACTGCATATTGGCATCTGGTTTATCATATATTTTGGGAAATAGTATTTTGTCGGCTGTCTGGTTGAGTATTCCTGCTATTCCCAATATGAGTATGGGCCAACTGTAGTGCCACATGCGCTTCATCAGGGCACGGTCGAATACATACTTAAATCCAGTGAGTTCTTTGTAAAAGAAAAACGTGATGATGGATGTGCATGCCAGATTGCAGTAGAAGGCATAGCCTACCGATGTGGCTTCGCCCGTGAACAGAGGCATCACCACGAATGCCAGAATATTGAGTGTGATATTGAGAAATATGAAGAGTAGTTTGAGTGATGCAAACTTCAGGGGTTTGTGCTTATATCTCAGATAAGCGAAGGGTATACACTGAAAAGCATCCAGTGCCACTGTCACAGCCATCGTCCACACGTAGGAAGGGTGGTCTTCATATCCCATGAAACTGCATATAGGGTTCAGAAAGCACACTACCAGCACCACGAAGAGCAAGGAGGTGAACCCCAGACTGATGAGCGATGTACTGTATACCCTTTGTGCATCTTCGCCTTCTTTATTGGCGAAGCGGAAGAAGGTAGTCTCCATACCGTAGGTGAGTAATACCATTATCAGTGCCACGTATGCATACACATTGGTTATCACACCGTATCCGCCACTCTCTGCCGATATTTTGACCGTATACAGAGGTACTAACAGGTAATTAAGAAATCTGCCTACTATACTGCTCAGTCCGTATATGGCTGTATCTTTTGCCAATGATTTAAGATTTGCCATTGTGTTTAGTTTTCGTTTAGAAGAATATATATGCTATTGCTATGGCTGCTATCACCCCAGCCAGGTCGGCGAGGAGTCCGCAGGTCACTGCATGCCGTGTGTAACGTATGCTTACAGAACCGAAGTATACTGCAAGTATGTAGAAGGTAGTGTCTGTAGAACCCTGGAAGATGCACGACAGTCTGCCGGCAAAGGAGTCGGGTCCGTAGGCATTCATCGTCTCTACCATCATACCGCGTGCACCACTGCCCGTGAGCGGTTTCATCACTGCTGTGGGCAGGGCATCCACAAACTGTGTGTCGAGTCCCAACACACTGACTAGGTATTTCACACCATCGAGCAACCATTCCATGGTGCCCGAGGCGGTGAATATGCCTATTGCCACGAGAAATGCCACCAGATAGGGTATGATGCGTACGGCAGTGGTAAAACCTTCCTTTGCCCCTTCTATGAATGCATCGTACACATTGATTTTACTTTTCATCCCTTTCAGAATGAAACCCACTACTATGAGCATGATGAGTATGGATGTGACGGAATCGCTCACTACACCTACTGTATCGGTGTTCAGAGTCATAAATACTGTCATCACAGCAGCCATAAACAGGCACATACCGCCTATGCTGAGTATTAGGGTGCGATTGAACAGATTGATATGCTGATATATGGAGGTGATAATGATACCAGCCAGTGTGGCAACCGTAGTGGCAAGGAGTATGGGTATGAACACATCGGTAGGTTGTGCAGCATTCATCTGTGCCCGTATGCTGAGCACTGTCACTGGTATGATGGTGAGTCCGGAGGTGTTGAGCACCAGAAACATAATCATAGGGTTGGTGGCAGTATCCTTCTTCTCATTCAGTTCCTGCATCTGTTGCATGGCTTTCAGTCCCGTGGGTGTGGCGGCATTGTCCAGTCCCAGCATATTGGCTGATATGTTCATGAAGATGGAGCCAGTGGCAGGGTGACCTTTGGGTATATCGGGAAAGAGTCGAGTGAACATAGGTGAGAGCATGCGCGCCAGACTGTTGACCAGTCCGGCACGTTCGGCTATTTTCATCATACCCAACCAGAATGCCAGCATGCCAGTCAGTCCGATGGAGGTTTCAAAGCCTTTTTCTGCCATGTCGATAAGCGATTTCTGCATGGCAGGGAATACGGTGGTGTCGCCTGTGAAAACAAGTTTTGCCAGTGCCACCACAAAAGCCACCACAAAAAAGCCTATCCAAATATAATTGAGTGCCATATACTATTATTTTGTATATATATACAATATTATAGTTTATTTATTCTTTTTCGGTTTGCGTCGTGCCCATCCCTCTTCGGTGAAGTCGGGTATTTTGCCAACCAGTGGTGCCGGATGTTTGAAAAACTGTCTCCAGTCCACGTTTTGTGGGTTATCTTTTCTTTGTTTCTTTTTGGTAGTAGGTTTCTCTTTTTTCTCTTTTTTTGTGCCTTTGCGCGAGGTTTCGGGTCTGTCGGCTTCGTTGCATCTCACCTGTCGGTTTTTGTATGCAGTGCCATCGAGTGCTTTCATCACCTTTTTAGCATCGTTTTGTGGCACTTCTATATATGATATGGTGTCCATTAGGTCTATGTGTCCCACCTCCTGTCGTCCTTGCACGTGTCGGTTGATGAATTGCATCACCTCTCCAGGATAGAACCCGTCTTTCTTGCCCAGGTTTATAAAGAGTCGGGTATAGCCTTTTTCCGTATTGTGTGGACCTCGTTTTTTCTCTTTCCTTTCTGTTTTTTGTTCTTTTTCTACCTTTCCTATTTCGGGAGCATCGGCATAATATGCCAGGAAGCGTCCAAACTCCATCGACACTATTTTCTTTAACAGGTCTTCCTTCTCCATATAGTCGAAGTGGCGGTTTATGTCTTTCATGAAGGGTGCTATCTCCTCCTCGTTCACGTCCACCTTCTCTATCTGGTCCATTACTTTGTACAGTTGTTTGGTGCATATCTCGTGTGGAGTAGGTATCACCCCTGCCACAAATTCCTTGCCAATCTCTTTCTCTATAGCACGTATTTTATGTTTTTCGCGTGTATGCACTATGCACAGAGATGTGCCTTTCTTGCCTGCCCTGCCAGTGCGGCCGGAGCGGTGTGTGTAGTTTTCTATATCGTCGGGCAGTCCGTAGTTTATCACGTGTGTCAGGTCGTCCACATCCAGTCCGCGTGCAGCCACATCGGTTGCCACCAGCAGTTGTGTGAGGTGTTTACGGAATTTCTGCATAGTCAGGTCGCGCTGTTGTTGTGCCAGGTCGCCGTGCAGTGCCTCTGCATTATATCCGTCGCGTATGAGTTTGTCGGCTATTTCCTGTGTTTCTATCTTTGTGCGGCAGAAGATGATGGCATATATGCGTGGGTAGTAGTCAACCAGTCGTTTCAGCGCCAGGTATTTATCTCGGGCGTTAACCATGTAGTACACATGGTTTACGTGTTCTGCCCCCTCGTTTCTGCTGCCTACCACTATCTCGTGGTGGTTGTGCAGGTAGTTTTTTGCTATGCCTTCTATCTCTTTGCTCATAGTGGCAGAGAAGAGCAGGGTATTTCTCTCCGTTGGCACCCCTTCCAGTATTTGGTCTATACTTTCCGAGAAACCCATATTGAGCATCTCATCGGCTTCATCGAGCACCACATTGTTCACTTCATCCAGGTGTGCCACACCTCTGTGCATCAGGTCTATCAGTCGTCCTGGTGTGGCCACTATGATGTGTACGCCGCGTTTGAGGGCATGTATTTGGTTTTCTATGGATGTGCCGCCATATACTGCCACTATCTTCACGCCTTCCATATAGCGTGAATAGTCTTTCAGGTCGTCGGTTATCTGTAGGCAGAGTTCGCGTGTAGGACTGAGTATGAGTGCTTGTGTGCTATTGTTTGCAGTGTCAATGCGTTGCAGCAGTGGTATGCCAAAGGCGGCAGTCTTGCCGGTGCCTGTCTGTGCCAATGCTATCACATCATTGCGGTTGCCAAGAAGATATGGTATCACCTCTTCTTGTACTGGCATGGGTTGTACAAACCCCATTTCTGTAATGGCGCGTCTTATCTCTTCGTTTACGCCCAGTTCTTCGAATGTTTTCACCTTATTATTTATTTTTTTGCAAATGTACTCACATTTAACCTAATTCATTGTATATTTGCAAGAAAAAACGCTATGAATATCTGTGTATTTTGTTCTGCTAATGGGCAGATAGACCCTGATTTCTTCACTCTCACCACCGAGTTGGGCGAGTGGATGGCTGCCGAGGGTCATACTCTTGTCTTTGGTGGTTGTGCCATGGGGCTGATGGACTGTGTGGCTCGTGCCGTGCGCGGTGCTGGCGGGCGAACGATAGGTGTGGTGCCCTCGCGTATAGAACAGAGTGGCAGGACTTCCGAATTTTTGGATATCCACATACCGTGCGACACGCTTAGCGACCGCAAGGACCTGCTCTTGGCTCATGCTGATGTGTGTGTGGCACTGCCTGGAGGTGTGGGTACGCTCGATGAGATATTTACTGTAGTGGCGTCTGCCACACTGGGTTATCACCATAAGCGTGTGATACTGTATGATATGAAAGGATTTTGGCAGCCTCTGGTGTCAGCCCTTGAGCAATATGAGGCAAATGGTATGATACGCGGCCGTTTGTCCGACTACCTCTTAGTGGTAGACAGTCTGGAGGGTCTGGCTCAGGCTCTTGGTAAGTGATATTCAGGCGTTGTCTTCTTCTGTGCCTGACATGCTGTTGACATAGTCTTCGGCTTCACGTCTCATCTGTGCGCCAAACTCCTCTGAAATGGAGTTGCTTATGCGCTGGCAACAGTCGGCGCAGAACAGTTGTGCACAGTGTATGATATTGTCCCACTGTTCTTCGCTCAGTCCTTGTTGTATGTGTTGTCGAGTCACACCGTATTTTATCATGCCATACACCAGTCCGGCATTGAAGTTGTCGCCTGCGCCGATAGTGCTGACGGTCTGACAACTGATGACGGGATATTCTTTTTTAAATCCCCCCTCGGCTCTCAGTACCACGGGCAGTGCACCCTGTGTATAGATGAATTTCTTGCAGTAGAAGGACACTTCAGACTGATATACGCGGTCGGGGTCATCTTTTTTCCAAATTACCTGAAAGTCTTCGTAACTGCCACGTACTATATCTGCCATCTCGAGGTTTTCCAGCAGGTTGGGTGTTATCTTCATCAGGTCGCGCTGGTGTGAGGAGCGGAAATTGACATCGTAGTACAGTATAGCCCCTTTCTGTTTGGCATATTCCAGAAAACCCATCACCTGTGGTCTGATCACAGGATTGACGGCATAGTACGAGCCAAACATCACTATATCGTCTTCGTGTATATCGGGATAGATGAAGTCGAGTTTATCATTGGGATGATTTTTGTAAAACAGGTATTCGGCATCATTGTTCTCATCCAGGAATGCCAGTGACAGTGGTGATTTGCTGTCGGGATATACGTTTATGTTGTTGGCATTCACGTTGTTATCCTTCAAAAACTGTATGATATTGCGCCCCACCCTGTCATTGCCTGCTTCGCTTATAAAAGTGGCGTTCACCCCTGCTCTACCCAGGGATATGATACCATTAAATACCGAACCGCCAGGTACGGCACCTATGGGTTGTTCGTTTTTGAAGATGATGTCGAGTACTGTCTCTCCAATTCCAATTACTTTTCGCATATTGTTCTCTTATTGTTTTGCAAAAATACGATTAAGTGAGAACAATGCAAAAAGAAATACGAAGTTTTTCTTTTTGCAAAGATAAAAGTGTGGTTGCAACGTGGTTGCAACATACGCATTGCCTATTGTGGGTATTATCATCGGAGATAAAAGATACTTTCGTTTCCCATGTTGCACAGCAGATCGAGTATGCTGAGGTTGGCTATAAACCCATGTTTAGAGTCGTACACCTGATAATACGGTTTAGGTTGGAAGTGAGGGTCGAGAGGAGCATGCTTCGGTCGTATCACCTCTCTATAGTCCTCCATCTCTGGTTCGATTTCGTATATAGCAGTAGGATGCAGGTTGGGGTGTATGTCGAGCCATTGACACATCTGCCGGGTAATGGCCATGTTCATATCGTATAGGAAATGCCAGGGATGGTGTATTATAGCATACAGTTCGTCGGCATAGTATTCGAAGAAGGGTGATTCGCCGTAAGCGCTTGTGAGAGCCTGCCAGTGCAGGTGTTGCCATTCACCGTGGTCGCTCACCACGATGTCTCGCATCAGTGTGTCGGGTGTGTGTCGCATCACAGGTACGGTGAGAGCCTGTATGCCGTTGGTAGTGGCTATGATGCAGCGGTTGCGGTATGTCTGTTTGCCGTAGTGGTCCATGGCTTCTATCCAAACATCATCGCACCCGTACAGTTTTTGATACCACTGTACAGGTGCGAAGTATGCCGAACCCACTATGGCTTGTCTTTTAGCCATGTCTGTAGGGTTGGTTATTTGATATTGTCTACCATACGGAACATGCGGTTCCACCTGATTTTTGGTCCCAGGTCTTCGGGATTGATGCTGAGCCAGATAAAGATAGGTTTGCCCACCACATGGTCTTCGGGCACGAACCCCCAGTAGCGTGAGTCGAGCGAATTGTGTCGGTTGTCGCCCATCATCCAGTAGTAGTCCATTTGGAATGTGTATTCGTTAGTCTCTTTACCGTTGATGTATATCTTGCCGTCTTTCACTTTCACGTCGTTATTCTCATATACACGTATGGGACGTTCGTATATGGCTATATTGTCCATGGTGAGTGTCACCTTTTGTCCCTTGGCTGGTATCCATACGGGTCCGTAGTTGTCTCGTGTCCATCCAGTATTGGCATTTACGGGATATGTCTTTCCACTCTCCACATTGTCGGCATCGGTCACCGGGCGTATATACTCCACATAGTCGGGCATTTTCTTCAGTGCCTCGGCAGCCTGTTGTGTGAGAGGCATATATCCGTATGAGCCATTGCTCTGCAGGTCTTCTATCGTTATTTCCAGTTGTTCGAGTGTAGCATCAGGCAGTGCCTGTTTGAATTTGACGAAGTAGGTGTACTGCACCTTGTCGGGTTCTTTATTCATCTTACCATTCACATACACCTTTTGGTCTTTTATCTGCAGTGTCTGTCCGGGCAGTCCCACGCAGCGTTTCACATAGTTCTCGCGTCGGTCTGTGGGACGAGTGATTATCTCGCCAAACTGCTGTTCGTTGGCTTTGATGAAGTTGGCACCGGCATTCATCACCTTCTGGTAGTAGTCCCACCGCTGTTGAGGTGTGAGCGAGTCTACCTGCACGCTATTTCCCATAGCCTGCATGCCGTATGCATAGCAGTCCTGGTAGTAGTCCCGTGCCTGATACTGGTTGTTGCTCATCACCGAGTCGCCTGCAGGGTAGTTAAACACCACGATGTCATTCAGTTCCACATGTCCGAAGCCTGGCACGCGGCGGTAGTCCCAGTGTGGCCATTCTATGTACGACTTGGTGCCGATGACGGGCATAGTATGCTGTGTGAGTGGCATGGTGAGTGGTGTCTGCGGTATGCGTGGACCATAACTCAGTTTGCTGACAAACAGGTAGTCGCCGCGCAGGAGCGATTTCTCCAGCGAACTGGATGGGATGACATAGTTTTGGAAGAAGAACTGATTGATGAAGTATACCGCTACCAGTGCGAAGATGATAGCGTCCACCCAACTCATCAGCACTCGTACTGGTTTTTCGGAGTCTTTCCACCACTGCCATTTTATCTTTTTTGTGATATACACATCGTAGATGAGTGGTATGATAAGGAGTCCGAGCCAACTCTTCACCCAGAGGAGGAAGAGCAGGTACAGTATCATGACAATGGCAAACTTAATCCATTGTTTCTTCATGTTCAGGTTGGCTTTTCTTTTGTCTATCATAAACGTGTGTGTTAGAAGTGAAACAGGTCTGATGTGGTGAGCAGTCCATGATGGTGTTGTGTATATTCTGCTGCGAGCACGGCACCCAGTGCAAATCCCTGTCGTGAGTGTGCATCGTGTGTGATGGTGATACTGTCGGCTATGCTGTCATAGCAGATGGTGTGTATGCCTGGCACCTCATCGCGGCGTATGCTGTCAATGGCGAGTAGTGAGGGGTCCACCTCTTTCTCTCCGCTCACAGAGCCATCAGGTGCAGTGAGCAGTCCGCGTGTCCATCCCGTCTTGCGTTCAATGGCAGCGGTTATCTCTTCAGCCAGTGTGATGGCGGTGCCCGATGGAGCATCCAGTTTGTGTACATGGTGTGTCTCCTCCATACGCACATCGTACTGTGTAAAATCGTTCATCACCTTCGCCAGATAGCGGTTCACAGCCTGAAATATGGCCATACCTACAGAGAAGTTGGATGCCCAGAAGAGTGTCTGCCCTTCCTCCTGACATAAACGGCGCACCTCATCGCCATGTTCTTTCATCCATCCGGTACTGCCCGACACCACTTTCACACCTTTCTCAAAACAACGCAGGTAGTTGCCGTAGGCTGCTTGGGGTGAAGTGAACTCTATGGCCACATCAGCAGAGGCAAAAGCCTCACTGTCGAAGTCACATTGGTTGTCTATGTCTATCTTGCTTACAATCTCATGACCACGAGAGATAGCTATCTCTTCTATCATACGGCCCATTTTGCCGTAACCTATCAATGCTATTTTCATACTGTTACACTTATTTCCGCTGCAAAATTAGTGCAAACCGAAGACAATACAAAATGCGCTTGCACATTTTTATTGTTGAGGTGCCGCCTGATTTATTTAAAATTAGTGCAAGGTGAGAGAAAAACCAAAAAAAACTTTTGGTTTTTCAGAGCCGCAGCCTAATTTAGCGAAGCAAAATTGATTATCACCTCACCACCTTCTTGCCTCGGTGTATATACACCCTGCCGGGGGTAGGGCGCAGGGCTTTCTTGCCATCAACCTCGTACCAACCGTCGGGGGCGGCGGATTGGGACTGGGGGACATGGATGCCATCGGTGTGGGCCGTCTGGTCTACGGTCATGACGTAGGATACTCCATCGGTGGTGCTGATAGTGAAACGGTATACGGTGCCGGGACTTAGCGTCTTGCCCGGCAAGAGGTAGATATTGCCATCGTCGTGACCACCGGTGCCGTCGCCCACCCCGAAGAGGGTGCTGGTGGTGTATATACGCAGTCCGCCCACACCAGTGCCGGTGCCGGTGAGTTCGTTACCCCACCCTTTCTGACCGAAGAACTTGAAGTTTACATCCCCGGGGTTGAGTTGCTTGCCAACCTCCAGGGTTATCTGATGCACCTTTGCTGCTGGCGATGCCATGCACAGACCGGCTGAGGGTTCCCAGTTGCGCCCCGCTGTCTGATAATTGGGTTTGCCTATGCCCCAGTCGCCTATTACCCATAGTGCTCCGCTGCCATCGGCTGAGAGGGTGGCGGGCTGTCCGGAGGTGGTACACTTCTCAGCACTTATCCAGTTGTAGTTCAGGTCTACCTTCACGCGATAATTGCCACTGAGCGAGAGGAAGCGCATACCGCCCGTGGTCTGCTCGAAGTAGTCGGCATCGGGACGAAGGGTGGCGGGACGGTCGTTGACGGAGAGGGTGATGGTCTGCCCTTGGGTGAGGGTTAGTGTGGTCTCGTATTGCTGAAAATCTGTCTTGGTCATGGTGGTGCCGTTGAGTGTCACCACGGCATCGTCAGCCAGTTTCATGCTCTGTATATACCCTCCCTGCACCTGGCAACTGCTGAAGAGGCAGTTGTTGAGAAAATCATTGAGGATATTATTGACATTGATGTCCGAGAGGTTGGACCGTGCCTGGCGTATGGCAGAATAACTGTCGCGGGTGGTTTCGGCGAAGGTCACTACCCTATCCCACAGGTATGGGCGCGATATGGCCATCATGCAACTGTTGTCCACTTTCTTGTATGGCCAGTAGGTGTAGCCTATGTTGCACTGACGCAACACATCGCTGAACTGCGACTGCCATTCGTCGGAGCCATGGCCTATCTCGCCCATATACATGGGGCGGCCAGTGCGTTGCCGTGCCTGTATGAACGAGGATATGGCTTGGCTGGTGGCATCGCCGCCATAACGGTGGCAGGAGAGCATGAGTTGGGGGTCGTAACTCAGGTCGAGCATGTCGAAATTGCTGTTCCAGTTGGCACCGCCGAGTATTATTATGTGGTTGGGGTCTTCCTCTCGCACTGCCTGGGCACACTCTTTGTAGAGAGCCGCTAAGGAGGCGGTGAGTTCGTTCCACTGGTCATTGAAATGGGTGGCGAGGGCCTCGTTCATCAACTCATACCCTAGGATGACGGGCTCGTCCTTGTAGTGGGCTGCTATGCGCCGCCAGATGCTGATGAACTTCTCTTGGTCAGCCCGTTCGGTGAGCAGCCAGCAGTATCCGTAACTGTCGTCTATATTGTCGCCCGTCTGCCCGCCTGGGCAGTCGTGCATGTCGAGCACTATATGCAGTCCTTCCTCGCGGCACCACTCCACCAGTCGGTCTATCAGGCGGAATCCCTCATTGGTGTTGTCGTCCACTCCCATGTAGTTCTCTGTGGTGAAGAGTTTGTAGTGAAAGGGCAGTCGCACGGTGTTGGCTCCGCACTGGGCTATGAAGCGTATGTCGTCGTGGGTGATGTAGTTCTCCTTGTACTGTCTCCAGAAGCGTGCGGCGGCGGTGGGTCCCACCATCTGACATAGCATCTCATTGATGAAGTGGGGCGAGTTGACCTTGTCGAAACCGAACATATACCCCTCGGGGTTGAGCCAGTTGCCCAGATTGGTGCCCTGTATAAAATAGGTGGAGCCGTCAGGATTGACTATATTCTGACCACTGACACGCAGAAAGGTGCCCTGCCCCCACAGGCTGATGCCCGTCAGCAGGAATGACAGCAGAAGGAGTGCTTTTTTCATAGTTATGATGTTTATTTTTTCATTCGCTGAAGAACTGTGTGAAGGCTCTCACGCAGTAGAGGTGGTCTGCTGTGCTGCCCGTCTCGCGGCAACTGTGCATGGCGAGTATGGCATTGCCCATGTCTACTCCGCGCAGGGGTATGGAGGAGGCGAGTATATTGCCCAGTGTGCTACCCCCCGCCACGTCGGAATGGTTGACGAAGCGCTGACAGGGCACGCCGGCTTTGCGGCAGAGTTCTGCGAAGACGGCTGCGGAGACGGCGTCGCTGGCATATTTCTGGGCGGCATTGAACTTGATGACGGGTCCTCCGCCCAGCACAGGGTGGTTGGTGGGGTCGTACTTCTCGCTGTAGTTGGGGTGCCAGGCATGTGCATTGTCTGCCGACACCATGAAGGCTCGTTCTACGGCCTGACAGAAGGCTTCCTCGCTGCCGCTCTGCATGAGTGCGATGCGCTTCAGCATCATCGAGAGGAAGGGGCTGGCTGCTCCCTGCTTGGTCTGCGAGCCGGTCTCTTCATTGTCGAAGATGGCGAGCACCTTGGTGGCATCGGTGGTGGCGGTGGCGGTCATAGCCTCTAAGCCAGCATAGCACATGGAGAGGTCGTCGAGCCGTCCGGAGGAGATAAATTCATCATGACAGCCGAAGGTGCAGGCTGGGGTGGCATCTGCCAGGTAGAGGTCGAAGTCGAGGATATCCTCTTGGCTGATGTGCAACTCGCTGCGGATGATGTTCATCAGCAGGTTGCCACGCTCCAGTTCGTCGGTCACTATGCCCAAGATGGGCAGCACGTCTTTCTGTCGGCTCAACTTCACCCCGTCGTTCACCTGACGGTTGAAGTGTATGGCCAGGTTGCTAATCTGCAGCAGCGGGCGCTTCACGTGTAGCAGCAGGGTATGGGGCGAGAGGGCATCCTCGCCGCGTGTTATCACTCGTCCGGCGATGGTGAGCGGACGGTCGAACCATGTAGACATGATGGGACCGCCATACACCTCGGTGTTCAGTTTCACTATGCCACCCTCGCACAGCATCTCTGCATTGGGCTTGATGCGGAAGGTGGGGGAGTCGCAATGGGCACAAATCATGTGAAAACCTGCCTCTGCCATGGGCAGCCTGCCTATATGGAAGGCGTATACAGACGAGTCGTTCTTGGTCACATACAGTTTGTCGCCTGTCTCCACCTTGCCCAGGGGCTCGCGTGGGTCTACGTGTCGATAGCCTGCCTCTTCCAGTCTGTGGGCTATGTGGTGTGCTGCCAGGAAGTTTACTGGAGACTGGTCCAGAAAGTCTAATAGTCGCTTTATCATATCGTTCGTTTTCATGATATACATATTTTTTTTTGTTTTTGAAGATTTCTATGTCTTTCTTATAAACGGCCTGAACCAATGGTCGGCGGCCGAAGGTCGAGGGCCAAATGAACTGTCAGTTATAAACGGCCCGAAAGGCCAACGAGCAGTCAGCCCAGGGCTGACTGCTTATTGCCCCTGCGGGGCGCCAATTTACACACGGTGATCATACTCCCGAAATCATAATATAATATATGTGTCATGCAAAGATAATGACTTTGCCTGACTTTATCTCAAAAAACTGACACTTATTATTGCAGCACTCCGTAAAAAGCATGTTACACGAGTATGACGGTCAGAAATAATTACAAAAAAGGCAATTCTGCCGCACACTTTGACTTGAACTAAAAAAACTTGACACATTTTGAGGTCTAAAGAGAATGAAAAT
>CAMHPC010000031.1 GCA_946186945.1 uncultured Prevotella sp.
AGGACATGGCGAAGTCGGAGGTGACGGCAGACGTGCTCAACAGCATCGATGCCGAGTCAACCAACCCCATCCCCGTCATCTACCAGAGCGGCTACCTCACAATAAAGGGCTACAAACCAGAGTTTAAGAAATATATCCTCGGCTTCCCCAACGAAGAGGTGGAGGAGGGCTTCGTGAAATACCTTGCACCGTATTACCTCGACAACCGTCAGCGTAGGTCTACCTTCGACGCGGAGAGGTTCACAGAGGATGTGCGAACGGGCAAGGTGGAGCAATTCCTCACAAGACTGAAATCGCTCTTCGCCAGTGCCCCATACGACAGCACCACGGGCGACAAGGAGAACCACTTCCAGAACATGATGTGGGTGGTGTTCAAGATGATGGGCTTCTATTCTCATGCCGAGTATCACACCAGCGACGGCAGGATAGACCTGCTCATAGAGACTCCCGACTACCGCTACGTGATGGAGTTCAAACTCGACGGCACAGCCGAGGATGCCCTTCAGCAGATAAAGGCAAAGGACTACCCATTGCAGTTCGCCCTTGACGAGAAGAAGACCTACCTCATGGGTGTGAATTTCTCGAAGGAGACGCGAACCCTCGACCGCTGGGTAGTGGAGTAATTCTTATATAATACCGTACACCTTAAAATGAAGAAGATATGAAAAAGATAGTAGTACTGACCGGAGCCGGCATGTCTGTAGAGAGTGGTCTTAAAACATTCCGCGATGCCGATGGGTTGTGGGAGAATTACCCAGTGCGACGTGTTGCCACGCACGAAGCATGGGAGGAAGACCCAGAGTTTGTGAACGCCTTTTACAACATGCTTCGCCATAAAGAAGGTGTGGAGCCCTGCGAAGGTCACCGGCTGGTAGCAGCATTGGAGAAGGAGTATGAGGTGACTGTAGTGACACAGAATGTAGACAATCTGCATGAGCGCGGAGGCAGCACTCATGTGGTGCACCTTCACGGTGAACTGATGAAAGCATGCAGCAGCAGAGACCCTTACGATGAGCGCTACATAGAACAACTGGGTGGTGACCGCCTGGACATACTGCCTGGTGAGAAAGCGGGAGACGGTTCACTGCTGCGCCCATATATAGTGTTCTTCAACGAGAGTGTGCCCAAGATAGAAGAAGCAGCCGAGGAGATGAAGACTGCCGACATAGTGATAGTGATAGGTACCTCGCTGGTGGTATACCCTGCAGCGGGCTTGTTGTACTATGCTCCGCCTACCGCTCCTATATACCTGATAGATCCCAAAGATGTGAATATTGGCAGGTCAGACCGTGTGCAGCATATCCAGAAGGGTGCTTCGGAGGGTATGCGTATACTCACCGAGATACTGATGCCTAGCAAGTGAGCAAGACGAACATGGCAGACACCCGTCAAGCACTGTACTGACGGGTGTTCATCCGTGCCTCTACCACATTCAAGATATAGTCGCCCATCTGTTCACATTCGCTTACTATGTCCATGTACATGGTGCCAATGGAGTAGGTGTACTTATGTTCGTTTACGTCATTGACATTCTGGATGCGCAACTGGTTGCGGTAGTTGTCTATCTCATCCTCCAGGTTGAATGAGCGGTGCAGGTCCTGTTTCTCTTTCCTGCCAGAGAGGATGATGTTCATCTGTGAGAGAGCCTCGTCTGCCAGTCCCATCATCTGGTGTATGTGGCTGTATTGTTCGTCAGTGAAGTCCTCTTTGCCGTGTGCACGGCGGTTGAGTGTGCGTGCTATGTTGTAGCACGCATCGCCAATACTCTCCAGTTCACTAATCTCGCGCAGCATTGCCCTGATTTTGGCCTTCGTATCGTCGCTCAGGTGTCCGTTGCTCACATTGTTCAGATATTTGGCTATCTCTATCTCCATGTTGTCGGACAGGTCTTCATACTCTTCGATGCGCGAAAAGAGTTTGGCAAACTTCTCCTTGTCTGTTTCTTCCAGCAGTTCTTGCACCATGGAAAACATATACTGTGTGCGCTCGGCAAAGAGGCGTATCTCCTTCTGTGCCTCGAGCAGAGAGAGTTCGGGAGTCTTCATCAGTCCGCTGGTGATGAAATGCAGTCTGGTATCCTCCTTTTCTTCCTGTTCGTGAGGTTTTATCATCCAGCACACGAAGCGTTCTATCTGGGGTACGAACAAAATCTGCAGCATGGTGTTGCAAACATTGAATGCTGTGTGGAAGGTGGCCAGAACCACAGCACTCTTTATGGAGTAATCGGGTGCAGAAGCAGGCATGTCGGGCTGGAAGCCTACCACGCTGCATACAGCAGAGAAAAACGGGCGGAGCAGTATGAGTACCCATACCACGCCTACGACATTGATGCTAAGGTGGGCAAAGGCGGCACGGCGTGCCTGTGTGGTGGCTCGCATAGCCACAATATTAGTGGTGATGGTAGTACCGATATTCTCGCCCAGTACCAGCATGATGCCCTGTTCTATGTGAAGCACACCTGTGGCACACAGAGTCATGGTGAGCGCCATGATGGCTGCCGACGACTGTACGCAGAGAGTGAGCACGGTGCCCAGAGCGAGGAAGATGAAACTATTCCAGAAACTGTTGTCCTGGAACTGCTGGAAAAAGGCCTTGATGGCGCCCTCGGTATCGAGTGTCACTATCTCCTGACCAGTAGACCTGAGTGTGGCTAGACCCAGAAACAGGATGGCAATGCCAAAGAGCAGGTCGCCCACCAGGCGGTGCTTCTTCTGGTATATGAGAATGATGCCCAAGAGAAAGGCAGGATAGACAAATGCCAGGGTGTCTGTAGAGAAGCCAAGACACATGACCCATGCTGTGACAGTGGTGCCTATGTGTGCACCCATAATCACTGCTATGGCAAGCAGCAGAGAGAGCAGACCGGCATTGACAAAGGATACCGTCATGAGCGTGGTGGCAGTAGACGACTGTACGGCGGCTGTGACGAATATGCCAGTGAGCATGGCGGTAAAGCGGTTGGTGCTCATGGCACCCAGCGCATGGCGCAGTTGGGAACCGGCTATCCTCTGCAGGCTGTCGCTTGTCGTCTTCATGCCAAACATGAGCAAGGCAAGTGAACCAATCAGTTTTAATACTATCCAAATAGACATAAGGCTCGAAGTATAAAAAAATTTGGATATTGGCGATGAATATGAGAAAAACTTCTTATCTTTACGCAGTTTTCACTAAAATGCACAATACCATGAATGAAATGATACAAATCAGTTGCAAAAATAATAAAAAAGTGGCACAATTTCCTAAGGGATGTTCACTTTCCGACATTTTTACTGGGTTTGACCTGCATACCGACTATCCGTTGGTGGGTGCCAAGGTGAACAACAAGACCGTGGGACTGGATTATCAACTGTATAGGAACAAAGAGGTGGAGTTTTTTGACATGTCGTCACCGGCGGGCAGCCGTGCCTATACACGTACCCTCTTCTTCATACTCTGCAAGGCCGTGCACGACCTTTATCCCCACGGCAGTGTGGTGATAGACATACCGGTGAGCAACGGCTACTACTGTGACCTGCGCATAGGACGTGCCCTGACCGATGAGGACGTGGCACGACTGAAGGGGCGTATGACTGAGATAATAGGGCAGGCACTGCCCATACGTTCGTGTGAATGTCCCACCTCCGAGGCACTGAAGATATTTGAGAGTCGTGGCACGAGCAGTAAGGTGAAACTGCTGCGCACCACAGGCAGGATGTATACCGTATATTATGATCTGGATGGCTATGCCGACTACTACTACGGAGCCTTGCTGCCAAGTACCGATTGCATATACCTGTTTGACATAGTGCGCTACTACGACGGACTGTTGCTGCGCATACCCACCACCGACGACCCCACACGTCTGGGCGAACTGATAAGGCAAGATAAGATGTTTGCCATTTTCCAGGAGCATCACCGTTGGCAGAACATACTGGGGATGAGCACTATAGGTGATTTCAACGAAGTAGTGGCAAAGGGGCATGCCACCGAGATAATAAATATATCCGAGGCACTGCAAGAGAAGAAGATAGCCAAGATAGCCGAACAGATAGCCCACAGGGAAGGTGTGAGGATGGTGCTCATAGCGGGTCCATCGTCGAGCGGAAAGACTACTACCTGCAAGCGTCTGGCAGTGCAACTGCTGTGCAATGGGATAAGACCCATCATGATATCGCTCGATGACTATTTCCTGGACCGTGAGAAGACGCCACGCGACGCATCTGGCGATTACGACTTTGAGAGTCTGTATGCGCTCAACATACCGTTGCTCAACCAGCATCTGCAGGCATTGTTTCGTGGTGAAGAGGTGCAGATGCCCAAGTACAACTTCCAGTCGGGTAGGAGTGAGAAAGGCAAGCGCTTGCAACTGAGAGAGAATGAGATACTGGTGATAGAAGGCATACATGCCCTCAACCCCGAACTCACGGCGCAGGTGCCCGAGGAGCAGAAATACAAGGTATATGCCTCGGCACTGACCACCATCTTGCTCGACAATCACAATTATATACCTACTACCGACAATCGTCTGCTACGTCGTATCATACGCGACTATAAGTATCGTGGTGTGAGTGCCGAGGAGACCATACGCCGTTGGCCTTCGGTCAGAGCGGGTGAGAAGAAGTGGATATTCCCTTACCAGGAGAATGCCGACGATATGTTCAATACCGCCATGATATATGAACTGGCAGTGCTGCGCCAACAGGCAGAGCCGCTGTTGGAACTGGTGCCTGAGTGTGCCGATGAGTATAGCGAGGCATACAGGTTGAAGAAGTTTCTGCGCTATATACGCCCCATACCATACCATAAACTGCCGCCCACGTCATTGCTACGTGAATTTCTCGGTGGCAGTTCGTTCAAGTATTAGCATAAAAGAGCAATCCCGAAGTGAGAACACTCACCTCGGGATTGCTCATTGATAGAGTCTGCCCAGTTGGTTATTTCACCTCCCAGGTGTCGTTGGTCTCCAGCAGTTGCATGAAGTTGTGATATTTCTTCTTGCTGCTCACCTCTTCTATCTGTTCGTGCACGGCGGCATCGTATGTGGGAGCCTCTACATCGCGTATCACACCCAGTGCCACAGGCATGCCGTCGTCATTGCCCATCATGGCGAGTTTCAGTTGCAAGGTGTTGTCCTCGGCGTGAGCGTCGTGCACCAGTATATCATCCAGTGTCACACCATTCTCGCCTATGCGCACTACCTTCAGTCCGAAGCCCTCCTGCACCAGTCCGAACTCGTCGTTCTCGCCGAATACGAGCGGCTCACCGTGTCGCACATAGATGGCATTCTTCTTGCGACCTTCTTTGTTGTACACTGCATCGTGTGTGCCATTGTTGAATATCACGCAGTTTTGCAGTATCTCGCACACAGCGGCACCTTTATGGTAATAGGCAGCCTTGAGTATATCCACGGTGCCAGGAGCATCGGTAGCCACAGCCCTGGCGAAGAAGCGTCCGCGTGCACCGAAGCACAGTTCAGCGGGGCGGAAGGGATCCTCCACAGTGCCGTATGGACTGGACTTAGATACGAAGCCGCGTGGGCTGGTGGGTGAATACTGTCCCTTGGTCAGTCCGTATATACGGTTGTTGAGCAGTATCATGTTTATGTCGATGTTTCTGCGCATGGCATGTATGAAGTGGTTGCCGCCTATGGCCAGGCCATCGCCGTCGCCGCTCACCTGCCACACCGTGAGGTCAGGGTTGGCCACCTTGGCACCTGTGGCTATGGCAGCCGCCCTGCCGTGAATAGTCTGCATGGCGTAGGTATTGACATAGTAGGGCAGTCGGCTGCTGCAGCCGATACCCGATATGACAGCCATCTGATGTGGAGCCACACCTACTTCTGCCATGGCTTTGTGCAGAGAGGCGAGGAAGAAATGGTCGCCACATCCCGGACACCAACGTGGTTGTCCTTTCTTATAATCTTGTGCTGTGTAACTCATGCTCATATCAACTTTTCAAATGCTTCTACCAATTTGCTCACTATGAAGGGTTGTCCCTTCACTTCATTGTACTGTGCCGGCACAAAACCGTCGACTTTCATGCGCAGGAATGCAGCCAACTGTCCCAGGTTTTGTTCTGCCACCACCACTTTCGGATATCTCATCAACACCTCGGCCGTATTGGCGGGCAGTGGGTTGATAAACGTGAAGTGTGCGTGTGCCACCTTCTTGCCCTGCTGTCTGAGTTCCTCCATTGCGGAGTGCAGGTGTCCGTAGGTGCCACCGAAGCCTACTATCAGCAGGTCGGCATCTTCCACGTCACCGCTCACCTCCAGGTCGGGCACAGGTATGCGTGCCACCTTTTCTGCTCTCAGTCGGCACATCATATCGTGGTTGTCGGGGTCGGTGCTTATGGCTCCGGTGCGTCCGTCTTTTTCCAATCCACCCAGTATGTGTGTGTAGCCCTCTTGTCCTGGTATAGCCCAGTAGCGCACTTTGGTTTCTTCATCGCGCTCATATGGGGTATACTGTCCTTTTTGTGCCTCGGTGGCATAGTGTGGAGTGATGGTGGGCAGAGAGTCCATGGTGGGCAGTCTCCATGCTCCGCTGCCGTTTGCCACGAAGGCATCGGTGAGCAGTACAACGGGAGTGAGGTGTTCGAGTGCCATCTTGCATGCAGCATAGGCGGCATCGAAACACTGAGTGGGACTGGTAGCGGCTATCACAGGCATGGGCGACTCGCCGTTGCGTCCGAAGAGCACCTGCAGAAGGTCGGTCTGTTCGCTCTTGGTGGGCAGTCCGGTGGAGGGACCTCCGCGCTGCACATCAATGATGACCAGTGGCAGTTCATCGATTACAGCCAGGTTCATGGCTTCCGACTTCAGGCATATGCCCGGTCCGGAAGTGGATGTGGCAGCCAGTGCACCGGCAAAGGCAGCACCTATGGCAGATGCGCATCCCGATATCTCGTCTTCGCACTGTACGGTCATCACCCCGCATGATTTGTGCTTGGAGAGTTCATGCAGAATGTCGGTAGCCGGAGTGATGGGGTAGGAGCCCAGGAAGAGTTTCAGTCCTGCCTTTTCTGCTGCTGCTATCAGGGCATATGCCGTGGCTTTGTTGCCGGTGATATCCATATACCGTCCGGGCACCTTCACCTTCGACTCTATGCGGTAGGTGGCGGGCACTGATGCATGCACGTTGTGACCGTAGTCATATCCTGCCTGTACCACCAGTATATTGTTTTCTGCTATAGCCGGTTTCTTAGCAAATTTCTCTCTGAGGAAGTTGGCCACCAGGTTCAAGTCGCGGTTGAAGAGCCAGCAAACCAGTCCGAGAGCGAACATATTTCGGCATTTCAGTATGCTCTTATTGTCCATGCCGCTGTCTTTCAGGCAGTCTTTCACCATTTGTGTGATGGGGCACTGCACCACGCGGTCGCCATCTATGCCCATCTCTGCCAGATAGTCGTCGGTAGCAAACTGAGCCTTGCGCAGGTCGGTAGGTCCGAAACTATCGGTATCGATGATGATGGTGGCTTGGGGTTTAGTATAGCGGTACTGTGTCTTGAGAGCGGCGGCGTTCATTGCCACGAGGACGTCGCAGAGGTCGCCCGGGGTGTACACCTGTCCTTCGCCTATATGCACCTGAAAACCACTTACGCCTGTGAGAGAGCCTTGCGGGGCCCGGATGTCTGCCGGGTAGTCGGGAAAGGTAGAGATACCATTGCCCACCGATGCTGATACGGTGGAGAAAATGTTGCCCGCCAACTGCATGCCGTCACCGGAGTCGCCGGAGAACCGCACTACCACTTGGTCGAGTTCTTTCACTTCCATTGCTTCTGCCATAATATTATTCTTTGCTTATAATAGGATTATAATATTTCTCTATAAACGATGTGTTTGTACTGTGTATCCTGTTGACACTTTTGTGTTTCCATAGTTTTGAGGGGGGCAAAGTTCTAAAAAAATGTTGAAATTACAAAATGTTTCAGGATAAAAATGCAAAAATCGACAAAAAACAACGATAATATGCATTTTTGTTGCATTTTGTATTAACTATAGATGATTTTTTATACAAACTGTAGTTTTTTTTTAGTGAAACTATTGTTTCAAAATGAAAGCAGAATGCCTGGCGGTGTTTACTGCTGCCAGGCATTCTGTATATCATCTCCCACACATTATTATGTATGTTATTTCACCTTTGAGGTGATGGGTCCGCGTATGCCAGCCATTCCTACCACGTAAGCCTTCGCGCTGCCGAAGTTGAGGTTCATGTCTATGCGCACTGGTACATGGTTGGGGTCATCGGTCACGTAGAAGGTTGCTATTTTTTTGTATTTACCTTTGCGTTTGAAGAATTCAGAGTAACTGAGTGCCAGGCAGCGATATGTCACACCGTTGTCGCCTTTCACCTCTTCTTTGCCCTCATATTTCAGGAAGGCGTCAGCCAGTCCGTCGCCATCGGCGACAGGCAGTTTCAGTGTCCATCCCGGTTTCCAATTGCTATTGTCGAAACTGCGGGCTCTGACGAAGAGGTTGAGCATATCCAGCACGCAGAGGGCACTGCTCTCGTTTTTCCACACACCAGGTTTGTTGCCTTTCTTGCGAAACATCTTAAGGTTGCATTTTCCACCGCTATAGTCATATAGTACCTCGTCTACTCGGTACTCTTTACCCTCGCGTGCGCCCTTGCGGAAGTAAAGTGGGGTGAGTTGGGTGGTAGTATAAGAGAGCAGTGTGTCGCGCATGACGAAAAAGCCGTCGAGTTTGCCGTTGCCACGTGTGATGAGGCTGCTTTTGTACACGTTTTTTCCGTTCCAGTAGGTTTGTACAGTGGTAAGTGATGCCGTGCCCACCTTCACCCATACGAATTTCCAGTTGTAATACAGGTTGTATGTCAATACCTCGCCCGATTTGAATGCCGTATTTTCCAGGGTGCATTGGGCGTGGCTGCTCAGTGCTGTGATGGTGAGCAGCATGATGATTAGTTTTCTCAGATGTCTCATTGTTGCATTTGTTTTTGTATGTAAGGAATGCCGAGTTTCTTGGCTCTTTCAGCGTTTCTCTGTCTGAGTTTTTTCTGTCCATCGGCCTTCTGTTTGGTTATGGCAGCAGGTTTTATCTGTCGCACGTCCACTTGTCGTGGGTCCCATGTCTTGCTCCACAGCCATTTGGCCTTGCATTCCAATTTCTCTGGGTAGTAGTACATGGGGTCGGCTTGCAGGTCGTCGGCATAGTTGCCGGTGTCCCACCGTCCGTTGCCGTTCTGGTCATAGAAGGCTCTGAGGTAGAAGGTGCCTGGTGTCACGTATTGGAAGTGAGCCTCGCCATCGTTGGTCACCACCTCTGCTACGGGTTTGTCTTGTGTATTCACCAACTGCACCACCCACTGTTGTTGTTCGCATCCTTGCAGTCTGATGCTCACTGTGGTATAGTCGTTGTCGGTTTTCACCTTCAGTCCTTTCTTGTCTTTCATGTTCACGTGTCCGTATACATCCTCGAAGGCAGCACTGTCTATTTCCAGACTGTACTCCTGTCCCTCTTTCCATCCTTTACCGTCTTCACCGGTGTATGTCAGTTGGTAGTATCTTTTTACCTTGCCAGCGTTGGGCACCAGTGTACTGTCTGTAGTTTGCAGTGTGATCTGTCGTTCGAGCCATGTAGTGTCCTTCTTCTCATACAGGTGTATGCCGGCTGAGTCCATCCGGTTGAGTGGGTATGCGAATTCCAGGTGGATGATACTGGTGGGCATTACGGCAGAGGGGATGCCATATTTTATGTCGAGCGCGGTATTGGGCAGAGTCTCTTCATAAGTCTGTCCCCGTTTTTTTCTGCGTTCCTGTTGTTTCTTCCATTTCTCGTATGCCTTCTCCTTTTCCTTCATCCTTTTCTCGTATGGTGTTTTTGCCAGCATATCCAGCGTGTCGGTTTGCCACACCAGGTTATTGAGGGTATCAGTCATCTCATACTTTATCTCCATGCGCAGCGTATCTTGGTTGACCAGGGTAGTGTCTGTTATCCAGTAGGTCAGAGTATCGTGTTTGGCATTGGTCTCTATCCATAGTTTGCTGTCGTCGAAGTTGAGTCCCCGTATATCGGGCAGGTTTTCACTGCCGTAACTGAAGTAGAACGACATGCGGTCGGGTTCCTGTCGTTCGTTTTTTATCATATAGCGTGTGGCCTGCAGTTCGGTGAATGCTCTCAGCACGATATCGTCGGGCAGGAAGTGGGTGTATCCTGTCCGGTGTATGTCGGAGATATGCAGCGAGTCGGTCCATACTGTATCCTGTTTGATATCTGGTTTGCATGTCGGCACTATCATATCGTGGTTGAATGCTATCTTTTCGCCTTTCTGGTTGAAGAAGTAGTTGCCGTCCATATCTTGCAGGGCGAACACGCGGAAAGTGCCCTCCTTCACCCCTTTTATCACGAAGTGTCCGCGGCTGTCGGTGCGCGACACCCTGAGCATCGGAGTGGTGACAAAAGCGCTGTCTGCCATGTTATCGTACAGTCCCACGAGTATGCCCTTCACGGGTTCGGCGTTTTCGGCTTCCACCACATATCCTGCCACCTCCATCGTGTCTATCTCTGTCCCTGTAGAGAAGCGGTAGGTGTAGTTGCCCAGGGGGTTGCCCTCGTTGTTGTCGGTGATAGCATCAGAGAAATCTATGGTATAGGTGGTATTGGGCTTTAGAGAGTCCAGCAGTTCCACGGTGATTTTCTTGCCCGACGCCTTAATCTCTGGTACCTCTATCTGTGGAGGTGAGACCACCACCTTCTCCGATGCGTTTTCCACCTTTATATATTCATCGAAGAGGATAGTTATCTTTTTACTGTTGGCATCAGTGGCTCCGTCTATGGGCGACGCAGCCATCACCCGTGGTGGAGTTTCATCGTACCATCCACCGTCGGGTTTACCCATTTTTGCGCATCCCGCCACAGCGATGAGCGTAAGAATGGTAGCCATTGATACCACGTTATTTCTCATTGTTCATTTCTAATAGTTCATCTATTATTTTTCTGTCGTTGCTCAGTCTTGGCACCTTATGTTGTCCACCCAGTTTGCCGTTTTTCTTCAGCCAGTCGTTGAACAGTCCTTTTCTTGCCACCACCACTTCCAGACGTTGCAGTGTGATATCCTTGTATCGTTTGGCTTCGTAGTCGCTGTTGATATTTTGCAGTTTGCTGTCGAGTGCATTGACAAACTCGTCCATATCCTGTGGCAGGCGTGAGAACTCTATGAGCCATTGGTGTTGGCATTTAGCGTTACCGTCCATGAACACAGGTGCTGCTGTATACTCGTTCACCTCTGCTCCAGTGGTCTTGCAGGCATATGCCAGTCCCTGTTCGGCATTGTCCACCACCAGTTCTTCGCCGAAGGCATTGATGAAATGTTTCGTTCTGCCAGTGATAATGAATTTGTATGGGTTGGTCTGTGTGAAGCGCACGGTATCGCCCAGTATATATCTCCACAGTCCGCATGTGGTACTGATTACCATGGCGTAGTTGACACCCGTTTTCACGCCAGTGAGAGGTACTACGGTGGGGTGTTCGTTGCCAAACTCATCCATAGGTATGAACTCATAGTATACCCCATAGTCTATCATCAGCATCATCGCCGGGTCGCTTAGGTCGCTCTGTATGCCAAAGAATCCTTCGCTGGCATTATACGTCTCCATATAGTGCATCCTGTCGCTGGTGATGAGTTCCTGGTATTGAGGACGGTATGGAGTGAAGGCCACGCCACCGTGGAAGAACACCTCTATGTTGGGCCACACCTCCTCCAGGTGCACCTTGCCTGACAGTTCCATCACCCTGGTGAGCACCGACAGCATCCACGAGGGCACCCCAGAGAGGTTGGTGATGTTTTTATTGAGTGTCTCTCTGGCTATGCGGTCGCGTTTCACCTCAAAGTCGCTCAGTAGCGCAGTGCTCTTCTTTGGCACACGTATCAGGTTGACCAGAGGGTTGATGTTTTCTATGAGGATAGCACTGAGGTCGCCCACCAGACTGTCGCTCACGTTATAGTTAGGTGAGTGGCTGCCGCCGAGTATCAGGCCTTTGCCGGAGAACATCTGGCTCTTGGGGTTGTTTTTCAGATACAGTGCCACACTGTCCACACCGCCGGCATAGTGCAGGTCTTGCAGTCCGGCGGCACTCACCGGTATGAATTTGCTCTTGTCGTTGGTCGTGCCCGATGATTTGGCATACCATTTCACCTGTCCCGGCCACAGTATATTTTTCTCGCCGTGGCGCATGCGGTCGATATCGCCTTTGAGTTCCTCGTAGGTATTGAGGGGCACTTGTTTGGCGAAGTCGTCGTAGGAGTGAATAGTGCTGAAGAGGTGGTTTCTGCCATATTCCGTCTCAGCGCCACGTTTCATCAGATGTTGCAGCACCTTCTGTTGCAGTGCCTCTGCCTCATTATTGTATTTGTCCAGTTCCTTTTGTCTTGACAGGAAGAACAGCGATGCAATTTTGGTCAATCCCATAGTCTATTTCCTTTTATCTGTGCAAAATTAGTGCAAGGCGAGAGAAAAACCAAAAAACTTTTGGTTTTTCCGAGCCGGGGTATAATTTTGCGGAGCAAAATGGTGCAAACTTATTTTTTGTTATTTTACAATATTTTCCTATTGCCGTAAACATTATAACAGTTTAAATTGCCGTTTTGCTGTTATCACTTTCGGATTTGTTTCTGTGCAACTGTGATTGCATCATTACCAAGTTCATCATCGCCTACAGCATCAAGAACTTTATCTGCTAACCACAACGTCAGCATTTCCTTCTCGTCCTGATGCAAGTATTCTGCAAGCTTGATTACATGTTCGCGCTTTGCCCGTCTGTCACCTCGCTCAATTTTGCTGAACATGGGTGTGTCAATCTCTAATAGTGCCGCCAACTGTCGTTGCAGCACCCCTTGCTCATCTCTGAGCTCTCTTATTTTCTTTCCAAATAACATATTTTGTTTATTTTCGTCTTATAGTTCGACTAAATGAAACTTTAACTTCGACTAAAATTTGACTCATCTTTTTCCTTTGCAATCCCTGTTTATAGGGGTTTCTCGCAATGGTGTGTTAGTGAAGTTCGACTAAACTTCGACTAAAAGTTCGACTAAACTTCGACTAAAATCCACTTCTTCTTCTCGCTAAGTCGAATTTTTCCATCCTTCTTCAATGCTGACAACATATTACCAATCTTCCTTATCTTCTGCTCTTTGGTAAGTACATCAGATAATTTGGATTGTAATAGAGTATTAAGTTCTGCCCTAGTAGCCCCACCAAATGAGCGTAGATACTGAACAATCATATCCTTGAAATGCAGGTCATTGAAACTCTTATTACGAATGTATTCCGTCTTCAATTCCTTGTTGTCAACGGTCTTGGCTGTATATGCAGACAAGAATAGTTTTGGATAGCGTCCTTCTACAAGATGTAGCTTCCTCAAACGAGCGGCAATGTCCTTGTCTATTGTTTCATGCTTTTGCACCATGTCAAGGGCGATACAGTCATATAGTGACAAATCCGGGTTTGCTTTTAGCAAACGATAATACTGCTCGTTGATGAGTTTGCCGTATATCTTAACTGTCACCTCTTTCTTGGCTTGGTCTATCTGATAATCGGGCATCGGGAAGTATCGTTTCTGTTGTTCCGTAAACACCTTTCGGATTCCACGTCCAATAGTGTCAATCATGTTGAAACTCACCATACCTTGACACAAAGCATAGTTTCGATAATACTTCTGTGGTCCAGTCTGTTCGATAGCGTTACGCACAGAGCCAGGCAGGAAGTAACCTCCATTTGAGAAGGTCACGGAATTAGGAGTCTCCACCATCGTTACCCGTTCCTGCATCGTATAGTCCTGATGGGCTATGGCGTTATGCAATATCTCACGGATGCTATATTCATCGTACTGTTTCACAATGTCTGGGAACAATGTTCCACCGGGCAATATACGTTGGTTTAGATTTCTAATTTTTGCTAGTGCTTCATCAACGGTCAGAAGAAATGGTATAGTAAAGTGCTCATAATCTCTTTTCTCATCGTGTTCGTCAACCAGCACCCATGTTACGGTTGCCACAGATGGAGCCAGATAGTGGACTGACGTAGGCTTACCGAGAAGTAGTATAGCAGCCTTTGTTAGTTTCCCTTTGACAGCCACACCGGCTCTGCCAAGTAGCTCCATATCATCCCAAGCATCCACTTCGTCAGCTAACCTCGGATGAACGGACTTAAACTCGCCACGGGCTTTCTGCAAGGCTTTGGGATCCAAATCATCAAGCGTAGCCTCTACTATAGTTTCAGCCGACCAGTCATAAGTCGGACTTGTCTCTTCCAAAATTGCATTCAGACGTTCTGACGTAAGCTCTACCAGTGAATCTTCTATTCGCTGCCAGGCTTTGCCATGGGCATAGACTGGAAGTTTCGGACGGTGTTTAGGGACATGAATCACCCACACCACCTTTTGGGTGTCGTCTGTGATATACTCCTCGATATCCAGTCCCTCGCTCGACAGGTTCGTGCATCGTTCCGTCAATCGGAGTATAGCCTTCTGCCTGTCATGGTTATAGGTGTCTGTGCCAACAATCTCTAATGTCTTGTCATGCACACCCACCACAAGAAAACCACCCTCCATGTTGGCGATAGCTGACACGTAGGAAATCACATCATCTTTCTCGTCCCCGCAGAACGAGTTCTTCAGATTCTTAAATTCCTTCCACTCACACCGAGCATTCTCTTGTGGGTACTCGCGGAGCAAGTATTGCTGTAATTCGAGTTCGGTCATGTATTTGGTCTCGTGAAATCAATCAATTATTCTCATTCGTCTACTCTTCCTCCACAATAAGTTTCTTTTTTTTAGATGATGTTAAACCAACATTAGTATGTATGTCCTCTTCCTACATATTCATATTATAATTATTATTCTGCAATAATACAATTCTCTTCAATTTGGATTCGCTTTAGGTGGAGGCGTTTTTCTATCATTTCAATATAATCCTTGTTGCTATCACATAATATAGCCGAACGACGATGTTTTTTTGCAACACTTCCCGTTGTTCCCGAACCAGCCATAAGGTCAATGATAGTTTCACCTTTCTTTGTGCTCATTAATATGATTCGCTCAAATACGGCTTCCGGTTTTTGTGAAGGATGGCCTGTTCGTTCATTCTTTCCTACAAATCCGACCATTAATGGGGCTTCTATCACGCTTGTCGGACCAGGAATAAAACGCATTTTTCCTTCATCAAACCTAAGTTCTTGTTCTGGATTGAGAAAGTTCTCTGGATGCAAACTTGCACCTTCTTTTGTGAATTGAATGCATGCATTTTGGCTTGATCTCCAACCACGAATGACAGAAGGACAATTCTTATAGAACCATGTAATCCAAGCTGTCATTTTGAATTTGTCAGGAGCAAAACGAACGTATGGACCTATTACTTCTGGGAATCCCCACAAATAAAGAATATCACTCGTTATTGCACTCTGATTGAGAAGCGTTCGTATAAAATCATCATACTCGGCATCTGGCAATACTCCACCAATGCCCTTATTATACCATGGGTCAAGAATGCTTGTCTTTGCTTTTATTCCATTCTCTATAAGCAATTTCATAGAATCTTTTACATCCATAGGTGGAAGTATAGCGACTCCAGATTTCTCGATGCTGTCTGCTATTGCTTGCCTTAAGTTCATATATGTCTTATTTCAATATTACAAATTCGTTGTCAATCAACCACTCTATCTTTTCCAATATGTCTTTTGCTGATAATTCAATGTCGGGGAATTCTCTGCTGAAAACTTCTAATAGATTGGTTTGGCTTATTCCCCAATTATTCAAGAATCCTGGAACATAGAGTATGCCTTTTTCTTTGCTCACATTTATAGAATGACCAAAATTAGCAATGCAGTCAAGAAAACAGTATTTTATAATGATGTCTCTACGTTCCTCCTTTATGGCATAATTGCTATTGTTGAAGTTTAATAAATTTGCTTCTTTGCAAGCATCAAGACTTCTGAAAATTTCTTCCTTGTCGTATCCTTGTGCTTGTAAGAAATCTACAAGTTCGGTTTCAGCTTTGTTCCCTGCTAAAATAGCATGCTCTATTTCAAGCGGTGTCAAGAAATCGATATCCTGTAGTTCACGTCTGAACTTCACTGGGGCAGTTTTTACCTGAATGAAAGCCTTGGTAGTCTTCTTTGCCAGCATTTTTTTTAAATCACCGTTCAAAGAAGAGAAATAACCAGCACCATCCAAGTACTCTACAAATACAGCGTTGGGATAAAACTTTAACGTGTGATTACGAGAGGCGTCTGTCTGATCTACAACTTTATGAGAGACGCTTCCTGAATCGCCTGCGTAAAATTGACACTGCACAAAAAGTTTCTTTCCTTCCGATTTTGAACGGAAAGGTACTATAAAATCGTATTTACGTGCCTTGTCATTCTTTTTCTTTTTAATTCCAAGCAATTCGTAAATATCTATATCGTCATCATTATAATCCGTACCTGCGCTTAAACCCCAATCAGTCATATAGGAACGAAGCTTTCTTTCTGGTTCATGACCTGCTTTAGCCGTAATTGAACCACGCGATTGGAAAATAGCTATTGAAGCTAGAAGATTTGAGCTGTGCCCATTTTCTTTTAGTTTAAAATAAGACGTGCCAAGAGAATATAGTTGTGAAACGTATTGCTCATCACTTAACAATAGGTCAAGATAGGATTTCAGTTGTGGAGCTAATATATCTTGATATGCAGATAAAGTCTCAAAATGTTTGATGACTTTGTCCAAGTCAAAAACGCGTGGAATCTTTATAAGCGTTAGTTTCCCGTTCTGACATGCAGGAATCTCCCCACTTTCATAAAGTTTGTTTAACACGAGGGGGTATTGGCATTTCAGATTGTTATCAGTCTTTCCCGTTGATAGAAGAATGGCATTAAACATATTTGCCAAATGATTTTGAATATCAACAATCTGACTAATAGAGGAAATAATACTCTTAGCAATATGATACGAAGAGCATGTTTCTAAATCAAAAAAAACATTTGTGTAATTGGACAAGGAATCAAATCCGTCCTCAAGCCCAGCCAAGACATTTTTGAACTCTATGCGATCCTTAATGTCACCAAGAGAAGGTGTTATCCACCTGTCAAATTCAGATAGTTTCTCCTTTTCGGTATATTTATGCCTTTTTAGTTTCATTTTTAATTATAGTTATGTACTTTTTAAAATTCGACTTACCAACTAACTTTTCTGAGTTACCCGTTAAGTGTATTATAGTTAACCACTAACTCAAAAAGGTAGTGTTTCACCTCCTAACCAAATTGTTGACTATATCTCCAGCGTCCATGCCTCCAGACATGAAGTGCTTCATGCTTTTCATTTCATATTCACTTCTTAACTGAAAATGTCTTTGCAGCTCATTATGCTCTTGAGGGGTAATAAAGCCACCTCGTTGACTTACCTGATTATAAATGTTGATGATTTGATTGTTTTCGTCATTAATATGCCGTATGCAATCATTATATTGCTGTCTGTTATACTCATAAGACATACTATCAATAGCAAACTTAGCAAATGGATTACCATTGCTTGTATGCTTCATGTTTTCCAGCATTGCTTCAAATGCTAATTCATTCATGTTATACATAATCCTTAATTTGATATGTCATATTCTGACTACAAAGATATATAAATTATTGCAGACTATCGCAAGTACGGAGTGGAATTCTGCAATATTTATGATTTTTTGTGAGAAAAATGAGGGAGAGACTTGTAAAACGAGCAAGATGCTCGAATACGTATAATAAAGAAGGCACTCACACCTTTCCCTATCAGATGTGAGTGCTCTATAAGAAGCAAATTATCTGCCATATCCTTTCCTCTTTGTTGGCAGATATCGTGAAGCCTTGATGGTCTTGGTTTTATGAAGCCAACAACTGGGTCGGAACTACTCGTTCTCCTCGTCTTTCTTGTGACCGTCCCACCCCGTTTCTCTACCGACAGAACCTCCTCCTGCACAAGATATGTTGACATAGCGGCCACCCATGAGAGCAACAGCAACCTCTCGAACCAGTTTAGCAGTATCAGGTTTTTCGAAGAGGGCGAGAAGATCAAGCGTTTCATGTATCTGCTGTGTTCTATTCTTCTGAGAGGTGCTGGTTTGTAATTCAACATTAAGTAAGTGTCATGCCCTAATGATTAATGATGAGTTTCTGTGCTGTGTGAATGTATAGCAAGAAAACTCACAAACGGGCTGCACTTCGGATATTTTTACTACCTTTGCAGCATGAGAGGAAAAATAGTGATATTAGCACTTGTGGCAGCAGTGTTGACATGTTGCAAGGGTAGTGATGAGCGCAAGAGTGTAGTTGCAAGGAAGTTTACACACGATGTGTTGCTACGTACCACACCGGTGAAAGATCAGGGCACGAGCGATATCTGTTGGGCATACGCCATGTTGGCCACGATAGAGACCGAGCATCTGATGCAGGGTGACAGTGTGAACCTGAGTGCCGACTATCTGGCGTACATGCTGATGCGCGAACAGGCGGTACGAAGGGCGGTGACAGGCAGTCAGCCTGTTTTTACGCGTGGCACCTTACCCATGGCACTGCGTTTGATGCACCGTTATGGCATGGAGCCGTACGACACCTACCGAGCCAAGGAGAGTGCTTCGTTTGAGGGGGTGGCGCGCCACCTGCGACTAATGGCTGACGACCAGTACCACCATCCGAAGCCACTGAGCGAGTTTGACGGTTCTGTGGTACAGGCATTGGACGAGATGATGGGCATGGTGCCCCATTTCGTGTTCATGCTCTCGTGTGAGTACACGCCGGGTGAGTTTGCCCGCAGTGTTTGCAGGGCTCATGAGTATGAGGGTATCACCAGTGTGATGCATCACAGGTATTTCGAGGATGTGGATTTGGAGTTGGCAGACAATTATTATCATGACACCTTTCTCAATCTGCCTCTTGACACGCTGGTGGCGCGCGTAGACCGTTGTCTGCTCAGTGGTCATCCTGTGGCATGGGAGGGCGACACCTCCGAACTCGGTTTCTCCTTTATCCATGGTCTGGCAGTCATGCCCTCGGGCGAGCGTGCCACAGCCGAGAGCAGACAGCGAGCCTTCGACACCCATCGCACCACCGACGACCACTGTATGGAGATTGTGGGAATGGCTCATGATGAGAAGGGAGGCAAGTGGTATGTGTGTAAGAACTCGTGGGGTGCAGACAATCCCTACCGTGGGTTCATGTATATGTCGGAGGATTATTTTCGCATGAAGACCCTGGTGGTGATGATGCCCCGTGAGGTGTAAGAAAACAGATAGAGGCTTGCTGTACGGACGACGGCAAGCCTCTATGGGATTATATCGGCGTGGTTTGTTTTATTTCACGTATTCGGCAAAGTCGGTGAGGTGCATGTCGCCCTTGCGTGCCAGCGTGTCGTGCATGGCGAAGGCAGCAGGCAGGTAGTGGTGGGTGTGTCCACCCTTTGCTATCTTGAGATAGTCCCAGAGCAGTTGTTTATAGTCGGGGTGTGCACAGTTTTCTATGATGCACTGTGCGCGCTGCATGGGACTCTTTCCGCGTAGGTCTGCCACACCCTGTTCGGTGATGATGACATTTACATCATGCTCGGAGTGGTCCTGATGGCTCACGAAGGGCACTATCGAACTGATGAGTCCGCCTTTGGCAGTAGAGGGGCATGTGAAGATGCTGATATATGCATTGCGCTCGAAGTCGCCGCTGCCACCTATGCCGTTCATCATCTTGGTGCCGCTAATCTGGGTGCTATTCACGTTGCCGTAGATATCACATTCTATAGCGGTGTTGATGGCTATCACGCCCAGTCGGCGTATTATCTCGGGACTGTTGGATATCTCACTCTGTCTGAGGGTGAGGTGGTCTTTGAAGTAGTCCATGTTGTCATACACCTGCATCAGGCATTCGTTGCTCACGGTGAGCGAGCATGCTGAGGCATCCTTCACACGTCCTTCCAGCATCATGCCTATCACCGAGTTTTGTATCACCTCGGTATAGATATTGAAGTCGGGCACGTGTTTGTCTTTTCCCAGGGCGCCGAGAATGGCATTGGCAGTGCTGCCTACACCACTTTGCAGTGGCAGGAAGGTATTGGGGATGATGCCGCGATGCATGTCCTCTACCAGGAATTCGGCAGTGAGGTATCCTATCTTGTCGGTCACGGGGTTGCTGTCGGTGAAGGCACGTGCCTCATCGGGCAGGTTGCACTCTACCACGCCTACTATCTTCTTGGGGTCTATCTCCACGTATGGTTTACCTATACGGTCGCCCACCTTCTCTATGGGTATGGCTTTGCGGCAGGGAGGGTCGAGGGGCTCATACACGTCGTGTATGAATTTGGCATTGGGGTTGTGGAAGGCATTGAGTTCCAGTATCACGTTCTTGGCCAGTCGGGCGGCGGTAGGACTGATGCCGCCTGCTGCTGTGAGGTATGCTTTGCAGGTGTCGGCACCTTCCTCTATGTCGCACACCTCGAGTATGGCCCAGTCTATGTCGCCATAGAATCCGTAGCGCAGTTCCTGTGCCATGTGGCTCAGGTGCAGGTCGTTGTAGGGTATCTCGCCCAGGTTTACGTGTTTGCGGAAGTCGGGATTGGTAGTGTAGGGAGCGCGGTATTTGATGGCTCCGGCTGCTGCCAGGTCTCCGTCTGTGCTTTGTCCGGTAGATGCTCCGGTGAAGATGCTCACTTTAAACTCGCGTCCAGCCTCGTGTTCGGCTGTTGCTTTCTTTGCCAGTTCTTTGGTGACGGCCTTTGCCACTCCGGCGGGTGTAAATCCGCTCATGGCTATCTTGTCGCCATTGTTAATCATGGCTGCACCCTCGGCAGCCGTTATTCTTTTATAAGCCATTGATATTGTGTGTTTGTAATTGCGAGCGCAAAGGTACTACTAAGTGAGTGAACTGCAAAATGAAAGACGAAGTTTTTCATTATCATTCACATTTATTACACGCACCTAAAAGTATTCACAAGTATATGGCATAAAAGAGTGCTAATCCTGTGTCACCTGACTATTCGCGAGTATATGTGGTCGGATATCCACATAATAGGGAAGGAGATGGCGTAACTGATGCCCACCAGCACGATGAATATGACGATGGGGTACTGGAAGCCATAGATGAAGTCATGAAACAGGTAATAGCAGAAGAAACTGTGGGTGAGCCACATAGGCATAGAGTGCTTGCCCATGGTGGTGAGAAACGCTCTGGCAAAATGATGAAGCGGGATATGTAGGAACAGCCAGATGAATGTGAATACATAGAACGCATCTACTGCACTGGTGGTGAAAGTACAGCGAACGGCTATCATGGACAGAAGCAGTATTATCGGCAGCCAGGGGCGAGACAGGAGGTAGTTGTTTTTTATGCTTTTGGTCTTACTTACCCTGCACATCACACTTCCCACGGCAAAGGTGAAGAGCATGCCGGTATACGTCAGAACGTATGCCAATACAGAGTCGTAATCCTTGTTCACAGCGATGTACTTACTGATGAAGTAGGCGGAAACGAATGAAATGGCAAAAAAGAGCAAAAGTGATTTCACATTCCCCAATTTGTCGATAAATTTAAAGATGGGTTTTGCCGTTAATGCCAGAAGGGCGTATGGAAATAGGAACCAGTGCTCAGCATTATAGGAGTTGAGATAACTTGTCAGATTACCTAAGATGTTCCACACGCTGCCTGGATATCTATTGGGATTGATGAAATGTCCGATAGTAACGAAAATCAGCAGTATTAGCCAATAGTAAATGAAAAGCCTTAACAGTCGCTTGCATTGTGACGCAAAGTTAAGTCGGTTGGCTGAATACAGATATTGCAGACCGTAGCCACTTACTATTATGAAAAATGGCACTGGACCACAAGCCCTACTCAGAATGTTAACAAACGGCATCCGTTTACGTACAGCCACGGAGTGCAGTAATCTGCAATATCCGTATGTATAAACAGATGCATGAAAATCATCAACAGGATTGCAACTCCTTTGATGATAGTGCTTTCTTCTTTTGACATAGCAATAAGTTGTTTGTGCGAAAGCAATCATTCGAAACGAAAGTCACAGCCAAGTACCATCAGACACAGAAAACGTGGACGACAATCCTCATCCACGTCCTTCGGTACTTGGCGGAAACCTATAACTAAGGGATAAGAAAGGCGTCCACGCATAGCGCAGACGCTTACTCTTCATTCTCCTTAATTGTCTCTTTCTACCGCCAAGTTTCAAGGACGTCTAAGAACAAATAGCAAACGCTTATTTTACCATCGAAAAACAGAATAGGACCACGCTTGGAACACTATTTATGGCTGCAAAATTACGCAAAAAACTCTGTCTGCAAAAAGCCTGTCTTCAATTTTCGTTCAAATGTGGTTATTGGGGAATTAAAAGTCTTCAGATTATCTTTGCCAATTCAGGAAATCTCTATATATTTGCAATATCAACTAGAAAAAGAGAGACAGAGATATGAAACTACCCATTGGCATACAGGATTTTGAGAGTCTTCGCATCGACGGCTATACCTACGTGGACAAGACGGAACAGATACACCGCCTCATCACGGAGGGGCGCTATTATTTCCTCTCGCGCCCCCGCCGCTTCGGCAAGTCGCTGCTCATCAGCACCC
>CAMHPC010000032.1 GCA_946186945.1 uncultured Prevotella sp.
CAAATGTATAAATTAGTCGCTTGATGAATGAATATTCACTTGCGAAAGTTCAGTTGTTAATATAAATATCTTCCTCTTTTATTGGAGTAGTTTGGGAAGGTGGGTATAGCGCTGCTAAATACTTAAAATATAGAGAATTGGGGATTTCTATAGAAATTTTTTCTATTATTTCATCTGTGTCATCCAATACTTTTGACCAGCGATAGACTCCCCATCTATTTGCTATACTATGGTTGTCTCCTATATTGGAAGGAATTGGAAGATGTATTTTTTCTAATTCTTTTCGATAGAGTTCGGCAGAAATGGGCACAGCTTTTTTTGACACATCAACCAATAAACGGGGAGCGCTTGAAGACAGGTAAACACCTGTCATTTTCAATATGTCAAAACAGTCATTGTTTTGAAGTTCAAATATATTCACTTCGCCATAAATGATAATGGGAACATACTTGTTTGGCGTATTAGAAAATTTGATAAGCATCGCTAATCTAAGACCCAAGTAATCAGAAAGAGAATCTCCAAAACATAACGGAAGAAAGATACAATCATACCGTTCTTCTGAAAAACACTTGGTAACAAGTGCTTGAAGATTGGCATCAGTTATTGTATCTTTGGAAAAATAGTGTTCCCATTTTTCATCTATAATAGGATTGGTAAATGGTACATTTATCGGTTCCTCGTAGGTCAAGAAAAAGAAATATTTTCCAGAAACATTTAAAGGAGGAAATTTAACATTATCTTCATTTTTATTTATTGTTCTGATCCTATCTGCCAATGTTTTCTCGATTTCATAATCCTTGCCATAAGCGAGATACATAAAATTAGTGTCACCTTCAATATGCTTTTTGAGAAAAACTTCTAAATTCACATATAAGAATGATGGGGGCAACATGCAACTATTGCCTTCCACCCATCTTGAAAACTTACTTCCACTGAACCGTGCAACATAAATATTTGTTTCTTCTGAAGCCAACCTTTGTTCAAAAGCCTCAATTTCTTGTTTTTTTTCTTTTTCCACTGATAAGGAGAAAGATTCATGAAAAAGGACTACATTACCTGTCAAAAATAATCTTTCCTGTAAGGAACAAAGTTCTTCTATATTTCTTATAGTATAAAGTATTTCACTATAAGATGCAAATTTATCATCATCCCACCCATAATCAGACTGTCTGGATTTTTTATCATCAATCAAATAAACCATATTTTAAAATCTTAATAAATATTTAACACCATTCATCTTCTCTATTCTCGTATCTCTCATCTCCGTGGCTTCGTCCCAAAGATTTACCCTTGCATACTCTCCTTGACCAAAATCCGCTTCGATGAATAGGTCGCAAAGACCATTTATTTGTGATTCTATGAGATTACTCTGTTCTTCACCTATTCTTTCCATAACATTTTTTAGAGACTTGCCATATACAGAATTCTTATGATGAATAACGAAAAAAGTATACCCTTCTTTATTGTAAAAAGAAACATCCAACATGAGTTTTACTTCCGAATTGGAATGATTTTCCGCACATATCTTAACAATTCTCAAAAACGCTTGTATCAACTTGTCAACGTCTGTTAGCAGCTCTATGTTGTCAAAAAAGTTATCTTCTGAAAAATTCAGCTCAATATCTTGTCGGTTTTTAGTAACATGCTCGATGATACTACGTAATGAATTATCTCTTCTTATGTGAAAAAGACTCTTGAAGAACAACACAAGGTCACCAAATCTGTATACACGATTTCCAGAATGTTTTGCAATAAATGCTTTAGGAAGCGTGTAGCCATTGTTTTTTTGCTTTCTGGCTATGTTTTTTCCAGGATTGGGTATAATACCAGGATTATCCTTTGCCCAACTACGAATATTAATGTAGTTCCAATTATCGATAATACAGTTGCTAGACCACCTTCTAAACATTCCATTTAAATCTCCTAATAAATATGCATTCATCAAAGAAACCATTTTATATTTAGGCCATTTATGTCTTTCCTTTAATGCCTTATATCTATCAGCAATCAATAATCGATGCTTATCAAAATTGTATTCAGGACTATTTGTTTCTTCACGAATTTGATTTATTGTTTCTTGGGTGTCAATTAAATGACAAGTATATTTAAGAATTTCATCTTGGTTGAAATCCAAGAGGAACTGTTTCAATCCTTTAGGGCTGATATAGGACAGTTTTAAACCTGGACGATGTCCTTTGGATTTATCAATTTGGTATGTGGCAACTGGAGTTTTGGGCTTAACAACATCCCTTGCAAGCAATTTATCTCGCTTTTCCCTTTGCTCTTTGGTCAAGTTCTTATTGTGAGTGAAGAAGTATATAAGCTCTTCTATTTGATTCATACTGCCGTCATTTAAATGTTTAATACTCTACATTATAGCATGCGGAATTGAATTTGACATGAATTCATGCATTTGGTGGGTAAACACATTAAAAATCCGTATCTTATTGGTTAATTTGTGAAGTTTTTCTTACCTGATGTCCACCCCCGTTCTTAAACTCTTCTTCAGCTTTCTTTATATCATCAAGGCTAATATTGTCTATCAGGTTGCCATCATCATCAAGAAATTGCAGAAATGGCTTTGGGGACTTTTGAGGCAATAATCCCAATTCTTCCAATTTTGGAACAGGTGTACCACTTATTATTGATTCATGAAACACACTGGCCGCAAATTCTACACCCTTTATCTCCCATAGCTTTAACAAATCATCCACATCAATCTGAACATTCTGAATACTCATGCATTTAGACCTTTTCAGTAATGATTTTGTTATCAGCCAGAAATTCTTTCCCTTAGACCGGCACAAAGTGACATAACATTCTTGTAAGAAAACACTTTTCACTTTTTCTCCAGGAGACAAAGATTGTAGTTGTGGACATAGGATGGTCTGTGTAGATTTACTCACTGAAATGACTTTATCCATTCCAAATAAAGAGCATTTCCCAACCAACTTTTTTTTGGAGGTTACCTCTAGAAACACTTCAGTGCAAAAAAATTGTTGAAATTCTGGCATCGTATATGGCTGAACATATACATAATTCTTGTCCTTATCTGTGTCAGAATCAACAAAGACGATTTGCTGGAGTTTATTGAACCTTCCTAGAAGATTCAAATAAGTTTTATTCTTGTTCCCTTTTACCATGGCAAGAAAGTTCAACTTCCCACCAATGACATTTTCCATAACAGGTTCGCCTTTTTTAATGTATCCCTTGTCCCGTTTATAGATAGGGTAAAAGTAACTATATGCTTTTGCATAACCTTCTTTTTCCCACACATGGATGATGCAACGGAGATCTCGGACATATTTCCTAGCAACATTAACGCATTTATTGACAGTGAGTCCTGTCACTTCTTGACGTTCACCGTCCCTAAGCAACCTGGTCTTTTCGTCGTTCATATTGAAACCTTGTTCTTCGATGATTCTTTTGACTTCATTTATGAATTCACCATCTGTATGATATACATTATGCATGCTGGAAAAAGTCATGTCATCAGCATACCTACTGTAGTGAAGACCAAAACGCTTAGCAACACCCCTCATTCGTCTATCAAGGGTATCGCATATGGCATTGGTAAGTATGGGAGATGTGGGAGCCCCTTGAGGAATAACATTCTGAGTGCCATCTTCATTAGGAGCACAACATAAGCCCGCTACAACGTTTGCGACTTTCAAAGGCAAACTAAAAGGAGGTAATTGTAAACGTGCCCAAACCCGTGGTTGGGGAATAGAGGGGAAAAAGTTTACCAAGTCTATATTAAGGATATAATTATGACCAACATGCATTTGGGCATTATCCACAATTGAGCGCCCTTCTGTAAAACCCATAGCAGACTCGCTTGGAGTGTATAAAGCTTTAAAAACGATATTTGTAATATACAATAATATCTTTAATTGATAACACGGAGCATTGATTTCCCTTAATTTTCCACTCTTTTTCTTAATGTGAAAGGTTTTGTAGCGATTTTGAACGATTTTGGGATTGCAGAAGTGCATAAGTTGCTCTTCTGTAATCTTGTAAAGAGGGGTGCCAAATTCATCCTGCTTAATCTTATCAAGAAGAATTGCAAAATCTGACACGGTCTTTATCTGGCGTACTCTATTAATAATCTCAATCTTCTCCATGAGTTGTTTGATAAAGGTGGTCTTTTTGATTTAGTAAAACTAACGTTTTTCCTTGTTTTATGTGATTCAGGCATTCTGGCCTAAAGACAAATCAGTCTACGACTGTGATAAAATAGAACTTTGGTTTATCAATTCTTTTTTTTTAAAAGAATGACATCCGACGATAACATCGGACCAGATTCAAAATTTGTTTCGTTTCACCAACCTCAAAGACCACCTGTTTTTCATTTCTGTTGCAAAGGTACTGCTATTTCACGAATGTTATGTTCGTATTTTGGAATATCTTTCCTTAAAGGCAGTTATTTTTTCAAAAATCTGATTTTGAAGATATTTGGGGGTTAACACGAGAAGACCTCCTGCGTATGAACTAAGTTCACGAACCAGCTCATAATTTTTATATTTGTCTTCTGGCTCTCCATTTAACTCACATACATAAGTATACAATTCAATGAAGCGACCACCCTCCAGTTGGGGATACTGGTTTCGAAGATTTCTTTCTTCTATCCCTTTTTTGGTTGTCTGAAACCTTGTAATGTGCTTAGTGTCCACGTAATTAAAAGTGTTGTCATCCACCCATATTATAATTTGTTCCAGTTTGGAATTCTCGTGAAGGGTAACTCCAACAAGATCGGTAAACCTTTGATTGATATCCCCATTAGAATAATCACGATAGGGAATCTTGTCCTTTATGCAAAAATCCTTGATACGGTCTATCGCAAAATTGATGATGAAGTTGTCTCTGTCGATAGCTCCTATCAGATACCAGCGGCCATTATATTCTTTCAACAAATAAGGATGAAGGATGTATTCTTTTGTCTTTCCACCAAAAGGTCTATAGGAGACATTGATTACTTGCTTATTGGAAATCACGTCAAAAAGACGAGGAAGCCACTTTGTCCCTTTCAACTCAGCCGTTGAGGTAAAACTGAGTATAGGTTTCCTTTCTTCGGCATGGAGGCCTATCATATAGTTTTGAATCCACTCAAAATCTTTGAGTCCGTCAAATTGTCCCAATGTTCTCAATACTTCAGAGATAAGCTCTCGCTCTTTGTCTGACATCTTCTCGTGAAAAAGAGTGAAATCTTCAGTATAATAACGAAACCTACCTTCATAATTGATCGGAGCATGTAATCTTTCTTTCATCTCCTTCAAATCCTTCTGAATAACACGAAGTGAAACTTTGGCCAGACCTCTCTTATTCAACTCACCATTAGTCATTTTATGGAGTTGCCTGGTAACGAGTTGCCCTTTCTGAAGTAACTGGTCTAAGATTTCAAATCTTTCTCTTTTATGTGTATCCATATTTTTCTGAATTATGATTACAATATTACTTCATTTTTCTTCTGCTTCCGACTGTTCTACAGGTCTCGGTAATTATTTGCAAAGGAATTATTTTACTTTTTGATTTCGTTATAGAGTGCCAGTCCCTTTACCGTAAGCAGATACCTCTGACGGGGATGATTGGGCTTGTCGGGGTATTTCATACGCACAAAACGCTCTTTCATTGCTGGGTTAAGATATACATTCATAAAACTTTCCCTATCTTTAAGTCCCAACATCTTTAACGAATCTTTTATCGTAACCTCATCACGCCCAATGGCTTCAACTAACCTTCTGACATACAAGTTTTTTATGGCAAACTTGTCGGGTGACTTGTCGGGTGACTTGTCGGGTGACTTGTCGGGTGACTTGTCGGGTTCTTGTTCACTGTCTGGCATCTTCCATTCCTCTGACGCATCAATCATCATGTATCTATTTTTTAGCGTGTTAATTTCGCCCAATAACAGATTTCGGAAGAAACGTACCAAGAACAAAGGCTCATAATTTACTCCTTTATTCAAATTGCGATAATTGGCGCGTACCAGCGCATTGCGGAAATACCATGAATGGCGTTCAAACAGGTCGTTGTTTACACTGAATCCTTGTGAACGTAGATACTTAATAGTGAAAATGGCTATGGTACGTGTATTGCCTTCTCGAAATGGATGTATCTGCCACAAACCAGATACGAATTTTGCCAGATGCTCCACCATCTGATCTTTGTTCAATACAGTATAATCAAACTCTCGCTCCTGATTCAGGTCGTATTCTATAGCCATCCGCAGGTCCTGCCACCGTCCATAGAGCACAGAGTCGCCTCGCAGCACCCACTCTTTTTTAGAGATGTCATAGTCGCGAAATCGCCCTGCGTGTTTGAAAACACCTTCAAAAATGGCACGATGAATAGCCGAAAGTCCGGCAACGCTATAGGTGAATGCATCTGTCTGGAGAAGTTTCGAGATGTTGCTCGACACGCGGTCAGCCTCTTCCTTTTCCGCGTCGTCATCATCGTGGACGGTTTTCTTGATATAGTATTCTTTCACCAGTTCACGAGCTTCATCGATGGTGATTTCGCCCTCAATATTCCTGCGGGCAGTCTGCTGCAGGTATTCTGAGGTTTTCAGGCCATCTACTGCCTGTAGACCAATCGCGACACGCCAAGCCTCAGCCCTTTCTTTCTTCTGGGGCTCACCTTGGCGTATATACTCGTCAAAATTTATGTACTGCTCTTTCTCGCTCATACGCAAATGTATTTATACGGCGCGTTATCATTGCCCCAAAGTTACTGATTTTTCCTCTTATTTCAGCAGATTTACGCAAAAAAAAACTATTTTTGCAGACGGAAAAAAGAGAAACGGAAATTAGTTCTTACTACGCTCTAACAACGTAAACAAAGTAAAAGAATTATGAGAACAACGAATCTGTGGCGACACGCCATTATGCTCGCACTGTGCAGCATGACGCTGACTTCATGTGGCGACGACGAGAACGACGACCCTGTGCCCAAACCTGACCCCATCACCCTGCGATGCGCACGCCCCGACTACCTGTCTGCGGGCGACAAGGTGGCTCTCATCTCACCTTCCTACTACACCGACATGGAGAATGTGACGAAGACTGCCGATGTACTGCGCGGATGGGGGCTGGAACCGGCGATAGGCCCCAATGTGGGCAAGGTGTATGAAGGCAAGTATGCCGGCACGGTGGAGGAACGACTGAGCGACATCAGATGGGCACTCAACGACCCAGATATCAAGGCTATCATCTGCAACCGCGGCGGATACGGCACCATACAACTCATCAACCGCCTTGGCTACGACGAACTGAAGGCATCGCCGAAATGGTTAGTAGGCTTCAGCGATATCACTACGCTACACGGTCTGCTCTCGCGCGCCGGTGTGATGAGCATACACGGCACCATGAGTTCTTTCCTGGCCAAGGGCGGCACCGACCAGACGAGCACGCTGATGCGCGACATGCTGATGGGCATCGTGCCCCGCTATGAGGTGCCCGCTCATCCGCAAAACATACAGGGACAGGCAAGCGGTGTGCTGGTGGGCGGCAACCTCTGCACCTTCGTGCCCAACCTGGGTTCTGAGGCCGACATAGCATGCGGCAAGGACATCATTCTGTTTGTGGAGGAGGTGGAGGAGTCTATGCACAACATAGACCGCCAGATGCGCATACTGCAACTCAACGGTGCGCTCGCACGCTGCCGCGGCATCATACTGGGCGAGTTTACCGACTGCGGCACGGAGTTTACCTACGACAGTGTGGAGGCTATGCTGCACGAGATGCTGGAGCCCTACGGCATACCTGTGCTCTGCGGATTTCCTGCGGGGCACGGCGATGTGAACCTGCCGCTGATGATGGGTGCGCCGGTGACGATGGATGTGCGTGCCGACGGTGCCACGCTGCAGTTTGATGTGGATGCCAACCAGGAGAAAGAGGTGCGCACGGGTGACCTCATCGCTCCCCCTACCCCGATTGTCACTCGTCTGATTATGTCGGGCAAGAGAGAGCAGTAACCCTCTCTCTCGTATCATAAAGTAAAAGTGGGATGCTCCTCGGAGGGTGCTTCCCACTTTTGCAGTTTTTACCACTTGGTGAAGAACAGTCGCGGACTGATGACCAGTTCCAGCCATGCCCATCTCAGGTAGCCATCGCCCGAGGAGCGCTTGAGTTTGTTCATTGACTCGGTGCCATTCATAAACGAGTATGCCAGGGTCACTTTCACGTCCTTCATTATCTGGTAACTGGCGCCCAATTCTATCTCATGGCCCAGCGTACGGTCCATATCATCCAGTTTGGTGCCCATGGCCAGATAGTGGGCTGTGAGGTTCAGGTCGAGTCCTTTCAGTGGCGAGACATGTCCGCCTATATATGCATTCTGCAGACCGGGTGTGAAGCCATTGAAGTATGTAGAGACATAGAAGAAGTCCATGGCACCGTAGAATTTATGGTGTGTGCCATAGACGGGGTTGAAGCCCCTTATCACATTGTGACGCACCATACCTACCATGCCCTTCGTCGGCACGGCGAAATACTTGTCACCACTGAGATAGTCGTAGCCTGCTGTGAACCCGTAGATGGGCGTAGGGTCGAAGCCCGCCTTAATACTTGCCATCCATGCCTTGATTTTTACCCCATCCTCATTGCGTCCGAACTGTCGGTAGTAGGAGCCCTCCACAGTCCAGTGCTCGGGCGAGTACTTCACGTAGGTGCCCAGCAGTTGCTGCCATTCATCGTGCTTTTCACTTACGTTTTCGCCTCCCTGCATGCCCACGTTCATGAAGAGCACCGAGGCACCCAGTGGCACTCGTGGCACATCGTAGTGGTACCACACAGTCTGCATGGCCTTGTACGAAGCCGACCCATTTTTGTAGAAGGTGTTGCCATTAAACATATTGTCGGTGGTCTGGTTGTAGCATAATATAAGGTGTGCCTGATGGTTGTGGCCCTCATATCCCAGTTTCAGGGCATCATGCTTTATTCCCATCATCTCCCAGTCATCGGAACCGATGATGCGCTGGTCGTCGTACGAGAGCAACTGCCGTCCTATCTTGGCAAAGAGCCCGTTTCGGGCGGTGAGTTGCGCCCATGCTTCGCGAACGGTCAACTTTCCCCCGCTCGACCCGCCCCACGTGTCGGCATATTCGGCGGTGACCTTCGCCTCCAGTGCCTGTCGGCGGTAGCCCACTCCCAGACGGTGCACGCCGAGCACAAATCTCGACCTGCCATCCATGGCATCGTCATCATCCTCTACCTGATAACCGCCAGTGCGTATCTCACCACGGTTTACCGACTGCAAACTCACTGTGAATTCGTTCACCTTGGTACTATCCTCCTGTGCTGCCACTGTGACGGGCATGAGAGAGGCGATGGTCAGTAAAAATAAGATATGTCTCATGGGTATTATGGTTTGTATTCTGTGCATTTAAATGCGGAAGGAGTATTGCGGGTGTGTAACATCAATGCCAGACATCATTCATGAGTTGTTGCAAGAGTCCCTGGCAGCCCTCGCTCACATCGCGCCATGTGGCATCGAAATTGCCGGTATACCAGGGGTCTGCCACTTCGCCGGGACGCTCTGTATATTCCATCAGCGCATGTATCTTGCCGAGAGGGTCGCCGCCTGCTATGCGCCGCATATTGCGCAGGTTCATCTGGTCCATGCCTATCAGGAGGTCGTACTCACGGTAGTCGGCAGCGGTCATCTGCCGGGCGCGCTTGCCCTCGCATGATATGCCATGCTCGGCAAGTTTCCTGCGTGCCGGTGGATACACGGCATTGCCTATCTCCTCGGCAGAGGTGGCGGCGGAGGCTATGCGGAAATGCGACTGCGCACCAGCCTCCTGCACCAGGTGCTTCATCACAAATTCCGCCATCGGACTGCGGCAGATATTGCCGTGGCAGACGAAGAGTATGCTGTACTGTTTCATCTATAAGATTTTTGATTTATGTATAATGACACTTCGAGCGGACCACGGTGATGGCATAGCCCTCTGGGGCACCTCTGTCGCGTCATTCACCGATAAATGCGAGAATAACCTTCACGGCATCCTCTTCACTCAAATCATCCATAGACAACACGAGCTGATAGTTGCGCGTGTCGTAGCGAGAGGTATCCTCATACTTCTGAATATAGGTTTCACGACTTTTATCCATTCTGTCGATGATGTCGCGTGCTTCCTGCTCACTGACGTTCTGCCGCCGCATGATACGCTGGATGCGGTGCTCCATAGAGGCCTGGATGAAGATGTTCAGATGGTTGGGCCATTCGCGAAACACCATAAAGCCAGTTCGCCCTGCTACGACACACGATGCCTCGGCAGCCAATTCCTGAAGGATGCGTTTCTCGGTTTCGAACATTGTGGCATTGTCGAGTTTCACTTCTGCCTCCATAGGGCGTTTTGCACTGTTGACCAGTGTCTGGTAGTAGTTGTTAAAATCGTTCCACCACGTCTTCTTCTGAGCCTTGATTTCCTCAATGCGCTCAATGGAAAGTTCGAACTTACGAGTAAGTCCTTCTACTATCGCCTTATCATAATAGTTTACGCCTAACTTCTCTGCCAGTATACGGCCAACGGTACGTCCACCACTACCTACTTCACGGTTGATGGTGATGACAAATTTTTCATTCTTGTTCATAATGTTGTATTATTTTGTGTTTTAACTTTCTGCATAAATGGCAAGGTTTCTGCCTGGGTCAACATGACATCTGCCAACATACCATTAGTATCCTGCTCGCCATTGATGATATCGTAGAGCGATTTCAGCCCCTCACGTCCACCGCCATGTTTCAGTACATGCACCAGACAGAGATAGTGCAATGACGTGTTGGAAGAGAGCAGGTCAAGTTCTGTGACAGCCAACTGAGCGAGTGCCAACTGATAGGCATCTTCGCTGTTCTCATCGATGAAATGCTGTACATCACCAAGAGTTTCCAGCCCGAACGATTCGAGCACAGGCAAATAGGTCATTATCGGTACGGAAAAGATCTCTGCCTGATTGACGGCAGCAATACGACGGTTCAGGCGGTGGAAGGGTTTCAGGTCAAGATAGTTGCGGAAGGACTCTCGCGACAATGGCACTTGGTCCAGTTGACCGCTTTTGACAAGAGCCAGCGTCTGTCGCCGGTAGTCGGTGAGTGCCAGGCGCAAACGGCTGAACTCATCGTCCATCAGTTCCATCAAACCTGCCAATCTATTGAACTGACGCAGATACTCGCGAGGGATTTTAACCTCGCCTTTATAACCCGTGTCGTGCACGATGGTTGACCATACATGCTGCAAGGCGGTACGCATCTGCAGTTCGAATCGGATAGAGGGTTCTGATGGGTCTTTTAATCTACAGATATAATGCAGCGAGTTGTAGCCGAAGGCATCGAGTTCGTGCAGTTTGCGCTTGTCCACACTATTCTGCCAGTCAATGTCGAAGATACGTTTGGCGATAGCAGCCACCTTGTCTACATCGTCGGTGTAGAACGTGATGACCCGCAGACCCACAAGGTCGGTGATATCATCTATCGACTTGTATTTTGCCCCTTTCAACTCCAGTTTTCCTGCCAGCGACTTCTCTGTCTTCACACGGTGCTCAATGGCTGTGACATATATGCCCTGTTCTTTCAGGGCCTGGAGTAGCAAATTGTATGCTTTATCGGCCAGGGAGACCAATGTAGGGTGAAGTTTCCTATACTGTAGCAGGAGCACTTCGCCATGTGGGTCGAGTTTGATATTGTTCATTATTTAAACTCAAAGATATTGCTGAATCCCGTTATGGCAAAGATGGTGCGAACTTTGTCATTGATGTTTTTGATATATACGTGTCCGTCTTTTTCTTCAGCATTCTGCAGTATGCCAAGAAAGATGCGCAGACCCGCCGATGAGATGTACTCGAGGTCTGTACAGTCAATGATGATGTCCTTACCCTCCACATCGTTCAGTGGCATCATCGCTTTTTCCGTTTCCGGAGCAGCAGCAGTATCGAGACTGCCCTCCAGAAAGGCTACAATATTACCGTCCAATTCTTGAATAGTCGTTTTCATTATATTATCGTTATTTATTATCCATTTTTTTAAAATTCTTTCTAAGCGTCAGCACATTGTGGTTGTCCATGCGTTCGTAGTTGATAGAGTCCATAATCTTACGCATGATATGTATGCCGAGCCCTCCGATACGACGCTCTTGCGTAGGCAGAGTAGTATCTACCTCCGCCTGAACAGTAGGGTCGAAGGGCTTGCCGCTGTCTATGATGGTAAACTTCAGACGTTTGTCATTCGAGGCCGCCTCTACCATCACGTCACCTCGTGTGTCTGGCGGGTAGGCGTAACTGATGACGTTGACCACTGCTTCTTCTATGGCAACCTGCAGTTGTGCTGTGTCCATTTCACCGAAACCCGCGGTTTGGCACATCTCTTCAACAAAGGCTTTCAGTCGAGGCACCTCCTGCATGTCGTTGGTTAGTATTATGCTCTTTCGCATCTTGACATTGCTCTGCTGACGTATATACTGTATAGCCATCATCGTCAGGTCATCGCTCTGCTCGGCATCACCCACAAACTGGTGTACGGCATCTGCCATCCGCCCAATGAGTAGTGACGGTTCCTGTTGTCCCTCGGAGAGGGCCTTGCATGCCACCTCATTGACACGTTGCATCTCAAACTGTGCTTTTTCGGCATTCATAGCCTCAGTCAGTCCGTCGGTAAAGAGGAAAATGGTGGTGCCTATAAAGATTTGCGTCTCTTGCAGCGAATACTTCCATGATGGTCTGAGGCCGACAGGGATGTTAGAGTCGCACGGCAGTTTGCCCACACCCACACCCACGAGCAAGGGTGCATCATGGCCAGCGTTGCAGTAGCGCAGACGTCCCGAAGGCAGGTCGAGCACGCCTACAAAGAGTGTGACAAACATACGTACATTGTTCATCTCGGCGATAATCCTGTTCATAGTCATCATGATGCGGTCGGGCATCGATTCATGAACTGACACCGTGCGGAAAACTGCTCTGGTGACAGCCATGAAGAGTGATGCGGGCACTCCCTTGCCCGATACGTCGCCAATGCAGAAGAACAGTTTCTCGTCGCGGAAATAGAAGTCGAACAGGTCGCCACCGACATCCTTGGCTGGGGTCAGCGAGGCATGGATCAGCACGTCGTCGCGGTCGCCCTTGCCAGGGTATTTCTTTGGAAGCATACCCATCTGTATGCCACTGGCTATATGGAGGTCTCTCTCTATAGAGGCTTTTTGGCTGGTGGTGCTCTTCAGTTCCTCGATGTATTTCACCAGCGACTGCTGCATATCGGCGAACGAGTGGCTCAACTGGCCTATCTCGTCAATACGCTTAAAATCCGGCATCTCTGCATCGAATTGCCCGGAGGATATTGTCTCTGCCTCATGGGCCAGTCTGCGCAGGGGTTTGAGTTCTCGTGTAATGATACGTATGAAAACGAAGAGCATAAGCAGCAGGCCCACCAGTACCAAGGCCCTGACACTGTTGCGCAGACGATCGAACCCGCCGAAGATATCGCTCTCCGGGCAGACGATAGCCATAGAACAGCCAGTCTGTCCAAGTGGTTTGTAGAACACGTAGCAATCTTGTCCGTCTATAAGCATCTGCTTCATGCCCTCCTCGCCACGTTGCATGGCGTGTCCCAGTGCTGTCAGTGCCGTGTCGGGTTGTTCAATGGTCTGGGTGAAGATGGTCTGACGGGTAATCTTGGTGGTGTCGGGATGCACAAAGTAGGTGCCCCCGCGCCCTATCATTATGCTGTAAGAATTGGGATAGGGTTTAATGGCAGATAAGGTTTTCGACAACCAGTTGATAGAGAGGCTTGTATTGATTACCCCTATCCGTTGGCCTCGCTTGTCAGTTATGGCTTGGCTATAACTCGTTACCATCTCTACCGTGCCTGTGGCCACGTCGAGGTCCATGTAAGGCTCCGACCAGCACGGTTTGCCGAGCAGCGAAGGCATGAGATACCAGTCCATAAAGAAATACTGGTAGTTGTCGCTGCCACCCTGTATGGTGCGCAGTGTGTCGCCGTTATGTTTGGTATAGGCAGAGAAATAGCGTCCCTTATTGCTGAAATAATATGGTTCGAAGGCTATGGAACAGTTATAGAAGTCGGGATTATTCAACAGCATGCCCCGGCTGTAGACAAACATCGAGTCGGCTTTTTCGGAATGTCGTTCTACGAGCCATTTGGTCATGTTCGATGCCACCTCCACACGGTTCAGGATACTCTCCACACGCAGCGATGTCTTGTCCAGTATCTGAGTGGCGCGACTGATGGCTTCCTGACTCACGGCTTCTCGTGCCTGATAGAACAGGAAGCCCAGTGCGATATTGAAAATGATGGCAGCAAACAACACCACCCACACGCTCACCCTGACGGAAAGTTTACGCCGTATATATGTAATAATCCCTTTCATCTTGATGTGGCAGTATTTTCTTCATTTTTCATTTAAAAGTTCCCTGTATGTCACTTCACGGCTCAGCAACCGGTTCTCCACCATCAGACTGCTGGCCTTTTTCACCATGTCGGGGCGCAGACGAAACTCACGTTTTTTCGACTGGCGGTCTACCTGCAGACGCAGCACCTCAGTAAGCATCAGGCGCTGCATCACACGGTTAGTAGCCACATGGTCGCGTTCTACATACTGCATCACAATGTCGAGTGCCTCGTCAGGATGTGCAGCCGCCCACTCCCAGCCTTTCCTACTGGCCTGGGCAAAACGTCGGGCCTCATCCTTGTGAGCCACATAGTATTCGCGGGTCATGTAGACCCCATCTTCCTGCACATTATAGCCGTGGTCGCAGAATCGATAGACGTCCTTTTCGTCAATCTCTATGCCCGCCTGCACCAATTGGTAATATTCGTTGTAACTCATGGCCAGTGTGGCATCAAGGGCTCCGGATAGGAACAGGTTGATATTTTGGGCGAAACGCACCCACTCATAGTTCAGATGGTCCCTGATGCTCATGCAGATGGCCAACTGTCCGAAGCCCACGCTCCATATACCCACACGGGCACCCTTCTGTGTCAGCGGGTCTTTGCCTCTTGCAGAGACGATGACCATGGCATTGTTCATAGAGGTCTGCAAGATATTGATTAGGGGGAGACCGTCGTCAATAACCTCAAGTGCCTGACAGAGTGACAATGTAGTGGCCTGACATTGTTTTTTACTCAGACGACTCATGGCCGATTGGGTGGCTGAGGGATGCTCTATTTTTACCTTCACACCTGCCTCTCGGTAGAAGCCCTTGGCTTCTGCCACATAGTAGCCCGCAAACTGCGCCTGCGCTGTCCACTGTGGGGTAAAGACGATGGTATGCTGCGCTGCTGCTGCCTGAGTCAGCACCATCATAAGAAGTATGTATATCGCTCGTCTAATCATTTTCAATATCCGATGTGCTATGTTCAATGTCCAAACACCTGGTTGATGAGTTGCTCGAATTCCTTGAAGGCAAAGGTGTCATGTAGTTCGTAGAGCGACTCTGCCAGTCCTCTGTAATGCCACTCATGGTCCTTGCGCTCCTTGGCATGGAACAGTGTCCAGAGTTGGTCGCCCTGCATGGCATAGTCGCGTGCTATGGCACGCATATTGGACAACTTATCGCCCAATGCCACCATCTTGGCATCGCGTGAGGCATGAGCCGCACGGTCGATAGCAGCCTGCTTACGGGTGTGCCAACTATCCTCCTCGCTCACGTCATCCTGAAACGTGTCACTTTCAGTGGCCACCAACGAGGCGATGCGGTCGCCGAATTCTGAGCGTATCTGCTCCACCGTGACATGGGTGTCCTCCACCGTGTCGTGCAGGACGGCAGCAGCCAGCAGTTCCTGGTCCTGCGTCATGGTGGCTACAATTGCCATTGCCTCCAAGGGGTGTACGATATAGGGGAAGCCCTTGCCTCGACGCTCTGTGCCGGCATGTGCTCGGACTGCGAAGACTATGGCACGGTCGAGCAGTTGTGTATTTATTGGTGCGTTTGGCATATAACTATCTTACGTTAATCAGGAAACCTTTGTATTAACGCCTCCAGAGACGTTTCGGGCAGGGGCTTGTGGTATGCCATATCGTACACATACGGTGCCTTGGCTGCGGCAAAGGGCAAGAACTGCTTTGTGGCTTCGGCAATGCGCTGTGGGTCGGTAGTACCAAGATAGGCAGGGAAGAAGACATCCCAGAAGTTTGCCATTTGTTCCAGAGTCATGTGAAACAGGAAGTCTGCCATCTCTGCACTCCTCATGTGCATGGAATGATATGATATTCCCAGGTCCCATTCAGGCATGCCGTATGATGCCTCGCCCAGGTCTATCCAGAGGGTACGCTCGCCATCGGTGATGATATTTCCCAAGTGCAGGTCGCCATGCAGGCACTTCGGTGTGTCGGGCACCTGGTCGATAAAATGCAGGGCTGCCTGCCGGAATTTCTCTGTGACGAGGTTCTTCTCCTGATAGAATCGCTTAAGTACCTGTTTGTAGGAACGCAAATGCGTGGTATCGGCATCTTTGCCGTGGAACTCTTTTGACAAACGGGCGAAACTGACCGCCAGTTCAGGCAGTCGCTCCGGTTCTTGGGAGATGATGCGTGCAAACGAGCGTTTGTTCTTAATCAACTCATATTCACCACCGAAGCGCTCGCCATCGGTCACCAGGCGGTAGGGCTCGGGAGTGGGGATACCCAGTTCAAATACCGTACGGGCAGTCAGGAACTCTGCTTCTGCTCTGTCGGCTTCAAATCCAGGGTTGTACAACTTAGCCAGTCTCTGGCCATTCTTATGGGTGTAGGCGACGGCTGTGCCACCCTCACCAGTCTGGATATAGTCGTCCAGGTTTATTCTCTGTACTTCCATATATATATTATATTATAAGTTTCACACGGAAGCCACGCTTGGTGGGTTCCTCCACCACCTGGCGACACTGCTCGGAGAGTTCGCTGCGCTGCATCTCCCCCAGCGGTGTGGAAGTCATCTGCTCTACCATGAAGTCCAGGGCTGTGACGAGCGACTGCTCACTATGGGTGATGCGCACGGTGATGGGGCGGTACTGCGCCATAGCGCCGTCGAGCATCTGGTCAGTGAGCCGATGAGCCGTCTCTTCCTTCTCTGCGATGCCGTATTTGTGGCAGAAGGCGCTGATGGCGGAGTGCATATAAACCCTGGCCGCTTGCCGCAGCCATGCCCGACGGCTCATGCGCATCCAGCACACCAGTCCGCCCAAGAGCGTACCAAGAAGAGCGGCGCAAAACGTGATGAGCAGCGTCAGTTGCAAGCCATCGAGTATCATCCTGTAGCGGTCTTCCACTATCAGGTTGTTGTAAAAACTGTCGGCTACATTGCTTGCCACAGAACTACAGCCTGTCAATATCATTGCACCACAGACCATCATGACGCATGCTTGTATCATAACTTTATCCGGTCTGTTCATCTTGATTATCAGGGTTTGATCTTTAATGCTAATCTGTCAGGTATTTCTGTCTGAGCAGTTGCTGCTCGTCTTTCGAAAAACCCAACTGGTGCTCTATGTAGTCGGCAAGCGACCCGTACTTTTGGTCAATCAGGTCTAAGGTTGCCACGAAGTTTTCACGGCTTACACCCACCATGGCGCGGATGAAGGCCACAGCCTCATCGTCGCCACCCATTTCTTGCACTTTCGCAGTCATCGCCTCCACTGCACGGGCATAACTTTGGTTGCTGATGTCAAAATCCTCCACTATAGTTTGTCTACTTGCTCCAAGGGCACCCAATACGAATGCCGACGCCCAGCCGGCGCGGTCCTTGCCTTGTGAGCAGTGCCAGAGCACACCACCCTCGGCATGAAGCACACCCCGAAGAAACCTGCCGTAATAGCACTGAGCCACACTGTCGGTCACGATAGCAGGATACAGTTGTCTGCCCATCTTCTGAGCCTTGGGGTTGACTGCATACTTCAGCAACATGGCAGCCATGTCTCTTGTCTGTTCCTTTGTTGCCGAGTCGTTCGCTTGAGAAACCATAGGCTCTATGAGGGTCTTAGGCAGGGTGGAGAGATGAGTGTAGCGCACCCCATCTACGATACGGTCAGGTGCAGCCTCGGCTTCAGCCTCCAGGCGGAAGTCGAACACGTCTGTCAACCGGTAGTGCTCTTTCAGAACTGTCATGTCGGCATCAGATGCTTTCGATAGGTTCCCACTGCGAACCAGCAACCCAGAACGGACTGTCTGTCCTGATTGCACCGCCAGGCCACCCATATCACGGGCGTTCTCGATACCATCAAAGGCGATGGACCGCTGCGAAAGGGCCAACTGCGGAGCCAGAAGCGTAGTGGACAATAAAATGATAAACTGACTTTTCTTCATCATGTTTTTTTCTTATGACATGGCAAATATAAACATAAAAACTGATAAAATCGCCCCATTAGGAGTTTTTTTACGCAGCAGAATGATTTTGCCGTCAATTTGTTTTATATGCAGTTTCTACGTCAATAAGGCATGCGTTCGAAAAAAGAGGGCTGCCAAACGACAGCCCTCTACCAACACAAAAACTAAACTAGACTTAATGTGACTGGCGTATTTTCACAAACACAGTCACCAGTCGTTGCAAATATACTTCTTTTTTTTCGTCCTGCAAGTTTTTAATTTGAAAATATAAGCAAAAATTTAGCGTCAGATACGTTCTGACGCTAAATAGAACAAATAATATGTGAAATCGAAAAATTACACTATCGTCCCTGATGTGTTTTTTGCAGGAGCAGATGGTCGAGTGTGACCATGGCAGCCATGGCTTCCACTATGGGTACTGCCCGTGGCAACACACAGGGATCGTGCCTGCCGCGCGCCGTCACTTCAGCCACCTCGCCATGAATGTCGGTGGTGACCTGTGGGCGCAACAAGGTGGCAACAGGTTTGAACGCCACACGGAAATATATATCCTGTCCGTTGCTGATACCTCCCTGCACACCACCGGAATGATTGGTGGCTGTGGTGACACCGCCCTCGCCATCGGGTATAAACAGGTCGTTCTGCTCGCTGCCCCGCCATGAGGTGCCGGCAAATCCCTCGCCATACTCGAAGCCCTTGGCGGCATTGATACTGAGCATGGCAGCACCCAGAGAGGCATGAAACTTGTCAAACTCCGGCTCGCCCAGTCCTACCGGGCAACCGCGTATCACTCCTCCTATCACACCTCCTATGGTGTCGCCCTCACCCTTCACCTGGGCTATGAGTTGTTCCATCTGGTGTGCCGTGTCTGCATCGGGACACCGCACAGCATTGTCTTCTATGGATGCCAGGTCATAGTGGCGGTACGACTGTGGCAGACGTATATTGCCCACCTGCTCGGTATAGGCATACACAGTGATGCCATACGGAGCGAGAGCCAGTTTGGCAAGGGCGCCTGCCACACAACGGCTGATGGTGATACGGGCAGAGGAGCGTCCGCCGCCACGATGGTCGCGCATGCCGTACTTCTGACGATAGGTATAGTCGGCATGCGATGGACGGTATATATCGCGCAGGTTGTCGTAGTCGGCTGAGTGCTGATTTTCATTATACACCACAAATCCTATGGGACAGCCTGTGGTGCGCCCCTCAAACAGTCCGCTAAGCAGACTCACACGGTCGCTCTCGGCACGGGCAGTGGTGATGGCACTCTGACCTGGGCGCCGGCGGTTGAGTTCTCTCTGCACATACTCCTCGCTCACGGTTATGCCTGCGGGCATACCGTCTATCACACCTCCCACTGCCGCGCCGTGACTCTCGCCGAAGGTGGTGAGTCGGAAGATGGTGCCTATGCTATTGCTCATGATGGCAATAGGTATCAGTGGCAACCACCGCAACCGCAGTGGTCATGGTCATGGTCACAGTGGTCGTGGTCGCAGCCGCAACCGCAGCCCTCACCGCTCAGCATCTTTGCCATCTGCTCCATCTCCTGCAGGGTGGCCTCGCGGTTCTCTATCACCGTGCCGGTGAACGCCAGGTCATAACCTGCCAAGGGGTAGTTGAGGTCTATGCGCACGGTGTCGGCACCCACCTCAAGCACCTCAGCCTGATAGTAATGTCCCTCGGCATCATGCAGGGGGATGACGGCACCCTCCTTCACATGCTCGTGGTCGAAATGACCATTGATGGAGAATGACTCGCGGGGCACATCTATCACTTTCTCTTCGTCATACTCACCATGAGCCTCGGCGGCAGGCAGGGTGAAACTAAAATCGCCACCCTTTGCAACGGCTGCCACACGCTCCTCAAAGGCGGGTATGGACATGCCCATGCCGGTGATAAAGGCAAAAGGCTCGTCGGCATTCACATTCTCTACTGTTTCACGCTCATCGCCGTCGATGGTCTCCAAACGGTAGGTCACCACGACAAATCTGTTCTTTATTTCTTCCATTGTCTTCATTATAATTGGTGCAAAGGTACGATTAAGTGAGAACATTGCAAAAAGAGAAACGAAGTTTTTCTTTTTGCAATGTCGAACGTGAGTACCTTCGCGAAGCAAAGGTACGATTAAGTGAGAGAGAAGCCAAATAATTCTCTTAGTAAATAAAAAGGCTCTATCCGAGTATGAGATATTTGGGTTGATATTTTGTTCTGCTCTCTTCTTTTCATATCTTTGTGCCCATGCAATGTATGCACGAAAAAATTACGGTCAGGGGAAATAGAATTTATGTCAAATGTAGAACAGGAGCAATGGCAATGGCAGGAGCCAGGCAGCGCTTGGCGAGGCTTTGGGGTGTATCATGTCACTATGACGGTGCCATCGCGCGAGCCGCTACTCGGCACATTGGTGATACCCGATAATGACCCTAATAGAGCCACCGTAGAGCGCACGGCTCTGGGTAATGCCGTAGTAGATGAGTTGTTCGTGATGTGCAGGCACTATCCTGCTGTCCGTATCCTGCAGTTCTGCCTGATGCCCGACCACCTGCACGCCATCATCTATGTGACACGGGTAATGGATACGAGCATACGCAGCGTCATTAGAGGATATTGGCAAGGTGTAAAGAAATTGGGCAGGGCTTACACTCTGTCTGTTGCCGCAGAATTTAATTCGGCGAAAAAGGACGAAGGCAGCCTTTCAAATTCGGCGAAAAAGGACGAAGGAAACCATTTAAATGCGGCAGCAAAGGACGAGGGAGGCTATCCTTCCCCTGTCTTTACTGAGCGGCCCTTCATTCGCCCATTGTCACGTCGCAGGCAATTGAATACGATGTTTCGGTATGTGCGGCTGAACCCGCAGCGCCTGGCCACCAAGCGGCTCATGCCCGGATACTTCCGTGTGCAGAAGGCAATCACCATCGGCTCACGGGATTATGATGGTGTAGGCAATGTGGCACTGCTGATGCAGGTGCACTTCGCCACCGTGCATGTGCGTCATGCCATGGTGGAACTGGCGCGTAATGGCAATGACCAAACCCTGCGGCAGTACAAGAACGCTTGCGTGCTGCAAGCACGCGAAGGCGCGGTGATGGTATCGCCCTTTATCTCGCCCGATGAGAAACAGGTGCAGCAGGTGCTCATCAAGGAGCAGCGGCCTTTCATCCTACTCACTGACAATGGCTTCCGTGATTACTACAAACCCTCTGGTGCCCTCTTCGAGGCATGTGCCGGCGGTAGGGTGCTCATACTCAGTCCCTGGCCCTATGATAGCGGCAAGCGCCACATCAGCCGTGCCGACTGCAATGCCCTGAATGCGATGGCGGAGGAGATATGTGATGAACTAAATCAGAAAGAATAATCCTTATTTTATGAGAACCTTCGCAAGGGTTTCTTTTCACCACATTTTTTTCGCTTTTTTCTTGCAAAAATATTCAATATTTCATATTTTTGCTGCGTTAACGATATGAAATGAAATCGTATGTACTACACCTACGAACATTTCGTAATACCTAACCTTAATTTTTTACGGCTATGAAAATAGGTATTCCAAAAGAAATCAAAGACAATGAGAACAGAGTGGGTATGAC
>CAMHPC010000033.1 GCA_946186945.1 uncultured Prevotella sp.
GGTTAAACCTGCTGACAAACAGGCTATCGACGACGCTGTTGCTGCCCTCAAGAAAGCTCTCGAAGGCAACGATACAGAAGACATCAAGGCAAAAACAGAAGCCCTCAAACAGGCTTCTTACAAGATTGCCGAAGAAGTATACAAACAGCAGCAGGCTGGTGGAGCAGGTGCTCAAGGGCATTGGCGATGTGCTGAACCCCCAGCGACAGATGCTCATAGTGATAGCCGCAGGCATCGACTCCACGAAAATCAAGGAGTGGCTGGGACAAAACTGCCCGCCGCTGTTCATGGTCATACCCAACATAGCCATAGCACAGTTGGCATCCATGACCTTCATGGTGCCCATCGGTGCCAGCGCAGAGCAGACGGAACTGGTGAAGGGACTGTTCGACAAGATGGGACGCACCCAAATAACCGACGAACAGCACCTGCCAGCCGGCACCACACTGGCATCGAGTGGCATAGCATACGCCATGCGCTATATCCGTGCCGCTGCCGAAGGTGGAGTAGAACTGGGATTCAAGGCCACAGATGCCAACCGCATAGTGATGCAGACCATCAAGGGAGCACTGATGCTGCTCGAGGCTACCGGTCTGCACCCCGAGGCAGCCATAGACATGGTGACCACACCCAGCGGAGTGACCATACGCGGACTCAACGAGATGGAACATGCTGGCTTCACATCGGCAGTGATACGCGGACTGAAAGCCGAACTCAACTGGAAGGAACAAGAATACAAGAAATTTATCGAACTATGGATGAAGCACTCAAACAAATAGGAGAACGACTGCAAGGACTGAGAGACGCCCTCGATATCTCCGCACAAGAAATGGCTGATACATGCGGCATTAGTCTGGAAAAATATGAACGGGTGGAAAAAGGCGAGATAGACATCACCATCTCAAACCTGATGAAGATAGCAAAGAAATACGGTGTTTCGCCCGATGCCCTGATGTTTGCCGAAGAGCCGCGCATGCACACCTACTCCGTGGTGCGCAAAGGCAAGGGACTGAGTGTGGAACGCACCAAGGCATACAAATATCAGAGTCTGGCAAGTGGCTTCCTCGGAAGGAAAGCCGAGGTGTTTATCGTAACCGTAGAACCCAAACCCAACGCCCACACCATATACAAGAATACACATGCCGGACAGGAGTTCAACCTCATACTGGAGGGAGCCATGGAACTCTTTCTCGGTGGCAAGACCATCGTGCTGGAGGAAGGCGACTCCATCTATTTCGACTCGAGTCTGCCGCACGGCATGCGTGCCATAGGCGACAAACCAGTAAAGATGCTGGCATTTACAGTAGAATAACAAACAACGATGATAGAGAAATATTTAAAACAGACGTCGTTTACATCATACGAGGACTACACTGAGCACTTTGAATTCATCGTGCCCGAGGAGTTCAACTTCGCATACGACGTGATGGACTGTTGGGCTGCGGAACGGCCTGACGCTACCGCCCTGCTCTGGACCAATGACGAGGGAGCAGAACGAAGTTTCACCTTTGCCGACATGAAACGTCTGACCGACCAGGTGGCAGGCTATCTGAGCAGCCTGGGCATTGGCCATGGCGACAAGGTGATGCTCATCCTCAAGCGCCGCTATGAGTTCTGGCTCAGCATCCTGGCACTACACAAACTGGGTGCTATAGCCATCCCTGCCACACACATGCTCACCACACACGATATCGTGTATCGCAACAACAGGGCTGGCACCAAGGCCATAATATGCGTAGGCGAGGAATATGTGCTGAAACAGGTGGAGGGCAGTATGAAAGACAGTCCCACACTTGAGACACTCGTCAGTATCGGTGCCTTGGTGCCTGAGGGTTTCCACGACTGGCAGAAAGAGATGCCCATGGCAGAGCCCTACGCCAAGCCAGCACATGTAAACAGCAACGACGACACCCTGCTCATCTATTTCACCAGCGGCACCAGCGGCGAGCCCAAGATGGTGGCACACGACCACCTGTATGCCCTGGGGCACCTCACCACTGGCGTGTTCTGGCACAACCTGAGCCAGGACAGCATACATCTGACGGTGGCAGACACTGGCTGGGGCAAGGCTGTATGGGGCAAACTCTACGGACAGTGGTTTGCCGGTGCCACCGTGTTTGTGTACGACCACGAGAAGTTTAATGCCAAGGATATGCTCTCGCAGATAGCACGATACCATGTCACATCCTTCTGTGCTCCGCCCACTGTCTACCGCTTCCTCATACGCGAGAACTTCGCCGACTACGACCTCTCGTCGCTGCGCTACTGCTGCACCGCCGGCGAGGCACTCAACCCATCGGTATACGACCGTTTCCTACAACTCACCGGCATTCGTCTGATGGAAGGCTTCGGACAGACCGAGACCACTATGACACTGGGCACCATGCCGTGGATGGAACCCAAGCCCGGTTCTATGGGCAAACCCAATGCGCAATACAAGATAGGGCTGATACGCTCCGACGGCACCCCATGCGAAGACGGTGAAAAAGGCGAAGTGGTGATATACGTAGGCGACAAGAAGCCTATAGGACTGTTCAAGGAATACTACCGCGATGAGGAACTGACACACCAGGTGTGGCACGACGGCATGTATCACACCGGTGATATGGCTTGGCGCGACGAAGACGGCTACTACTGGTTTGAAGGTCGCATTGACGATGTAATAAAGAGCAGTGGATACCGCATAGGACCGTTTGAGGTGGAGAGCGCGCTGATGACTCACCCCGCCGTGGTGGAGTGTGCCATCACCGGAGTGCCCGACGACATACGTGGCATGGTGGTGAAAGCCACCGTAGTACTGGCCAAGGAGTGGAAGGATAAAGCGGGAGACGCTCTGACAAAAGAACTGCAGGCACATGTGAAACGTGTGACGGCACCATACAAGTATCCACGTATCATAGAGTTTGTAGACGAATTGCCCAAGACTATATCCGGCAAGATACGACGCGTGGAAATAAGAAAACGCGATAACGCATGAAGAAACGCATAGTGGTGAAGGTGGGCAGCAACGTGCTTACCAGGAAAGACGGAAAACTGGATATCACACGTATGTCGGCTCTCGTAGACCAGATGGCACAGTTGCACGCAGCAGGATATGAACTCATACTCGTATCCAGCGGTGCTGTGGCATGCGGCAGAGGGTTGCTCAGTGTGAGCAGGCGTCTGGACACGGTAGAGCAACGCCAGTTGTTCTCATCCATCGGTCAGGTGAAACTCATCAATCTGTATTACGACCTGTTTCGAGAATACCACATACCCGTGGGTCAACTGCTCACCATGAAAGAGAGTTTTGCCACACGCCGCGAATACCTCAACCAACGGGCATGCATGGACGTGATGCTGCAAAACGGGGTCATACCCGTGGTCAACGAGAACGACACGGTGAGTGTCACCGAACTGATGTTTACCGACAATGATGAACTCTCCGGACTCATCGCCTCGATGATGGATGCCGACCTGCTCATCATCCTCAGCAATATCGATGGCATATATGATGGCATGCCCACTGCCGTGGGCAGCAGACTGATAGAGCGCATCGCTCCCGAGGATGATGCCACACAGTACGTGCAGGCAGTGAGGAGCGGTTTCGGACGCGGCGGCATGCGTACCAAATGCGGCATAGCCCGTAGGGTGGCAGATGAGGGTATAGCAGTGATGATAGCCAATGGCAGGCGCGACGATATCCTCCTCCAACTGGTAGAGGAGCCCTCCCATGTGCCACACACACTATTTGTGCCTGCCGCCCAACCCGTGTCGGGTGTAAAGAAATGGATAGCCCATAGCGGCAGTTTCACCAAGGGTATAGCCTATGTAAACGACCAGGCCGCCAAAGCCCTGCTCAGCGAACGTGCCACCAGTCTGCTGCTGGTAGGCGTGACACGTATAGAGGGTGAATTTGAAGAGGGCGACATCATTGCTATACATGATGCACAAGACAGGCGCATTGCCATAGGCAAAAGCGCATACGACAGCGAGAGTGCCAGCCAACTGGTTGGAGCACACGCCAAACGACCATTAGTACATTACGATTTCCTATACATAGAATGAACGAACTACAAACACTTTTCCAAGAAGCCCGGCAAGCAGCCAGGCAGATAGCCCGACTGAGTGACAACGAGCGCAACGAGATACTCAAAGACGTGGCCAGTCGCATTGGCGAGTGTCGCGACAGCCTGTTGGCTGCCAACGGTCTGGACCTGGCACGCATGGACCGCAACAACCCCCTCTACGACCGCCTGCTGCTCACTCCAGAGCGTCTGAGTGGCATAGCACACGACATGACCGAGGTGTCTACCCTACCCTCCCCCCTTGGCCGCATCATCATGGACCGATACCTGCCCAACGGTTTGCATCTGAACAAGGTGAGCGTACCCTATGGTGTGATAGGTGTGATATATGAAGCACGTCCCAACGTGACCTTCGATGTGTTTGCCCTCTGCATGAAGAGTGGCAATGCCTGTGTGCTCAAAGGGGGTAGCGATGCCAAGGACAGCAACAAGGCTGCCGTGGCACTGATACAACTGGTGCTCAAGGAGCATGGCATATCCCCCGCCGCTGCCACACTGCTGCCTGCCACCCACGAGGCCACAGGTGCCATGCTCAATGCCGTGGGCTACATAGACCTGTGCATACCACGAGGCGGCAAACGACTCATCTCCTTCGTGCGCGACAATGCCCGCGTGCCAGTGATAGAGACTGGTGCAGGAGTGGTAAACACCTACTTCGACAAAGACGGCAACATAGACATAGCACGAGACATCATACGCAATGCCAAGACCCGCCGTGTGAGTGTGTGCAACGCTCTCGACTGCCTGCTGGTGCACGAGCAGAGGATGGCTGATATGCCCAAACTCCTTGCACCCCTCGCCTATCACAATGTGGTGCTTTATGCCGACGAGCGTGCATACGCCGCCCTGGACGGACACTATCCGGCACAACTGCTGAAGCATGCCACAGCCGAGCACTGGGGCACAGAGTTCATGGACTATGCCATGGCTGTAGGCACGGTAGACAGCATAGACCAGGCACTGCGCCACATAGATACCTACGGCAGTGGCCACAGCGAATGTATCATCACCGACAACGAAGAGGCTGCCCGCCTGTTCCAGAAAGAGGTGGATGCAGCCTGTGTATATGTGAACGTGCCCACCAGTTTTACCGACGGTGCACAGTTCGGACTGGGTGCAGAGATAGGCATAAGCACACAGAAACTCGGTCCGCGCGGCCCCATGGGACTGGAAGAGATGACAACCTACAAATGGCTCATAGAGGGCTACGGACAAGTGAGACACTAATACTCAGACACGCAAAAACACATATAACGATGAAAACATTTTTCCATGTATCAGACATAGGTCCTCTGCCAAAAGCACTGGCAGAGGCACAGGCCATAAAGGCCGACCGCTACGGATTTCAGCATCTTGGCAAGAACAAGACACTGCTCATGATCTTCTTCAACAACAGCCTGCGTACCCGCCTTTCCACTCAGAAGGCAGCCATGAACTTGGGCATGAATGTGATAGTGCTCGATGTGAATGCCGGTGCATGGAAACTGGAGACGGAGCGTGGTGTGGTGATGGATGGCGACAAGAGCGAACACCTTCTGGAAGCCATTCCCGTAATGGCAAGTTACTGTGATATCATAGCCGTGCGCTCTTTTGCCGGACTCACCGACCGTGACTACGACTATGCCGAGACCGTGGTTCAGCAGTTTGTGCGCTACAGTGGCAAACCGGTAGTGGCGATGGAGACAGCCACCGTACACCCCCTCCAGGCATTTGCCGACCTTATAACTATCGAGGAACACAAACCGGTGGCTCGTCCGAAGGTGGTGCTCTCATGGGCACCCCATTGCAAGTCACTGCCCCAGGCCGTACCCAACTCATTTGCCGAGTGGATGAACGCCGCCGACGTGGATCTGGTCATCACTCATCCCGAGGGCTATGAACTCGACCCAGCCTTTACTGGTGGTGCTAAGGTGGAATACGACCAGAAGAAAGCATTCGAAGGTGCTCATTTCATCTATGCCAAGAACTGGAGTTGCCCGGGTGTGACCACCCCTGCCGACTACGGCAAGATACTGAGCAAGGACAGCCGTTGGACGGTAGATGCGCGTCACATGTCGTGGACGGACAATGGTTATTTCATGCACTGTCTGCCAGTACGCCGCGGTCTGATAGTGACCGACGACGTGATAGAAAGCGACCACTCGCTGGTGATACCCGAGGCTGCCAACCGCGAAATATCGGCACAGGTAGTGCTGAAGCGCGTGTTGGAGAGTCTGTGAGCACCTGCGAAAGGTCGCCCTGCAATAAGTATTAGGTCGTGCACTGGGATTGTCACTTGATGACACCCAGTTCGCGGCCTACTTTTATGAATGCTGCTATGCAGCGGTCCAAGTGTTCGCGGCAATGGCCGGCAGAGAGTTGCACGCGTATACGTGCCTGTCCCTTCGGCACCACAGGATAGTAGAAGCCAGTGACATATATGCCCTCTTCCTGCATCTTGGCAGCGTAGACCTGTGAGAGTTTGGCATCATAGAGCATTACGGCACAGATAGCACTCTGAGTAGGTTTGATATCAAATCCTGCCGCCATCATCTTATCGCGGAAGTAGTTCACGTTCTCTACCAGTCGTGCATGCAGTTCATCACTCTCCTTAAGCATCTTAAACACCTCGAGCGATGCACCTATGATACCCGGTGCCAACGAGTTGGAGAAGAGATAGGGACGTGAGCGCTGGCGAAGCAAGTCAATAATCTCCTTTCTGCCAGTAGTGAAACCACCGAGTGCACCTCCGAACGCCTTACCCAGCGTGCCGGTGTATATATCCACCCTGCCATAGGTATTGAAGAATTCGCTCACACCATGGCCCGTTGCTCCCACTACACCTGCCGAGTGGCTCTCGTCCACCATTACCAGTGCATCATAGCGTTCTGCCAGGTCGCATATCTGGTCCATAGGCGCCACATTGCCATCCATAGAGAACACGCCATCGGTGCAGATGATGCGGAAGCGCTGTGCCTGTGCCTCCTGCAGACAACGTTCCAGGTCTGCCATGTCTGCATTGGCATAACGGTAGCGCTTAGCCTTGCACAGACGCACTCCGTCGATGATGGACGCATGGTTGAGCGCATCACTGATGATAGCATCCTCCTCGGTAAAGAGGGGTTCAAAGACACCACCGTTGGCATCGAAGCAGGCAGCATAGAGGATAGTATCCTCGGTATGGAAATAGTCGGCTATGGCAGCCTCCAACTGTTTGTGTATATCCTGAGTGCCGCAGATGAATCGAACCGACGACATGCCGTATCCCCGTTCGTCCATCATCCTCTTCGAAGCCTCTATCAGGCGTGGGTGATCACTCAGTCCCAAGTAGTTGTTGGCACAGAAATTGAGCACTTCCTGTCCTTTCACCTGTATGGCAGCCTTTTGTGCACTCTCAATCAGCCTTTCCTCCTTATAGAGTCCGGCATCACGTATCTCTGCCAGTGTAGCGGCGAGATGTTCCTTCATTTTCCCGTACATAAGTATTAGTTTGGTTAATAGATTGCAGATGACAAAATAACACATTTTTTTCCATACTACCGCTATTTTGCGTCCCTTTTTTTGCAATTTTTTTGCATAACAATGATTTTTTGCTTTACAAATAATCGCTATATGGAAAAAAAACATTTAATTTGCACATAGAATATAGAATTCCTTAAATAGTAATATTATGAAGAACATACTGGTTATAGGTTCTACGGGGCAGATTGGCTCCGAACTGACCATGGAGTTGCGCCGTGAGTATGGCAACAGTCACGTAGTGGCAGGATACATCAATGGAGCCGAGCCCAAGGGCGAGTTGCTCGAGAGTGGTCCGTGCGCCATGGCTGATGTGACCGACGGCGAAATGATACACAATGTGGTACGCGAGTATCACATAGATGCCATATACAATCTGGCAGCCCTGCTTTCCGTGGTGGCAGAGGGCAAGCCCCGTCTGGCATGGCGTATAGGTATCGACGGACTGTGGAACATTCTGGAGGTGGCTCGTGAGGAGGGCTGTTCGGTCTTCACCCCTTCAAGCATAGGTTCTTTTGGCAGGGAGACCCCACATACGATGACCCCCCAGGACACTATCCAGCGTCCCCGCACCATCTATGGTGTGAGCAAGGTGACCACCGAACTGCTGAGCAATTACTATTTCTACAAATATGGCGTAGACACTCGCAGTGTACGCTTTCCCGGCATCATCTCATACATCACCCCTCCGGGTGGAGGCACCACTGACTATGCAGTAGACATATTCTACAGTGCCGTACGCGGCGAACATTTCGTCTGTCCGCTGCGCAAGGGCACCCTGCTCGACATGATGTACATGCCGGATGCACTCCGTGCCGCCATCATGCTGATGGAGGCGAACCCCAGCCGTCTGGTACACCGCAACGGTTTCAACGTGGGTGCCATGAGTTTTGCACCCGAGAAGATTTTTGCTGAGATAAAGAAGTTCAAGCCCGAGTTTGAGATGAGTTACGATGTAGACCCTCTCAAGCAAAGCATTGCAGACAGTTGGCCCGACCGTATGGATGACACCTGTGCCCGCAGGGAATGGGGATGGGCACCCACCTACGACATCACACGCATGACCATCGACATGCTCGAGAAGCTCTCGGCTCGTCTCAAGGTGTGACGGTATACTCGTGTGTCACCTCTCCCTCATAGGTGTTGACAGTGATTCTGACTACATCTCCTGGATGAAAATCGGCAAGTGGTATGCTGGCATACACATCGGAGGAATAATATTGTGGGGATTCGTTTTGCGCATGATACAGGCGCAAGGCGAATTCCCTTCTCTCATCCTCACGAGTGATTATCTCATCGCATACCAAAGCCAGGTTCTGCAGCACCACCTCGCCCTGCGCGTTCAGACCAGTCATTATAGTGAGACCCATATTCAGATACTTGCCATTTCGGCTGACCCATGAACTGTTCCAAGAGAGGGGGTCGGTATGCATCTCTTTCACCTCATCAGCCAACTTGTATTTCAGCACAGGAACAGACAGCACCGAAAACACCCTGTGCTTTGTGTCAGCCTCCGGTCTGGCAGAGTAGTACACGAGTGTGCGATAGGTAGAATCGGGAGTGGTGGCCCACTCGCGTGTAGCCGTCTGCAGGAAGTCTATGTGGCGGTTGTCGTCAGTATCTGCTGCATAAAACTGCGCCTTGTCATCGGTATATGCCTCGGCGAAGTCGGCTCTCATATACGAGTATGTACTATCTCCGCTGTCATACGCCTCTGTGGTACATGCCATAAGGGAGCAGAGGGATAGGGCGAAAAGCGCGAGTCTGATTTTCATGCCAGGGTACTGAGATGATTGATGAGAGGGTTAGCATACATCAGCAGCATCTGCTGTCGCAGGAAGGTCCAGTCGGGCGAAGCCAGTTGTATTTTCTGCAACTGCTGTTCGATATACCCTTCGAAGTTTTTGCGTTCCTGTGCAGAGTAGTGGTTGCTATTTGCACCATCACCACGCAGCATGTCCAGCGCCACATAGTTGTTTGCATATATGCGGTAGTGCCGGTGTATCTCCCTGTCTATATGTTCTGCCACCATATCGAAGAGTTCTGTGCGTGGCGTATCGGCAGGCAAGGAGAGCAGATAGTCGTCTATGCACTTAGCTGCATGATAGTGTATCTTGCCCTTGTATCCCATGATACCCGTCTGCATGCTCAGCACATCCTCGCCGGGCAGTTTCTGGAAATGCTCCTCATCGCGCCTGCGTTGCAGTTCCGCGGCTTTCAGGTAGTCACACGGGTCATATTCGTAAGATATGGCGAGAGGTACTATGTGCAGAGCCAGGAGTCGCTGCAGAGCATCACCCTCTCCCCCCATTGCCATCATCTTGAGTATGGCCGGTTGTGTGCGGTCATTACTGTCCTTTGCCCTGCCCTCACGCTGTGCTATCCACAGGTTTTCATGTTTTTCCTTCACGGCGAAGTGCATGTATTCCGACAGGCGTTTAGATGCCACGAGCATCTGTCGTGGCGAAAGACTCCTTTCCACGATAAACGACTTGTTCACCCTGGCCAGGTCCTTCACCCACGGCAGCGTTAGCAGGTTGTCTCCAATAGCTATCTCGGTGGTGGTAGTGCATTGGGCGTCGATGAGCAGTTTGTCGAGCAGAGCAGCATCGAGCACTATGTCGCGGTGATTGCTGACAAAGGTGTATCGCTGTGCTATGTCTATTGCCTCGCAGTCCATGTCGCACCCTGTGCTGGCCTTGGAAAGCAGTTGCTCGAGGAAGGTATAGCAGAAGGTTCGTTGAAACTGCAGGTTATCTTTACACGCGTGCATCATAGCCGCCACCTGGTTTATGTCGTGTCCAGGCATGACGAAAGCCACCACCTTTTGAAACTGGCTGTCAGAGAGCAGCCGGTCATAGACCGCAGGCAGTTCGCTGGGTTCATAGGGTCGTATACTGTCGAATACAGCTGGTATGTTCATAATGGCGGGGTGTTTAATAAGGTTAGAACTGGTTTTCCACTATATCGGTGAGTACATCGGTCATGCTCAGTCCGGCTGCTGCCACCTGTTGTGGTATGAAACTGGTTGGAGTCATGCCAGGAGTGGTATTCACCTCGAGCATATTGATTTTTTCAGAGCCATCGGCATTCTTGGTGATGATATAGTCGACACGTATTATACCGTTGCAATGCAGGATATCGTATATGGCAGATGTAATCTTCTGAGCCCTCTGTGCCGTTTCCTCCGGTATTCTGGCAGGTGTAATTTCATCCACCTGCCCATTGTATTTCGCATCGAAGTCGAAGAATTCATTCTTTGTCACCACCTCTGTCACGGGCAGCAGCACAGTCTTCTCGCGTGTCTTATAGCATCCCACGGTTATCTCTGTACCATCGAGATACTGTTCCACCATTATCTCGTCGCTTTCCATCATGGCCTTTCTCAGTGCGGGAGCCATCTGGTCGATGTTTTTCACTTTCGACACGCCAAAACTGCTGCCGTCGTTGGCTGGTTTCACGAAGCATGGCATACCCACCTTGCTGAGTATTTCCTCATCGCTCACCTGGTCTTCATATCCGCGGCGTATGAGCAGGCTTTCCGCCACGCTCACCCCATAGGAACGGAGGTATTGGTTGAGCACGAACTTATCGAATGTCATAGCCTCCACGAGCACTCCGCTGGTAGAATAGGGCAGGTGTATCAGTTCGAAATAACCTTGCAGGATACCATTCTCGCCGGGTGTGCCATGGATAGTGATATAGGCATAGTCAAATAGTACCAGTTTGCCATCATTTACAAACGAGAAGTCGTTACGGTCGATGGGTATAGTAGTGCCATCGGGCATGTTAACCCTCCAACTTTGCCCCCTCACCTCGACCACATACACATTGTAGCGCACTTTGTCGAAATAAGAGTATAAGCCCTGTGCCGAGCGCAATGACACATCGTGTTCAGAAGAGTCGCCGCCACAAACTATGGCAATGTTTCGTTTCAGATGTTTCATGATTTATATATATGTGTTTAATTGTTTTTTCGTGTTAATACTCAGTTATGCGTGTATGCCCTCCATCGTGCCACGAGTTTTGCGAAATCGTCGGGCCAGTCTGACACGAAGTCCATCTCCTCTCCGGTGGTGGGGTGTTTGAAACCGAGTGTGCGTGCATGGAGAGCCTGTCTGTGACATATCTGCATACTGTTGTGTATGAAGGCATTGTACGAACTGGTGCGCTCGCCCCTGAGTATCTGGTTGCCGTCATATCGTTCATCAGCGAAGAGCGGATGCCCTATATGCTGCATGTGGGCACGTATCTGGTGTGTGCGACCTGTTTCCAGCCTGCATTCCACCAGTGTGCAGTACCCATATCTCTCCAGCACTCTGTAGTGAGTGACTGCACTTTTGCCTATACCCGAGTCGGGTGGAAACACGGTCATACGCACCCTGCCATGCGGGTCGCGTGCTATATTTCCATCTATTCGTCCCTCGTCTTCGGTGAAGTTTCCCCACACCACGGCGTTGTACAGTCTCCGTGTGGTCTTGTTGAAGAATTGGTATCCCAGATTGCTTTTTGCCTCGGGTGTCTTAGCCACGAGCAGCAGTCCACTGGTGTCTTTATCTATGCGGTGCACCAGTCCCACCTCGGGGTCGTTAGGGTCGTACGAAGGCAGGTCGCGCAGGTGCCATGCCACAGCATTCACCAGTGTGCCGTTATAGTTGCCGCATCCTGGATGTACCACCATGCCGGCGGGTTTATTCACCACCATCAGTTGCGAGTCTTCATACACTATGTCGAGCGGTATGTCTTCCGGTTCTATAGTCGACTCGTAGTGTGGACGGTCGAGCATGAGTGTCACCACATCGCCCGGGCGCACGCGGTAACTATTTTTTGCAGGCGAGCCATTCACATGCACAAACCCTGCATCGCCGGCGCGCTGTATACGGTTTCTGGAGGTATGAGGCATGTGTACGAAGAGGAATTTATCCACCCTGAGTGCCTCCTGTCCTGGGTCCACCTCCATGCGGAAGTGTTCATACAGTTGCACCTCATCCTCTTCGAGTGTGAAATCTTCCAGTGCCTCTTTCAGGTCCGACATATTCGGATTATGGTTTTATGGTAGGTGTAGAGACTGGCGGCACGGGGCTTGACGGTTTGCTTACCGGAGCCAGAGCCTCGGGCCGTGCCGTATGTTCACCTATCTGTTCGTTGTTTTTTGTTTCCCTCTTTTCTTCCTTCTTTGCCCTGGGTCGTGAGTATCTCACCTCGGTGTCATCGTCTGTCCACCCGTCATCATCAACCTTCGGGTCGGTATAGTTGAGCGTCTCGCCCATATTTCTGCGTCCGTCGCCCACCTGCAGTACCAGCAGATCCTCGGTAGACACCATGTCACCCTCCTCCACTTTTCTTCCGCGGCATTTCAGTCCGTACACCCAGTCGCGCTCGCCGGGCACATATTCCGTCTCGCCGAGTTTGAAGCCCAGCGAGGTGAGTTGATACTCTGCATCTCGCATGGATGAATTGTCCACCACGTCGGGTATGGCACGCACGGGCGAATGTGCGGCATTGATTTTCACATACACGGTACGGTCAGGTTTTATCACATCTCCCGAGGGTACTGACTGCTCCAGTATGCAGTCGGGTGGCAGTGTCTTCACATAGCCGGTATCACTGACTTCTATGTTCAGGTCCAGGCTGTCGAGCATTTCCTCTGCCTGGTCTAATGTCTTGTGTATGATGTCTGGCATCTCCACCGACTGTCCGTGACGTGTATACAGGTCGAGTCCGTACTTCAATCCCAGACTGCTGAGGAATATGATGGCTGCCATGGCAAGCAGATTACCCCACAGGTGGCGACTTTTGAACTTATTAAAGAATTCCTTTGCTGTCATGCCTAATTTATTTGCTTGCAAAAATACACAAAATTCATGATATAATAAGCCGAAGGGCTAATAATTTTCACTTTCCTGGGGATATGGCGAGTCACAATGGGAAAATGGCATAAAAAAAACAGGAAAAGGCTGTACGCTTCTTCCTGTTTTCATGCTACCTTTCTGGCATTATTTGCCATGGTGCTCGTTGGAGACGGTCAACTTTTTGCGACCCTTAGCGCGACGTGAAGCCAGCACACGGCGACCGTTCTTAGTTGCCATTCTCTCACGGAAACCGTGCTTATTCACTCTCCGGCGGTTGTGGGGTTGAAATGTTCTTTTCATCGTTATCTGTATTTATATTTTATTCTGTTTTCATTCCATTTGGGGTGCAAAATTACTCATTTCTTTTTAATTACCAATACTTTTCACACTTTTTTTCTTGGTGCGCCTGCTTTTTTCGGTTTTTAAGACGAGTGGGGAACATATAAAGTCCTTTTTTGTATGCCTGAATATAAAAATATGATGTATGTATATGTGTCAATTCAATAATTTTCTATAATTTTGCAGCGAAATTCACAAGACGACAATTCATATATGATCAATTCACAGGAAATTAAGATTGGAACAACCATCCGTATGGATGGCAAGATTTGGGTGTGTATCGACTTTCAGCATGTGAAACCCGGCAAGGGAAACACCGTGATGCGCACGAAACTGAAGAACGTAGCCGACGGACGTGTACTGGAGCGTACCTTCCAGATAGGCTTCAAACTGGAAGACGTGCGTGTGGAGCGCCGCCCCTACCAGTATCTGTACGAGGATTCCACCGGTTATATCTTCATGAACCAGGAGACATTCGAGCAGATACCCATTGCCAAGGAGCAGATCACAGGTGCTGCATTCATGAAAGAGGGTGACGTGGTGGAAGTGGTGACCGACACCAGCGATGGCACCATCCTCTCTGCCGAGATGCCAGTAAAGACCGTGCTGCGTGTGACACACAGCGAGCCCGGCGTGAAAGGCGACACTGCTACCAATACCACCAAGCCTGCTACACTGGAGACAGGTGTAGAGGTGCGCGTACCTCTGTTCATCAACGAGGGTGAACTCATCCAGGTAGACACACGCGATGGCAGTTACCTGCAGCGAGTGAAGGAGTAAGACTAAGGCAATGAGATATTCCATCATCGTACCGGTATACAACAGGCCCGATGAGGTAGAAGAACTGTTAGACAGTCTGGCCAGGCAGACGGTGAAGGACTTTGAGGTCATCATCGTGGAAGACGGTTCGGAGAATACATGCAAGTCGGTGTGCAACGGGTTTACCGATGCTCTCGACTTGCATTATTATTTCAAGTCCAACTCTGGTCCCGGCGACAGTCGCAACTACGGTGCGGCACGTGCCAAAGGCGAGTATCTGATCATACTCGACTCGGATGTGGTATTGCCGGTAGGATACCTCGAGGCTGTGGGCAAGGAACTGGATGCCGAGCCCTGTGACGCCTTCGGCGGACCAGACAGCGCGCACCCATCGTTCACCCCCACACAGAAGGCCATCTCATACTCCATGACCAGTTTCTTCACCACTGGCGGCATACGCGGCGGCAAGAAAAAACTGGACAAGTTTTACCCACGCTCATTCAATATGGGTGTGCGGCGTGAGGCGTATGAGAAACTGGGTGGTTTCTCCAAGATGCGTTTCGGCGAGGACATCGACTTTAGCATACGCATCTTCAAGGCTGGCTACCGGTGCAGGCTTTTTCCCGGGGCATGGGTGTGGCACAAACGTCGCACCGACATGCGCAAGTTTTTCCGTCAGGTGTTCAATAGCGGCATAGCACGCATCAACCTGTACAAGAAATACCCCGAGTCGCTGAAACTGGTACATCTGCTGCCGGCAGTGTTCACCGTGGGTGTCATCCTGCTGGTTCTTATGTCTGCCGCCGGTCGTCTGCTCATGCACTACGGTGGCGGCGACCATCCCGAGCACAGATATTACTGGTGGTGTGCTGCTCCGCTCATACCCATTCTGCTCTTCACACTCATCATATTCGTCGATGCCAGCATACGCAACCGCAGTGTCAGGATAGGCTTTCTGAGTATCGGTGCGGCATACACCCAACTCTTCGGCTACGGTCTGGGCTTTATCACTGCCTGGTGGCGCCGTTGTGTGAGGGGCAAGGACGAGTATCATGCTTTTGACAAGACTTTCTACAAATAGGATACCATGGGCGAAAGGATGAGCATCTCACAATGGTCGGAGGAGGACCGTCCGCGCGAACGACTGCGCGACCTGGGTCCCGCAGCACTCACCAAGGCAGAGTTGCTGGCCATACTCATAGGTTCAGGGCAACCCGGACTGTCGGCAGTAGACCTGATGAAAAGGGTGCTGGCAGACTGTGAGGACAACCTCAACACCCTGGGCAAGATGAGCATAGATCAACTGATGCAGTATAAGGGCATAGGCGAGGCAAAAGCCATCACCATACTGGCAGCCTGCGAACTGGGCAAGCGCCGCGCCATGGACAAGGTGAAGGAGATGCCCATCATGGACTCTCCAGCCAAGGTGTATGAGTATATGCACGAGATGATGCAGGATTACGACCACGAAGAGGCATGGGTATTGCTGATGAAACAGAACTACATGCTCATCAAGGCAGAGCGACTGTCGTATGGTGGACTGAGCGAGACACTCGTAGACATACGCTTGCTCATGCGCACCGCCATCCTCAACAATGCCACTGTGATAGCCTTCTGCCATAATCATCCCAGTGGCAACATACGCCCCAGCCGTGCCGACGACACCCTGACGAGCAACATCAAGAAAGCCTGCGATGTGATGCACATACACCTGCTGGACCACGTGATAGTGACCGACGGGCAGTATTACAGTTACCGCGACATGGGAAAACTATAACACAGACATAGTATGACTACAGAAGAGAAGAGCCAAATAGAGATACGTATAGTAGACGTGCTGAAAACCGTCTACGACCCTGAGATACCCGTCAATATTTATGACCTGGGACTGATATACCGTATAGAGGTGCACGACGATGCCTCGGTAGACATAGACATGACCTTTACCGCCCCCACCTGTCCGGCAGCCGACTTCATACTCGAGGACGTGCGCCAGAAAGTGGACGGACTGGAACAGGTGAGCAGTGCCAACGTGCAACTGGTGTTTGAACCAGTATGGGACCAGAGCATGATGAGTGAGGAGGCACGTGTGGAACTGGGTTTTGACTGACATGACAATAGCATAGGCTGTATGAAGAATGTATATTTTCTCTCCGATGCCCATCTTGGTTCGCTGGCCATAGCACACAGTCGCACCCAAGAGCGCCGTCTGGTACGCTTCCTTGACAGCATCAAGCACAAGGCAGATGCCATATATCTGCTGGGCGACATGTTCGATTTCTGGAACGAGTACCGCTTTGTGGTGCCGAAGGGGTTTACCCGCTTTCTGGGCAAACTCTCTGAGTTGACTGACATGGGTGTAGAGGTGCACTACTTCACCGGCAACCATGACCTGTGGACATACGGGTATCTGGAGCAAGAGTGTGGTGTGATACTACACAGACAGCCACTCACCACCGAGATAGCCGACAAGATATTCTATCTGGCTCACGGCGACGGACTGGGCGACCCCGACCCTAAGTTTCGCTTCCTACGCCGCTTGTTTCACAACCGTTTCTGTCAGCGTGCACTCAATTTCCTGCATCCACGCATAGGCATGTGGATAGGCCTGCACTGGGCAAAGCACAGCAGGATGAAACGCGCCGATGGCAAGGAACTGCCCTATCAGGGTGAGGACAAGGAGTGGCTGGTGAGATACACCAAAGAGTATATGAAGACACACGAGGATGTGGACTACTTCATATTTGGGCACAGGCACATCGAATTGGACCTGATGCTATCGAGGAAAGTGAGGATGATGATATTGGGCGACTGGATATGGCAGTTCACATACGTAGTGTATGATGGTGAGCACCTATTCCTGGAAGAGTATATAGAGGGCGAAAGTAAGCCATAATTTCCTAAACGAGACACCATAAGTCTTTTTTACTGAAGAAAATACGCTTTTCGCTGAAAATAGTTGCACCAACATCCAATTTTTGGATATTTTTGCGTAGAATATTTATCATCATTGTTCTCATAACAAATATTTTAGAAATATAGACATCATTAAATCAGGTTTGTAGAATCAATTTTTTTAAGTTTAAAGAAAATTATTATGTGTTGTTAAAGAAAGACGCCACTCGTGAGAGTAGCGTCTTTTGCTTTGCGTGTATGTCGTATCTCTTTTCTACAGCAGGTTCATAGTGTCGGTGGCAATCATCAGTTCCTCGTCGGTAGGAATGACGCACACGGTAACCTTTGAGTCGGCAGCCGAGATGATAGCCTCTTCACCTCTCACGTTATTGCGCTCGTCGTCAAACTTCACGCCCAGGAATTCCAGTCCCTGGCACACATCCTTGCGCATACCTATCTGGTTTTCTCCCACACCAGCGGTAAACACTATGATATCCACTCCGCCCATAGCAGCAGCGTATGCCCCTATGTATTTCTTTATGCGATAGGCATACATATCCAGAGCCAGGCGTGCACGCTCATCACCCTGCTGTGCTGCACTCTCCACATCACGCATATCAGAACTCTCGCCGGTAATGCCCAGCACACCACTCTGTTTATTGAGCAGGTTTGACATGGCATCAGCCTCCATATCGAGTTTCTTCTCCAGGAAAGTGATGGCACCACCATCTATGTCGCCACTTCGCGTGCCCATCATCAGTCCCTCGAGCGGTGTCAGTCCCATGGTAGTATCCACACACTTGCCATCCACCACGGCAGCGATAGAGCCTCCATTGCCTATGTGACAAGTGATGATGCGCTTGCCTTTGGGATTGACATCGAGAAATTCGCACACCCTTTGCGACACATACCTGTGACTGGTGCCATGGAAGCCATAGCGTCGCACCCCATACTGCTTGTACAGACGGTAAGGTATGGCATACATAAATGCCTTGGCAGGCATAGTCTGGTGGAAGGCGGTGTCAAACACGCCCACCTGCGGCAGGTTGGGCATCAGTTCAGACACGGCACGCACACCCTTGAGGTTGGCGGGGTTGTGCAGAGGAGCCAGGTCTATACACGACTCGAACGTCTCGAGCACCTCCTCGTTGAGTATCACACTCTTGTTGAACTTCTCGCCTCCGTGCACCATACGGTGTCCCACAGCGTCTATCTCGTCCAGGCTTTTCAGCACGCCCAGGTTGGCATCGGTGAGCAATGAGAAGATGAACTTCACGCCCTCAGTATGTTCGGGTATGTCGTGCATAATCTGTTTTTTCTCGCCCGAGGGCAGTTTCACTTTCACAAACGAGCCTGACATGCCCACGCGTTCAGCGCCACCGGAAGTGAGGACAGCACGGCTGTCCATATCATACAGTGCATACTTTATGGAAGAGGAACCACAGTTTAATACTAATATTTTCATATCTTTTTCTTTTTTAATTTTTTGCATCCATAGCCTGACAGGCTGTGATGGCCACCAGTTTATAAATGTCTTCCACGCTACATCCACGACTCAGGTCGTTGACGGGTCGGGCAATGCCCTGGAGTATCGGACCGAGAGCCTCGGCGTGTCCCAGTCGCTGCACCAGTTTATATCCGATGTTGCCCACTTCCAGGTTGGGGAACACCAGCACGTTTGCCCGTCCTGCTATCTCGCTGCCCGGTGCCTTTTTCTTACCTACCGAGGGCACGAGTGCGGCATCTGCCTGCAGTTCACCATCGATAGACAGTTCCGGCTGCATCTCGCGTGCCAGTCGGGTAGCCTCTATCACCTTGTCCACCACCTCGTGTGTGGCACTGCCTTTGGTAGAGAAACTAAGCATAGCCACTCGCGGCTGCTCAAACCCAGCCACGCTGCGTGCTGTCTGTGCCGTACACACGGCTATCTGTGCCAACTGGTTGGCGTCGGGCATAGGTGTCACTGCCACATCGCCCACCACCAGCACTCCATCCTCACCATACTGTTCATCCTGTGTGATAAGGAGCATGGCACCGCTCACACACGATATGCCGGGTGCGCACTTGATAATCTGCAGTGCTGGGCGCAGGGTCTCGCCGGTAGTGCTCAGGGCACCTGATATCTGTCCGTCAGCCCCTTCAGTCTTTATTATCATGCATCCCAGGTACAATGGGTTTTTCATCAGTTCACGGGCCTTCTCTATGGTCATGCCTTTCTTGCGGCGCAGGTCGGTGAGCAGTTGCGCATACTCCTCGCTGCGTGGGTTGTTCTCCGGGTCTATAACCGTGGCACGGTCTATATGATGCAAATCCCATTCGCCAGCCAGGCGCTTTATCTCTTCAGGATTGCCGATGAGTATGAGGTCTGCCACCTCATCAGCCAACACTTTGTCGGCGGCTCTCAATGTACGTTCCTCGGTAGCCTCTGGCAGTACTATCCTCTGTCGGTTGCTCTTGGCACGTTCAATAATTTGTTGTACTAAACTCATAGTGTAAGATATTTATAGGTTATGTAAGTCAATTGCTGAAGACTGATGTTAGTATGCTCTCCAACTCTTCGGCTGAGAGTCGCAGGCTGAAGCGTCCGTGTTCGGCAGTGCTGATACGTCCCGACTCTTCAGACACCACGATGGCCAGCACATCGCTCTCCTGGCTGATGCCCAGTGCCGCACGGTGACGCAGTCCCAGTTCCTTGGGTATATCCAGGTCGTGGCTCACTGGCAGTATGCATCCTGCGGCGCGTATGCGCTCACCGCTCACTATCATGGCTCCATCGTGGAGAGGTGAGTTTTTGAAGAAAATGTTTTCTATAAGTCGCTGCGAGATGATAGCATCTATCGTCTCGCCTGTAGCCACCACACTGTCCAACGGCATGGTACGCTCTATCACTATCAATGCCCCTACCTTCTGCTTTGCCATGCTCATACATGCCATCACTATGGGCATGATGCTCTTTTTCTTGTCGTCGGCATTCCGGTGCCACCGTTTGTTCCACGAAAACACGTTTAACAGCCGGTTCATCCTCCTGTGAGCACCGAGGTTGTAGAGGAACTTCCTGATATCCTCCTGAAAGAGGATGATGATACCTATGGCACCCACGCTCACCAGTTTGTCGAGTATAGAGCCCAGCAGCCGCATCTCGAAGATACCACTCACAAAGAGCCAGCCCAGGATAAACACCAATATACCGATAAACACGTTGAGCGAACGTGATTCTCGCATCAGTCGATAGACATAATACAGCAGCAGTGCTACCAGGAATATGTCTATTATATCTTTTATACCAAAGTCGAAAAACATTTCCTACAGTCGTTCTTATTTATCGTTTTGTTGCGCCCTCCTCAGTTGTTCCACCACAGCCACGCAGTCCATGGCTTCCTTCACATCATGCGCCCTCAGGATATGTGCTCCCTGCATCAGCGCCATGGTGTGTGCCGTGACAGTGGCGGCGAGAGTCTGGGCAGGGGTGGTATGGAGAGGTTTCCAGAACATCGTCTTGCGCGAGAGTGCCACGAGCAGCGGATGCCCCAGCGCATGCAGTTCATCCAGGCGCGAGAGCACTCCATAGCACTGCGACACATCCTTTCCGAAACCGAACCCCGGGTCTATCACCACATCGGTAGCACCTAGGGAGTGCAACCTGTTTACCTTTTTCGCCAGCACCTGCATCATATCGGTCATCGTGGGCTGCTGCGACATAAGGACGTATGCCACCCGCAGACGTGCCACCATCTGCAGCATCTCCTCTTCGCCGCCGCCCACGTCATTGATCATCTGCACCCCATAGTCGCACACGCTGCGGCGTGCTATCTCTGGTCGGTAGGTGTCTACGCTGACTATCATGTCGGGCCAACGGTGTCGCAAGGCCTCGAGCACAGGCTGCAAGCGCTGCCATTCCTCCTCCTCACTGGCATGCACGCTGCCCGGACGTGTGCTGCATGCGCCCACGTCTACAATGGTGCCGCCCTCGTCCATTATCTGCTGAATGCGAGCCACCGCAGCCTCTACAGCAGGTGTACGACTGTCGGCATAGAACGAATCGGGCGTCACATTCACTATTCCCATCACAAGGGGAGCATCCAGCACGTGCAACTTGTCGCCCAGACGGAGGGTATATGATGGTATGGCATGCATTTTTCTGGCAATATTTAAATACGCATGCGAAGTTACGAAAAAAAAAGAGCAAAACAATTAATATGATAAAAAATTGGTTTCCTATTACAGAAAAAGCAGTACTTTTGGCTCACGCCGAAAGGTACTCACGTTCGGAAAAACTCAAATACATTTGGTTTTTCTCTCACTTAATCGCTTTTGGCT
>CAMHPC010000034.1 GCA_946186945.1 uncultured Prevotella sp.
GGTAGTGGTAATCGGGTTGCCTTCGGCATCGCAGTCCACGATGTAGAAGCGGAAACCACCTATCTCTCGTGCGGTGGCTATGTGATACATATTACCGTCGCTTGCGAAGAGGTATGAGCGGCTGGGTGCCTCCTGTGTGCCGAAGGAGCCAACAAACTTTATGCTGTTGTGCCTCTGTCCTGCGGCAGGCTGGTACACGCGGTTCACTACGGCGTCGGGTATCTCGGTCAGGGCTTTGGTCATGTCGTGTCGGCCCAGGTCATAGTAGTTGCGTCTTTCTCATCCAGACTGACCGCACCGGTCGAGTTGTTCACCTGTATCACCGACTCGCTGTTCACCAGTTTGGTGGGGCGCACGATGTAGAACTTGCCTGCCTCTATCGGTGTACTGCCGGCGGTGAGCACTATGTTCTGGAAACGGATGGTATAGGGGTCGTCGGGGTCCAGACCGTAGGGACTTGCCACTTCCACACCCTCGCCGAAGATCTGGCGCAGTGTCTGTGTGGTCACGCTCACGGGCAGCACCAGGGCATTCCACTTGTTCACCCAGAAGTCGCGCTTCAGGTACACGGGCACATTGGTGCGGGTCTCGGCATCGATGGATTCCACGTTTTCTGCTATCGTCTTGTCCTCGCGGAGCACGAAGGGCGACTTGCCCAGGTAGTGCAGGTGCACGTCGTCGATGGCGGTGTAGTCGCCAGCGGCATTGGCTGTCTTGTGGAAGTTGACGCGGATGGTGTAGAAGCCATTCTCGTCCTTTTGGGCGTTTTCAGGCACATAGCAGAAAGCCGTGTTCAGGTAACTCTGTTCTCCCTGTATGCCAAGCACCGACTCTTCGTAGAAAGCCTTGCCCCATTTTATGTCGTCGTTTGTGCCATTGTGGGTGGTGCCGGGCAGATTGAGCAGGTCCACTACCTGAGTGGCAGCGCTCCAATTGCCTGAGTTGTCCTTGTACTGCATGTACATCTCGGTCTTGCTGCCGCTGTAGAAGCCGTAGGCAGTGAGGCGGAACACACCGTATACAGGCACTTTCACATCCTGATATACATATCCCGTGTCGTTGATGCGTGCGTTCCAGTACATGCCGTTTTCCTTGGAGGTGCCTATATCGTTTTTGTCGTATGTGGCACCATTGGTCTGCCATGGTTCGCTGTTGCTGCGGGTGAAGCCCTGGTCGTTCATCAGGAAGGTGGCATCTACCGAGGCACCTCCAAATTTCTCGCCATTGGCATCCTTCAGTCGCTGCACCAGGTCGCTCCATTTCACTATCTGCCAGCGGTAGTACTCAGTATCTTCGGGTTTCTCGTCACCCTCGAAAGCCTCGTATTGCACCTTGGTCAGGTCTTCGGGATCGGCAGAGATATAGTGCCAGCGTCCGTCTTTGTTGTCGTAGAGTTTCATCAGGTAGGTGGTGGCATACTCCAGTTCGTCGCATGGCTCGAATATCCAGCGGTTGCCGTTGTTGCGGTCGCAATAGATGTAGGCATGGTCCAGATTGTAGAAGGGGTCTGTGCTATTCCCGTCGTATGCCCAGTCGTCGATACCCAACTGTGTGCCAAACTCATTGTTTAGTTTCGTGGTCACTGCCTTGTACTCCGGGTTCTCGTTGGTGGCACCTGAGGTGATGCGCATCTTCATGCCGAGGTCGTCGTAGAGCAGCGATGCCATGGTGCCCCATTCATTGCCCACGTACACGAAGCGCTGGGCATCCACATTGTACAGGTATATATCCTCGCCGCTGTCCACTATCTCGTCTATCTTGGTGCCCTCGTAGTTGTATGTCTTCTTGAACACCACGCGCACACGGGTCTCGCCAGATGCATCCAGACTGCTGCGCCACAGTTGTATGATGTATTTGTCCACATCGGGGCGCTTGCGGATGATGAAGTCGGCTCCTGCCTCGTAGTCCTCCCAATAGGCGTTGTCTTCGTAAGGATGAGCCTCGCTCAGTTCCTTTGCCACATTGCCGCTGGCACCCACATAGTGCTCATTTGCACTGTTGTCGGAGAACAGGCGTATGCGGAAGCGTATGGCTTGCGACATCTTCTCGCCATCGGGTATGTAGTCGTCGAATGCCTGCTGGGTGATGGTATAGGAGCACAGGTCCATGCGGGCTCCTGCCAAGTCGCCTTCCAGTCCCTCGGTGTCTTCCACATTCTCGGGGTTCTGCTCGGCAGTCTCGAAGCGCCACTGTTGCTGTTCTTCACTATTGGTCACGTTCTTGCCGGTGATGAGGAAGTAGCCCTCGTCCAACTTTATCATGTACGTCACACTCACCTTGCCGGTATTGGGTTGGGATTTAGAACGCTTGAAATTGATGATGTAGTATTCCACATCCTTTCCATCATAGGTGGTCTTCGTGATGTTGAAGGCATTTTCTGCGCCTGATGCATCTACACTGAAGTTTTGCTCTGTGGTGGTGTAATTGTTGCCCGCTCCGTTGTATGTCAGTCCACCGCCAGTGCCGGCACCGAAGTACTGTTCTTTCATGATGGTGGTGGAGCCCATATAGTTATAGTACTCCCGGAATTTGAAATAGAGAGGATCGGTACCTTCATTATTGAGAGCGTCGAAGTCGTCTTTCTTTATCACGAAGTTGTAATACTGGTAGTTGTCGTCCTCTGTCAGGTGTCTCATCTTATGCTTCTGATTGTCGTTCCAACTGTCGTCGGTCACGAAGAAGATGCCTGGCTCCAGTTCATCTACGGGTGCCGAGGTGGTGTATACTACGTAGCCGCGGGCGGGGATGGATAGAGTGCCTACGTTCCACACGTTGGATGTCACGTTTATGTCGTCGGCAGCGGTGAAGGTGGTGGTGGGTACTGCGGTATGGCTGCCCTCGAGCACCTTGCTCCAAGTGCCGGCGGTGGCACCTGCTATCTGGAAGTTGGTGGCAGCAGCATCACCGAGGTTGAGTATCACCATCACGCGGTTGTTGCCGTTGCTGCGCTCGTAGGCCAGCACGTTATGGTTGTACGAGTTGAGCAGGCGTGTCTTGCCTCGCAGAGTCTCGCTGTTGCCGTCGCGCAGTGCCAGGTTGTTGTGCTTCAGGTCGGCGAGTGCTTTGATGAGCAGTGGCATGTTGTTGTTAGCGTCCGTCTTTGTCCAGTCCACTTTCTGGTCGTTGAAGTAGTTGAGTGCGAGGGTACCGTTCAGTTCCTGACCGTTATACACTAGAGGCATGCCAGGCATGGTGAACTCCAGCACTGTCATTAGGTGGCGGTTCTTGCCGAAGTACTCTGCCATACTGTTTTTGTTCAGTCCCACGTGGTTGTTGTAGTTCACATCGTGGTTGGTCAGGTATATCATGCGGTCCAAGGGCATCTGCTCAGTCTTCTTCACGAAGTCAGCCACTATATTGGAGATGTTGGTCATGGCAGTATTGTCTTCCCAAGTGGTGCTACTCTCGCCGAAGCGCAAGAGGTTGTCGTTCAGTCCCCAGGCGTAGTCGTACTGGAAACTGGAGGTGCTGATATGGCTGTTGTTGTTAGGGTCGGTCAGGTCGGTCTCTGCCAGCAACTGTATATACGGGTACTTTGCCTTGAGTGCAGCCGACATCGACTGCCAGTAGGCGTCGGGAATGCGTGGGGAGGACACCATGTCCAGACGGAAGCCGTCAATGCCGGCGGTATAAGTCCTGCCATCGGTGCCAGTGAAGGTGTCGGTAGTCCTCTCCACCCAGTCGAGCAGGTACTGGGTCATGGTCTCGCCCACCTTGGGGTTGCTGTAGTCCAACTGCACCACGTCGCCGTATGGCTTTACCAGGTTGCCGTTGCTGTCGCGCAGCACCATGCTCCTGCCGTTGTTGGTCACATTGATTGCAGCGGTCTGCTGTCCTGTGCCGTTGTTGAATACCACCTTTATGTCGCTATCGGTATTGAAGCCTGCTATGTAGTATCCGCCCACATACTGTGTCTCGCCTGGTGATACGGTGAGTTCTTCATCACCTTCATATCCGCGTATGTAGGTCTTGCTTGAGGACTGTGCGTAAACCCACAGTTTCTCGTCGGCGGGGTCGTATTTCGTTATGTCGCCCTTGCCGTCGTATCTGTAGTAGTTTACGCCCTGAGCCACACCATCGACAGTAGCCTGATGACCGGCACCTCCGTTGCCGTCGTTGATGATGGCATTGTCGCCGTAGTGCAGTTCTGCCACGTAGTAGTCGCCCTCCTTGGTCATTGCCGTGCCGGGCCAGGGACCGAGGTATTCACCATCGTTTGAACCGGAGATGTCGGCTGTCTCTGCGCTGCCCCATACGTACAGGTAGGGTTGTGTGTCAGACTGCACGTAGATCTTACGGTCGAGTATGCTGCCGGCTATTTTGGTCAGCGTGGCACCACCGTCGTAAGAGAAGTAGTTGTTGCCGTCGCCTATCTCGGGCACGTTAACCTGATTGCCGTCGCCGCCACTGCCATTGTTCACTATCGCACTCTCACCCTCGTATACAGTAAAGGTGTAATAGCCGTCGGCGCCTTTGGCCACTGTTCCGCCTGGCCAACCTCCTAAGCGTTGGGTCTCGCCCTGCCATACGTACAGGCGTGGATACTTGTTGCCATCAGTGCCCGTATATTTTATCTTCAGTAAGCGCTCGCCTTTTACCGGCATGTTGGGGATTACTTCGTATTTGTATTTGCCATTATTGTCGGGGTCGGCGGTTGTCGGGTCAAACCTATAGTACTTTGTGCCTGATACCCCGAGTATGTCTGCTGTCTGCTTACTGCTTCCATCGTTTATGATGATGCTCATGTCCTCATTGTCTGTGCGTGCCACCCAGTAGATGCCTTCACGCTCCATCTTTATGCCAGGCCAAGCGCCGAAGGTGGAGTTGTCGTTCGATGTGCCACCGTATGCATACAGGTACGGCTGCTCCTCGCTTTCCACGTAAATGGTGGTTTTTGCGCTCTTGTACGGTAGAGTTGCGGGGGGATTGCTATTGGCAGTGGCAGTAGTGTTGCCATCGTAATTGAAGAAGTGGCTATTGCCGGAGTTCACCCAGGGGTGTTCCACTGCCACGTGGTTGGGCACCCAGTCCAGCCACACGTCGATACCCACCTCGTGAGCCCGTTTCACAAACGCCTTCAGGTCGGCGGGAGTGCCGTAACTCGTCTTAGTGGTGGTGAAGTCTGTCACTGCATACGGACTGTTCAGTTGGGCACCGCGTGGGTAGACAGGCATGAGCCATACCACATCCACTCCGAGGTCGTTTCTCAGATCCTGCAGTTTTTCGGCTGCCGCAGCAAAGGTACCCGCAGCGGTGAAAGCGCCGATGTTCATCTGGTAGATGACGCGCTTGCCATACTCAGAGTTGCCTGCGTAAGCCTTCTCAGCCTCACTCTCGCCACTGTTTTGAGCCAATGTAGGCGATATGAATGCCAGCATCAGCAGTAGTGCAAGAATAAATCTGTGCTTAACTCTCTTTTTCATTCTTGAAGTTTTAATGATTTGTTAATTATAATTAGGTATATACACTATCTTTTTTGTCCCTCTTTATCTTTGTGCAGTGCAAAGGTAATATGTGTTTTATCTAAAACCAAGGGCATCAGAGAAAAATCAAAGTATTATTTAGTCTAAATACTTTATTATCAGAAAAAACAGTTTAAAAACATCAAAAATATTTTAAAGAATATTTTACATTTTCGTCCCTCAAATAATTTAAGGCAGGAGAGCAAAGCCGCATCATAATCAGTTAAGCGGAAGCGCTTCACTCCCGCCTTCTCCGCAGGTTTCGCCTCTGCCGTCACCCTACACCAGTCAGTTAAAAAAAGTTAAAGCAAAAGAAAAATCGAACCTCCCTACTTCTCCGTTAAGAAGAAAATTGGTACCTTTGCACCCACTTTTCAACAAACATATTTTATTTATAAGCAAATGTATTTAGATCAGGCAAAAAAACAAGAGATCTTTGGACAGTACGGAAAGTCTAACACTGATACTGGTTCTGCTGAGAGCCAGATAGCATTGTTCTCATACCGTATTTCCCATCTGACGGAACATCTGAAGAAGAACCGTAAAGATTATACTACCGCACGGTCACTGACCAAGATGGTAGGAAAACGCCGCGCCCTGCTCGATTATCTCTACGACCGCGATATCACTCGCTATCGTGCTATTGTCAAGGCCCTCGGCCTGCGCAGATAATCTGTAGCAGCACTCAAATCACAGCGCCTCGGCTCCATAATGAGCCGAGGCGCTGTCGTTTCTCCCAAAGTATAAAGCAACTCAGTGCCCCTTAGTGCCTCTGTGGTGAATCAAAGGCCAACATCTAAAGTTTCCAGATAATGTCTGGTCACCTCAAATGAACCTTCGGCTATACGCTGCCAGAAGTCGAAGTATTGTGAGGCATCGGTATCCTTCAAAGGTATGTCGCTGATAACACGGAAGGATACGAAGGGTACTCCGTAGAGGAAGCAAGTCTGCGCTATGGCGCAACTCTCCATGTCTACTGCCATGGCATCGGGAAACTTGTCGAGTATGGAGCGGATCTTGTCCTTGCTGTCTACAAACCAGTCGCCGCTGGCTATGCGTCCGGCGTGGATGCGGGTGCCTACATCCAGTGTCAGAGCCTTTTCCACCAAGGTCTTGTCGGCCACGAATCGCGGAGGCATGCCCACAAACTGGCCATACTCCACATCTTTGCCGCAGTACACATCATGATATACATAGTCGGTGCCCACCACCACATCGGTCACTTCCAATTCTGTGGAAGCACCACCGGCACAACCGGTGGATATCACACAGTCGGGATGGTAGGTGTGTATCATCGATGAACAACCCACTGCGGCATTCACCTTGCCTATGCCGCACTGCTGAAGGAAAATCTCATTGTTTCCTATCACACCACTCACTACCACCTGACGGTCGTCAGTATGTTCGCGTACCTCGCTCAGGAGAGAGCGCAACTGCACCATCTCCTTCTCCATGGCTACTATTAGTCCTATTCTCATGTCTTTACTCGTTTTGCTGCAAATTTACTAGTTTTTCACCTCTTTCTCTCATCTTTTAGCCGTTTTTTTTCTTTTCTAATGGCTATTTGCAACTCGGTTGCACTGTCTCCTATACTATCTTTGCAACAAAAATAGGAAAATATGTCACATCACACACACGAATGTAGTCACTGTGAGCACGAGCATCATCATGAGCACGGCAACCTGCGTCGCAGCCTGCTCCTGATTGTCATTTCTGCCATTCTTCTGGCAGTAGCCATGTATATTGAGCACCATACAATGTGGCAGGCATGGCAACTGCTATTGGTCTACCTCGTGCCTTATCTCCTCGTGGGTCATCACACCCTGCTCGAGGCTGCTGAAGGGATTGCTCACGGTCGCCCTTTCGATGAGCACCTGCTCATGTCGGTGGCCACACTCGGAGCCCTCGCCATCGGTTTCATGCCCAGTGCCGAACCCGAATTTGCCGAGGCGGTGTTCGTCATGCTCTTCTATCAGGTGGGAGAACTCTTCGAGGGCTATGCCGAGGGCAAGAGCCGCGACTCCATATCCCACCTGCTCAACATTAAACCCGATACCGCCCGTGTGTTGCGCGACGGTGGGGAACAGGTGGTGGCACCCATCGACGTGCTTGTGGGCGAGACCATCGTGCTGCGCCCGGGCGACAAGGTGCCACTCGACGGCATCATCACCGAGGGCATATCCTCACTCAATACCGTGGCACTCACGGGCGAGAGTATGCCACGCGACGTGCAGGAGGGCGACGAGGTGGTGTCTGGTTGCATCAACCTCTCCGCCGTACTCCATGTGCGCACCACACGCACTGCCGACGACAGCACCGTGTCACGCATCATCTCCCTCATGCAGCATGCCGCACAGAGGAAGTCGCGCACCGAGACCTTCATCACACGCTTCGCACGCGTATACACACCCATCGTGGTCATAGCCGCCCTGCTGCTGGCACTCGTGCCACCCCTCTTCACAGCCTCCTTCGCCACTACCTTCCCCACATGGCTGCACCGCGCACTCATCTTCCTCGTGGTGTCGTGCCCCTGCGCCCTCGTACTCTCTGTGCCCCTCACATTCTTCAGCGGCATGGGAGCCGCATCCCGACAGGGCATACTGGTGAAGGGGTCCAACTACCTCGACGTGCTCGCCAATGCACATACGGTGGTGTTCGACAAGACGGGCACCCTCACCAAGGGACTCTTCGCAGTAGAGGCAGTACACCCAGAGATGATAGACGAAAGGCAACTCCTTCATCTGGCTGCCCACGTGGAGCACTTCTCCACACACCCCATAGCCGCAGCACTGCGCGAGGCGTTCCCCGACGAAGCTACTGACGGTTGCTCGCTCACCGACGTGCGTGAACTGGCAGGCCGCGGCATCACCGCCACCGTGGCAGGACAACGCGTGGCAGTGGGCAACACCCTGCTCATGGACGATGAGGGAGCACGCTGGCAGCAGTGCGAGATGCACGGCACGGTGATACACGTGGCAGTGGACGGCGTCTATGCAGGACACATCGTCATCAACGACCAGATAAAAGAAGAGGCACCACAGGCACTGCGCACACTGCACCAGTGCGGAGTGGAGCGCACCGTCATGCTCACCGGCGACGGACAAGAGGTGGCTGCGAAGGTGGCAGAAAGGGTAGGGGTGGACGAATGGCACGCACAACTGCTGCCACAGGACAAGGTGGAGCATGTGCGACGCATGGAGCAGGAGACGGCAGAGGGCTCGCTCGTCTTCGTGGGCGACGGCATAAACGATGCACCGTCCCTCGCCTTGGCAGACGTGGGGGTGGCAATGGGTGCCATGGGTTCGGAGGCAGCCATAGAGGCAGCCGACGTGGTGGTGATGGACGACAATCCCTCACGCATTCCACTCGCCATAGGCATAGCACGACGCACACTGAGCATAGCACGAGAGAACGTGGTATTGGCTATAGGCATAAAAGTGGCAGTGCTCATACTCGCCACCGTAGGACTCGCCACGATGTGGATGGCGGTATTTGCCGATGTGGGGGTTACCGTCATCGCCACCCTCAATGCCATGAGAGCACTCAAAAGCATACCACCCACCCAACTTTCACACGCAGAAAGATAAAAAAATATTACTCCGAGCGTTAATTGTGGTTAATCTCTTCTTGTAATAGCAATTTTTTTTGTTACTTTGCACCAAATTTGGTGTATTATAATCTCTAAAATGGGAAAAAAGAAGAAGAAAAACCGCGGTCGGAGCAGGCTGCAGTTGGTCACTTTGTGTATCAGTACCTCACTGGTACTCATACTTTTGGGTCTGGTAGTCTTCACCGTCTTCACGGCAAGAGACCTCTCTGCATACGTCAAGGAAAACCTCACTGTCACCATGGCACTGGCAGAGGATACCACCGAACCCGAGGCGCAGCAGTTGATAGAAAACCTCAGCAAACGCCCGTATATCAGCAACCTGGTATATATCAACAAAGACTCCATGCTGGCTGAACAGACGGCACAGATGGGTATCGACCCCTCGGAGTTTGCCGGCTACAACCCCTTCTTCGCCATGGTGGAGTTTCAACTCCGGGCGGAGTATGCCAACAATGACTCGCTGCAGTGGATATCAAAAGAACTGAAGCGCAATGCCAAGATAGACGAGGTGACCTATCCGCAGGACCTCATCGACAGTGTCAACAATTTCCTCACCAAGGTGGGCATAGTGCTGCTCATACTCGCTGCACTGCTGCTCTTCGTGTCGTTCTCGCTCATCAACAACACCGTACGTCTGGGCATCTACGCACGCCGTTTCAGCATACACACCATGAAACTGGTGGGTGCCTCGTGGGGCTTCATCCGCGCACCCTTCATCCGTCAGGCGGTGGTGCTCGGACTGGTGGCAGGCATCGTGGCATGCGCGGTGCTGGGCACCGGCGTGTATGTGCTCTTCACCTACGAGCCCGATGTGATGAAGGTCATCACCTGGCGTGTGCTCTTCATCACCGGATGTGCCGTGCTCGTGTGCGGCATCATCATCACCACCTTCTGCTCATGGCTCTCAGTGAACAAATTCCTGCGCATGAAGGCAGGTGAACTGTACAAACAATAAATTCTGCATTTTTTTCATAAACATAATTTTATGGACAGACAAAATTACGCGTTTGACCGCACCAACTTCACCCTCCTCGCCATAGGAGTAGCGGTGATTGTCATCGGTTTCATACTCATGAGCGGCGGCAGCACGTCGGATACTGAGTTCAATCCCGACATCTTCAGTGCCATGCGCATCAAGGTGGCACCCGTGGTATGCTTCCTGGGTTTCGTGTCTATCATCTATGCCATAGTGCGCAAACCCAAAAATAATAAGGTGGACAGCGACAACACCCTGACCGAAATAAAGAAATAACATTACACACAATGACTATACTGCAAACTATTGTGCTCGCTATCATTGAGGGACTGACGGAATTTCTGCCCGTATCGTCCACCGGACACATGATCATAGCACAAAACCTCATGGATATAGAGAGTACGCCCTTCGTCAAGGCTTTCACCATCATCATACAGTTTGGTGCCATCCTCTCGGTGGTATGCCTCTACTGGCACCGTTTCTTCCGCCTCGACCGCACACCGGCACCGGCGGGCAGCAGCAGGATAGAGGCTTTCTTGCATAAATGGGACTTCTACTGGAAACTGCTCGTGGCGTTCATACCCGCAGCCATCATCGGGTTCCTCGCCAAGAAGTCGGGCATCATCGACTCGCTGCTCGAGAGTGTGCAGGTGGTGGCAATCATGCTCGTGGTGGGTGGACTCTTCATGCTCGTGTGCGACAGGATATTCAGTCGCGGCAGCGAGAAGACAAAACTCACCGTGCCAAGGGCGTTCCGCATCGGACTCTTCCAGTGCATAGCCATGATACCTGGCGTGTCGCGCTCCATGGCTACCATCGTGGGCGGCATGGCACAGCGCCTCACACGCCGTGCAGCCGCCGAATTCTCGTTCTTCCTCGCCGTGCCCACCATGGCAGCCGCCACCGGGCTCGACCTCATAGAGGTGCTCTTCGCCAAGGACGCTAATACCGACTGGGCTACAACCAACAATATCATGATGCTGCTGCTGGGCTCGGTGGTGGCGTTCATAGTAGCCCTCTTCGCCATGAAATGGTTCGTGGCTTTCGTCACTAAATACGGATTTAAATCGTTCGGTATCTACCGCATCATCGTGGGTGCAGTCATACTCATACTGCTCTGGACCGGACACTCACTGGTTATGGTTGACTGATGAATTTCTACGAAGGTGTCATCATAAATATCGATAAACCATACGGCATAACCAGTTTCAAGGCTCTGGCTCATGTCAGATACCTGCTGTGCCAGAAACTCAAGGTGCGCAAACTCAAGGTGGGGCACGCAGGCACACTCGACCCCCTCGCCACAGGTGTACTCACACTGTGCACCGGCAGGGCGACAAAACTCATCGACCACTGGCAGAAACAAAGCAAGGAGTATGTGGCGCAACTCCAACTGGGTGCCACCACACCGTCGTTCGACCGCGAACACCCGGTGGATGCTCACTTCCCCACAGAGCATATCGATGAACCGCTGATACGACAGACGCTCACGCAGTTCGTGGGGGAGATACAGCAGGTGCCACCCGAATACTCGGCATGCAAGGTAGACGGAAAACGGGCATACGACCTCATGCGCGATGGCAAAGAGGTGACACTCAAGGCAAAGACACTGAAAATAGACGAGATAGAACTCATGCAGTTTGATGCAGCCCACATGACGCTCACTATCCGCGTGGTGTGCAGCAAAGGCACTTATATCAGGGCACTGGCACGAGACATCGGACAGGCTCTCAATTCGGGTGCCCACCTCGTAAACCTGCGACGCACCAGGGTGGGCGACGTGACCGTAGACCAATGCATCAACTACGACCACTTCTCCGAATGGCTCGACACCCAAGACATAAAATATAATAAGGAGTAAAAACACACACCCTGAAAAAGCAAAGAACCCCGCCCTGAAAGGGCAAAAGCAAAACCCCGCCCCGAAAAAGGCCAAAGAACAAACCCCGCCCTGAAAGGGCATAGAGCCCCAAGCCCAGGGCATCGCCCTGGGTAAGGATGAAAAAAACACGCCCCAAAAGGGCAAAAGCAAAAAAACTATTATAAATAAAACAAGGAGTATATGAAACTCTCTCAATTCAGATTTAAACTCGAAGACGAACAGGTGGCACTGTATCCCTCATACCACCGCGATGAATGTAAACTCATGGTGCTGCACCGTAAGTCGCAAACCATCGATATGTTCAAGACTGATGACAAGGGAAATACTCTTGAGGATAAAGACGGAAACCCCGTCTTCCTCGACTTCCGCAACGTACTCGACTACTTCGACGAGAACGATACCTTCATCTTCAACGACAGCAAGGTTTTCCCCGCACGCCTCTACGGCACGAAAGAGAGAACCGACGCCAAAATAGAGGTGTTCCTGCTCAGGGAACTCAATGCCGACATGCGACTGTGGGACGTACTCGTGGAACCCGCGCGCAAAATACGTATCGGCAACAAACTCTTCTTCGATGACAGCGGCACCATGGTGGCAGAGGTAATCGACAACACCACTTCCCGAGGACGGACACTGCGCTTCCTCTACGACAGTCCGCACGATGAGTTCAAACGCGACCTCTTCGCACTGGGCGAGGCACCGCTGCCACACTATATCGTAGACCGCCGACCCGTGGAACAGGAGGATATGGAACGCTTCCAGTGTATCTTCGCCAAAAACGAAGGTGCCGTCACCGCTCCAGCCTCAGGACTGCACTTCTCACGCGAGATGATGAAACGCATGGAGATACGCGGCATCAACTTCGCCTTCGTCACCGTGCACTGCGCACTCGGCAATTTCAATACCATAGAGGTAGAGGACCTCACCAAACACAAGATGGACAACGAACAGATGTTTATCGGTGCCGAGGCATGCAATATCGTGAACAATGCCCGCCAGGAGGGACGACGCATCTGCGCCGTGGGCACCAGTGTGGCAAAAGCCACCGAGACAGCCGTGGGTACCGACGGACAACTCAAACAGTATGAGGGCTGGACCAACAAGTTCATCTTCCCACCCTACGAGTTTAAACTCGCCAACAGCATGATAGCCAATTTCTATCATCCCATGTCCACTCTGCTCATGTCTACATGCGCCTTCGGTGGATACGAACTGGTGATGGAGGCATACGACAAGGCTTCGCAAAACGGATATAAGTTTGGCTGCTACGGCGATGCCATGCTCATACTCGACGACTGATGAACTCCCACCTCAGGCACGACACCTACCTGGCTCTCGGTTCCAACCTCGGCAGACGACGCAGAAACATATTACGCGCCGTCAGACTCATCAGCCAACACGTGGGACAGGTGATACGACTCTCCGACCTCATCTACACCGAACCGTGGGGATACCAGTCAGAACACGGTTATGTGAACGCCGTGGCAAGGGTGAGCACCACGCTCTCACCGCAACAACTGCTCGCCGTCACACAGCATATCGAACGACTCATGGGACGAACGGAGAAGTCAGTCAACGGCATCTATCACGACCGTGTCATAGATATCGACATACTGCTATACGACGATATCACGGTGGATACACCGCAACTCAAGATACCACACCCACTCATGATGCAGCGTGATTTCGTGGCTATTCCCCTCAGACAGGTGATAGATGACGAAAAAAACAATGTTTTGTTTGGGTGTTAAAAAAATTAAACGTAACTTTGCAAAAATTTAATCGCATAGACATCTTATGAAGAAAATTTTCCTACCTATCCTGGCTCTCGCCATGGTTCTGATAATGGATAGTTGCCAGACCAGTAAGCAAATACCCTATTTCCAGAATATCGATTCTATCAGTCTGGCAGCGTCCAAGGGCCTGTACGATGCACGTATCATGCCGAAAGATTTGCTCACCATCACAGTTCACACCTCAGACCCCCTGGCTTCATCGCCCTTCAACCTCAGTGTGTCGAATACCGTGGGTGCCACAGGTCAACTCTCCAGCGGCAATGGTTCACTGCAGGGATACCTGGTGGACAACAATGGTGAAATCAACTTCCCCATCGTAGGCAAGATGCACGTGGCAGGCCTCACCAAGAACGAGTGCGAGACCCTGGTGGAAAGCAAGATAGCACCTTACCTCAGCAAGAACGAACACCCCGTAGTTACCGTGCGCATGGCCTCATACCGTGTCACTGTATTCGGTGAGGTGGGCAGTCCGAAGGTGATACCAGTTTCTACAGAGAAGATGTCAATCATCGAGGCTCTTGCATCTGCCGGCGACCTCTCCATCTATGGTAAACGTAAGAACGTGCTGCTCATACGAGAGAGTGCCACAGGCGAGAAGTCGGCACACCGACTCGACCTCACCGACGCCAATGTCATCAACTCACCCTACTTCTACCTGCAGCAGAACGATGTGATATACGTGGAACCCAACAGCGTGAAAGCCAAAAACTCAGGTATCGGCTCTTCTACCACACTCTGGTTCTCGTTCATCGGTATCGTCACCTCAGTGGCTTCGCTGCTGGTCAACGTACTGAAAGACTAAATACATTTTTTACATATATAACGAGAGATTAACACTGCGCCTTCCTCCGACAATCGGTCTGAGGAAGGCGTTCTTTTTGTGCCAGAAATGAAAAACTTCGTCTTTCATTTTGTATTTCTCTCACTTAATCGAATTTAGCTTCGCTGAAGTTACTCACGCTCGGAAATAAAAATGAAAAACTTCGTCTTTCATTTTGTATTTCTCTCACTTAATCGTAAATTTGCAAGATACTATAAATGGTAGGAAATGAGAAATAAACTTTTCGCTATACTGACAATCATGGCTGCTACAAACCTCGCCATGGCACAGCAGGCCGATGTACAAACTGCTGCCACACCTCAACAACAAACCAACGCTGAAAACACTGCCCTCACCATCGACGATGTGGCAGGACCAGAGTACGCACCCGAATACATGCGGTCGGTCACCATGATGGCAGACGGACAGCACTATACACGCCTGTCAGACTCAGGCTACAGCATCGACCTCTACAGTCTCAAGGACAATAAACTCGTCAGACGACTGGTCTCGGTGGAGGACATGGGAGTGAATGAGATAGACGACTACACACTCTCGCCCAACGAGGACAAAATCATCATACGCACACGCACCGAAAGGGTGTACCGCAGGTCGTACAAGGCAGTACACTTCATCTACGACCTCGAGACAGGAGAAGACTGCCGACTCTCAGAACTCGACTACGAACAGGTGCCGATGTGGTCGCCCGACGGAAAACGCATAGCCTTCGTGTCGGAAGGAAATATCTATGTCACCACCCTCGATAAAGAGACAAAGACACAACAAATCACCCACGACGGGAAGTTCAACGAGATAATCAATGGCATACCCGACTGGGTGAACGAGGAGGAATTTGGCTTCAACCGCGCCTTCGCCTTCACACACGACGGCAACCACATAGCATGGCTCAGATACGACGAAAGTCAGGTGAAAACCTACTCGCTACAACTCTTCGGCGGCAAGAACCCCACACGCGATGAATACAAACTCTACCCAGGCTGCTATAGTTACAAGTACCCCAAGGCTGGAGAACAAAACTCTGTGGTCACCGCATGGACATGCGACCTGAACACCATGCAGACACGACATTTTGACCTGCCACTCGCCTCTGACGACTACCTGCCACGCATCCTTCCCACAGCCGATAACCACACGGTGCTCATCTACCGTATGAACAGACTGCAGAACCGCTGGGATATCTATGCTGCCAATGTGAAGGACGCCCACTGCACTGCCATCATCAGCGAAGAGGCCGACAAGTATATCAAAGAGGAGGCAATGGAGATGACACAGGTCACCGACAAACATATACTGCTGGCATCCGACCGGAGCGGCTCTATGCAACTCTATCTGTATGATATGAAAGGAAAACTCCTCGGCACCCTCTCCCATGCCAAATACGAGGTGACGGACGTGTATGGATATAATGAGAAGACAGGCACGGCATACTATCAGGCGGCAGGCGTGTCGCCCATGCAGCGCGAACTGTATGCATCCACCCTGAAACGAACCACCGTCATCGCCACAGCACAGAATGGGGGCACGCACAGTGCCATATGGAGTAAGGACTTCACACTCTTCATACACACATGGAGCGATGCCAACCACCCCTACCTGTTTGAGATATGCCGCGCCGACGGCAAGACACAACACGTGGTGGAGGACAACAAGGCACTGAGCCAGAAGATACATGATGCCCGGCTGCCCGCAAAGGAGTTCTTCACATTCACCACATCCGAGGGGGTGACACTCAACGGATGGATGGTAAAACCCACAGACTTCAGTGCCGACAGGAAATATCCCGTCATCCTGTATCAGTATAGCGGACCGGGCAGTCAGCAGGTAGTCGACTCCTGGGCGATAGGCAGCATGGGACGAGGCGGACTCTTCGACCAGTATCTCACTCAGCAGGGATTCATCGTGGCCTGCGTCGACGGACGGGGCACGGGCGGACGAGGAGCCGACTTCGAGAAAATGATATATCTGCGGATGGGTGAACTCGAAGCACGCGACCAGGTGGAGACAGCCCTCTACCTCGGCTCGCTGCCATACGTAGACCCGCAGCGCATAGGTATATGGGGATGGTCGTTTGGCGGCTTCTGCACCCTCATGAGCATGAGCGAGGGACGACCGGTGTTCCGCGCAGGTGTGGCAGTGGCACCACCCACCGACTGGCGCTTCTACGATTCCATCTACACCGAACGATTCATGCGCACACCACAGGAAAACGCAGCCGGATATGACGTGAGTCCAATAGGCAGGGCAAAGGACCTGCATGGAGCACTGCTCCTCTGTCACGGACTGGCAGACGATAATGTGCACCCGCAGAACACGTTCGAGTATGCTGAGGCTCTGGTGCAGGAGGGCAAGGACTTCAGACAACTCGTCTATACCAACCGCAACCACAGCATCTACGGAGGCAATACACGCAAACACTTGCTCAGACAGATAGCACAGTTCTTCTGCGAACAACTGCAATCTAATAAATAGAAATTTTAACCAACCTTTGTTTTTCCAAAATATCTTATTATGAAGAAAAAACTGCTTTTAGGTGATGAGGCCATAGCACAGGGGGCTCTCGATGCCGGCATAAGCGGCGTATACGCCTACCCGGGCACTCCCTCTACAGAAATCACGGAGTATATACAGGCTTCGCCTCTCGCCATTGAGAGAAATGTGCACCGTAAATGGTGCACCAACGAGAAGACTGCCATGGAGGCTGCTCTCGGCATGTCGTTCATGGGTAAGAGAGCACTGGTGTGTATGAAACATGTGGGCATGAACGTGTGTGCCGACCCCTTCGTCAACTCAGGCATGACGGGTACCAACGGCGGTATAGTGGTGCTCGCTGCCGACGACCCTTCCATGCACTCCTCGCAGGATGAACAGGACAGTCGCTTCTACGGCAAATTTGCCATGATACCGACCTTCGAACCCACCTCGCAACAGGAGGCGTACGACATGATGGCAGAGGCATTCGACTACTCCGAACGGGTTTGCCTGCCCGTGCTCATGCGTGTCACCACACGTATGGCGCACTCCAGGGCTGTGGTGCAACTCAAGGACGAGGCAAGGGCGATGAACGAACTCAACTACAACGCAGTGGCTGCCAACTGGGTGCTGCTGCCCGCCAATGCCCGTCGGCGCAACGACCTGGTGACGGCACAGCAGCAGCAACTCGAGGACGAGGCTGCCTCCTCTGCATACAACACCCTCATCGAGGGCACTGACCATACACTGGGTATCATTGCATCGGGCATTGCGTTCAACTATGTGTGCGAGTGCTTCCCCGACGGATGCCCCTTCCCCATACTGAAAATCAGTCGCTACCCGCTGCCCAAGAAACTGGTGCGCACACTGGCAGACATGTGCCACTCACTACTCGTGGTGGAGGAGGGACAACCCTTTATCGAGGAACAGGTGAGGGGCACTCTCATCACCAATACGCAGATAAAAGGACGTCTCACCGGCGAACTGCCACGCACCGGCGAACTCAATCCCGATGCTGTGCGCCAGGCACTGGGCATACCGGTGAAACAGGGATACGACGCTTGCGAAGATGTGGTGGGCAGACCGCCAGCACTGTGCCAGGGATGCGGACACCGCGATGTGTATGCCGCACTCAACGAGGTGCTGAAAGAGTATGACAACCCACGCGTGTTTGGTGATATCGGTTGCTATACCCTCGGTTTCCTGCCACCCTACCGTGCCATACACTCATGCGTAGACATGGGAGCAAGCATCACCATGGCTAAGGGCGCTGCCGATGCAGGACAGTGGCCCGCAGTGGCTGTCATAGGCGACTCTACCTTCACACACTCCGGTATGACAGGACTGCTCGATGCAGTAAACGAGAATGCCGACATCACCGTCATCATCAGCGACAATCTCACCACTGCCATGACCGGCGGACAAGACTCGGCGGGCACCAATAAGTTTGAGGCTATCTGCCGCGGACTGGGAGTAGACGAAGCACACCTGAAGGTGGTGGTGCCCCTGCCGAAGAACATGCCGGAAATCACTCAGGTCATAAGGGATGAAATCAACTACCACGGGGTGAGTGTCATCATACCGCGACGCGAGTGTATGCAAACGCTGCAAAGACACCTGAAACAAAAAAAATCTAAGGAGGCTAAAAAATGAAAACTGATATCATACTCTGCGGTGTGGGAGGACAAGGCATCCTCTCTATCGCTACTATCATAGGCGAGGCTGCCATGAATGAAAATCTGTATATCAAACAGGCTGAGGTGCACGGCATGTCGCAACGGGGAGGCGACGTGCAGAGCAATCTGCGCATATCTTCTTCGCCCATAGCCAGCGACCTCATAGCACGCGGACAGGCAGACGTAATCATATCCATGGAACCCATGGAGGCTCTCAGATACCTGCCCTTCCTCAGCGAGGAGGGATGGATTATCACCGCTTCCAATCCCTTCGTCAACATACCCAACTACCCCGATATACAACGCATCATGGACGACCTGAAGAAGGTGAAGAACGTAGTGGTGTTTGATATCGACAAACTGGCGAAGGACAACGGTGTGCCACGCTCGGCAAACGTGATACTGCTCGGAGCCGCACAGAGGGCACTGGGTATTGAGTACGAGAAACTGGAGAACGCTATCCGACGGGTGTTCGCACGTAAGGGCGACGCTGTGGTCGAGGCAAACATCAAGGCTCTGGCCATAGGTAAAGAAGCACAGTCATGAAGGATACTCCTATCTCTAGGTCGCTAATCGACGGTGCCATAGAGAAGTATGGCATACAGGATTTCGCCAAGGCTACTATCCGCGAGGTGAAGGCCATCGCCGAATACGCGGAAAAGGAGTCGGGCGTGGAGTTTATCAAGATGGAGATGGGCATACCCGGACTGCCTGCAGCCAAGGTGGGAGTGGATGCCCAGATCAAGGCACTCAACGAGGGTATAGCACACAGTTATCCCGACATACAGGGCAATCCCGCTCTCAAAGAGCAGGCGTCACGCTTCGTCAAGGCATTCATCGGCATCGACATCAATCCCGAGGGCTGCATACCTGTGTGTGGCAGCATGCAGGGCACCTTCGCTTCCTTCCTCACCTGTTCGCAGGCGCAGAAGGGCAAGGATACGGTGCTCTTCATAGACCCCGGCTTCCCTGTGCAGAAGATGCAACTGCAGGTGCAGGGGGTGCCCTTCGTCACCTTCGATGTGTACGACTATCGTGGCGAGAAACTGCGCCCGAAACTGGAGAGTTATCTCTCTCAGGGCAATATCTGCGCCATAGTATACAGCAATCCCAACAACCCTGCATGGATATGTCTCACCGAGCAGGAACTCTCTGATATTGGCGCACTTGCCACTCAGTATGATGTGGTGGTGATGGAGGACCTGGCATATTTCGCCATGGACTTCCGGCAGGACCTGGGCACTCCCTTCCAGCCGCCCTATCAACCCACTGTGGCACGCTACACCGACAATTACATGCTGCTCATCAGCGGTAGCAAGGCATTCAGTTATGCCGGCGAGCGCATAGGTGTCACCTGTATCAGCAATGCGCTCTTCCACCGACATTTCGATGCTCTCAGCGCACGGTACGAGGGACTGCCCTTCGGCATGGTGTTCTCCACACGCATGCTCTATGCTCTCTCATCGGGCACCAGTCATAGTGCTCAGATGGCCATGGCTGCCATGATGCAGGCTGCATGCGATGGTGAGTACGACTTCCGCAGCGAGGTGCACGTATACGGTGAAAGGGCAAAACGCCTGAAGGAGATATTCCTACGCCACGGCTTCTATGTGGTGTACGATACCGACCTGGACCGCCCCATAGCCGACGGTTTCTATTTCACCATAGGATATCCGGGCATGACAAGCGGACAACTGGCTCACGAACTGATGTATTATGGTGTGAGTGCCATATGCCTCATCACTACCGGCAGTCATCAGGAGGGCCTCAGGGTGTGCACTTCATTCATCTCCGATTACCAGTACGACCCCCTCGACGAGCGAATGGCAATCTTCGCAGAAAATAATCCCAGATAAAAACCACATTGCCAGGGCACCAGCCCTGGCAATGTTGTTTTAAAGTCCTTCCTTGTACTCTCCCAGTATGTTCAGCGAGCGGGTGAGCGGTATGATGGCATCTATCGCCTGTCGATAGCGGTTGATATTTTCAAACACCACATCCACGTAAAACAGATACTCCCACTCCCTGCCGATGATGGGCAACGACTGAATCTTCGTCAGACTGATTTTGTAAAACGACAGTATGGCAAGCACTGCCGAGAGGCTACCCTCCTCGTGTGGCAAAGAGAACACTATGCTCGATTTGTTCGACTCGGTCAGCGGTCTGAGCATGTCGGCTTTCTGAGGGGTACAGCACACCAAGAAGCGGGTGAAGTTGTGCTTGTTGTCCTCTATGCCGTCCTCCAAAACCTTCAGTCCGTACATGCGTGCCGCCTCTGCATGGCAGATGGCTGCCCAGCCGTGCCGCT